>NZ_MECK01000227.1 GCF_014596465.1 Streptomyces sp. CBMA123 | reverse complement strand
ACCGGCCCTGGCGCCGACGCCCGCCCCGGCCCGGGCCGCCGGCAGCCCGCCCGCCGGGACCGGTGGCAGCGGCACGGCGGCGGCGAGCAGGGCGACGGTGGCGGAGGCCGTCCCGTACGAGAGGTCGACGCCGAGCCGGGCCCGCCCGGTGGGGTCGGTGGCCGGTGCGGGGGTGCGGACCCGGGAGCGGACGGATTCCAGCAGGGCGCGGGTGAGTTCGCGGATGGCGGGCGCCTCGTCGCGCGGCTGGTCGGCGCCGGGCGGTTCGTCGTAGGCGTCCAGGTACGGGCGGCCGCCGCGGATGGCGAGCACATGGCCGGGCGGCACCCGCTGGACGCCCAGGTACGGGGTGCCGGTGCCGAGCGCCTCCGGGGATTCGGGGCAGGCGAGCCGGGCGGCGAGGTGGCCGGTGTCCAGGGCGGAGCCGACCAGGTCGGCGAGCGGGAGGGCGGCGGTGGCGTACGCGGTGCCGCCGGCCCAGGGGGTGTGGAAGACGGGCTGGGCGCCGGCGAGGTCGGTGAGCAGCAGGGTGGAGCGGGTGCCGGTGCGGAGCACCACGGTGTAGCTGCCGGGCCAGGCGGTGAGGTGGCGGACGGCGCCGCCGCGGGCGGCGGCGAGGCCGGCGGCGAGTTCGGGGTCGGTGGCCCCGCAGTGGCCGAGGACGGCGAGCCGGGTGGTGGCGGGGGTGTCCGCGACCGGGTCGGGGGTGGTGGGGCCGGTGCTGACGACGGCGGGGGCTCCGGGGCGGAGGGTGACCAGGCGGATCTCCTCGGGGCGCCAGTCGCCCACGGCCCAGAGCGGGTTGGGGCCGGTCCAGAGGGGTCGGGCGGCGATGGGGGCGACCGTGGCGAGGGCCTCGTGGGCGGGCACTCCCGCCCGGGGCGCACCCGTGCTCCAGCCCGTCAGCCACCGCATCGCGCCTCCACCGGACGAGGACCTGCACTCGCGCGGCGCGTCCGGCGCCGGGCGGGCGGCCGGGTGGGGTGCCGGGGCGGCCCCGGTTTCCGGGCGGCCCGCACGCGCGTCCGGGCGTGCCCTCGTTCCGGCGCGCCGTCAGGAGACATCGTGCCACCACCGGCCGCCGTCGGGGCCGGTGTTGTCGGTTCCGCTTCCGTTTCGGCGCACCCGGGGCAGGAGTTGGGCGCGGGGGTGGATGCGGGCGGGCCGGGCCTCCCCCTCCGTGGCCCGGACCGCCCGGGCGGCACCCTTGACATGGGCATCGCGAGATGGCCGAAAGGCGTCGCCCCGCCCGGGAGGGCATCCGCATGCCCTCCCGGACTCAACCGCCGCCCGCGGGGATTGAGGCGGCGGCATCCCCCGGCCCGCCGGGTCCTCGACGGCGGGCCGACCCACGACCACCAGCGAATCGCCGCGCGGCCGGTCGGGCCAGGGGGCACGGCCGGGCGCACGTGAACACGGGACCGGAGCACGGCGCTCCGGCGCGCGACGCGGCCGAACCGCCCCGGGTGGTCCGGACCAACTCCCGCGGCAGCCCGGCGCGACACCGCCGGGTGCGCGATCCCGCCATCCGGAATGCGGCCTCTTAACCGTCGGAACGCGTCCGACTACTCTAGGTACAGCAGCTACGGCCCGGCGCCGCCCGGGCCCCGCGCACAAGGCCGCAGGAGGTGCCGCCGCCACCATGACCGTCAGCCCACGAGGACCGAACGAACGGCTCGGCACGCTCCTGACCCTCGCCCAGATCAGCAACGCCGGACTGGCCCGCCGGGTCAACGACCTGGGCGCCCAGCGCGGTCTGACACTGCGCTACGACAAGACCTCGGTGGCCCGCTGGGTGAGCAAGGGCATGGTCCCGCAGGGGCCCGTCCCGCACCTGATCGCCACCGCGATCGGCGGCAAGCTCGGCCGGCCCGTCCCGCTGGAGGAGATCGGCCTGGGCGACACCGACCCGGCGCCCGAACTCGGCCTGGCCTTCCCGCGCGAGGTCGCCGACGCGGTGCGCTCGGCCACCGACCTCTTCCGGGTCGACCTCGACCTGCGGCGCGGGCCCGGCGGCGGCCGCTGGAGCGACAGCCTGGCCGGCACCTTCTCGGTCGCCGCGTACGCGACGCCCGTCTCCCGCTGGCTGATCAACCCGGCGGACGGCTCGGTGGCCCGCGAGGTGCCGCGCTCCCCCAGCGAGAACTCCTCCTACCGGGTCGGCCACTCGGACGCCGTCAAGCTCCGCGAGGCCGCCCAGGAGGCCCGCCGTTGGGACTCCAAGTACGGTGGCGGGGACTGGCGTTCGTCGATGGTGCCGGAGTGCCTGCGGGTGGAGGCGGCGCCGCTGCTGCTGGCCTCGTACAGCGACGCGGTCGGCCGGGCTCTGTTCGGTGCGACGGCCGAACTGACCAGGCTGGCCGGCTGGATGGCCTTCGACACCGGGCAGCACGAGGCGGCCCAGCGGTACTACATCCAGGCCCTGCGGCTCGCCCGGGCCGCCGCCGACGTGCCGCTCGGCGGCTATGTGCTGGCCTCGATGAGCCTGCAGGCCGGCTACCGGGGCTTCGCCGAGGAGGCCGTCGACCTCGCCCAGGCCGCGCTGGAGCGCAACCGCAGCCTGGCCACCGCCCGGACCATGAGCTTCTTCCATCTGGTGGAGGCACGGGCCCAGGCCAAGGCCCGCAACGCGGCGGCGTGCGCGACGGCGCTCGGCGCGGCGGAGAGCGCACTCGAACGGTCGCGCGCCGGGGACCCCGATCCGGCGTGGATCGACTTCTACGCCTACGACCGGCTCGCCGCCGACGCCGCCGAGTGCTTCCGCGACCTCGGAGTGCCCTCCAAGGTCCGGCAGTTCACCCGCGAGGCGCTGGCCAAGCCCACCGAGGGCTTCGTCCGCTCGCACGGCCTGCGGCTGGTGGTCTCGGCGATGGCCGAGGCCGAGGCGGGCAACCTGGACGCCGCGGTCGCCGCCGGCGAGCGCGCCGTCGAGGTGGCCGGCCGGATCTCCTCGCAGCGCAGCCGGGAGTACGTGGTGGAGATGCTGCGCCGGCTGGAGCCCTTCCAGGGTGAGCGCCGGGTACGGGAGTTGACCGAGCGGGCGCGGGCGGTGATCGTCGCTCCGGCGTGAGCCGCCGGAGCCGGCGGGACGGCCTGACGGAACGGCCTGACGGAACGGCCTGACGGAACGGCCCGATGGAACGGCCTGCCGATAAATGGGATGCACCTGCGGGAGGGGCCTGGATAAGGTCACTCTCGTCCAGGTGCGCAGGCAGAGGTTACTTCCACTCCTAATGGGCAGGTCGCGGGTTCGAGTCCCGCCACCGGTACTTTTCGGGCCGGTGTAGCTCAGTTGGTAGAGCAGCTTCGTCACCTCAGCCGACCTTGAACTCTGGACACCTACACGTGAATAGAATTCCGCACCTCCCGGTGCGAAGGCAGCGGTTACTTCTGGTAGGCGCCGGTATTCCGGCGCAGCGGTTCGAACCCGCGAAACACCGCCGCCGACCTGATCTCGGGAGGCAGCTGCGCTTCGGAGTGCCCGGTGCGCAGGCGGGGGTTACTTCGGATCTTGCGGCTCCGGGTTCAAATCCCGGGCGTGCCGTGCGCGAGTGCGGCCGCTAGCTCAATCCGGTAGAGCACAAGGCATACACCTCCGCCGAGGTCGGCCGTCGGACGACGGCCGGCATGATCTCGGGCACCCCGGCCGCGGCATGCCTCCCTCCCGTAGACGACCAAGCACGCCGAGGGGGGCTGCAGCATGTCCAGGTTCAACTTCCGCAAGGCCAAGGCGACTCCCACGTCGCCGGTGACCACCACCGGGCGACGCGTCGCCAACCGCAACGGCGGCGTCGGGTACGTCCGGGACGGCAAGTCCGAGCTGTTCCTGCTGGCCGTGGCCAACCTGGTCGGCCAGGACACCTTCTACGAGCGCGGCGGCGCCCGCGACGACCGCTACACCGCCCTGGTGCGCGAACTCGCCGTCAGCGACCCGGAGTGGACCCTCGGGCTGCTGCGCTGGCTGCGGTACGGGGCACAGCTGCGCACCGCCGCGCTGGTCGGCGCCGCCGAGTTCACCCGGGCCCGGCTGGACGCCGGCGCCCACGGGTACTCCCGGCAGGCCGTCGACGCGGTGCTGCGGCGCGCCGACGAGCCCGGCGAGCTGCTCGCCTACTGGACCTCGCGCTACGGCCGGGCGCTGCCCAAGCCGCTCAAGCGCGGCGTCGCGGACGCGGTGCGGCGGCTGTACGACGCCCGCGCGCTGCTCAAGTACGACACCGCGAGCAAGGGCTACCGCTTCGGTGACGTCCTGGAGCTGACCCACCCGACGCCGGACCCGGCCAAGCCCTGGCAGGGCGCGCTGTTCGGCTACGCCCTGGACCGCCGGCACCGGCCGGAGGAGGCCGTCCCGCCGGTCACCGACCGGATGCTGACCGCCAACCGCGAGCTGCTCGCGCTGCCGGTCGAGCAGCGCCGGGCCGCCGTGACGGCGCCGGACGGCGCGGAGCGGCTGGCCGCCGCCGGGCTGACCTGGGAGGCGCTGGCGGGCTGGCTGCAGGGCCCGCTGGACGCGCCGGTCTGGGAGGCGGTCATCCCCTCGATGGGCCCGATGGCGCTGGTGCGGAACCTGCGCAACTTCGACCAGGCCCGGGTGTCGGACGCGGTCGCGGCCGAGGTGGCCCGGCGCGTCTCGGACCGGGGCGAGGTGCGGCGCTCGCGCCAGTTCCCGTTCCGCTACCTGGCGGCCTACCGGCACGCGCCCTCGCTGCGGTGGGGGCACGCGCTGGAGACGGCGCTCGGCCACTCGCTCGCCAACGTGCCCGAGCTGCCCGGCCGGACGCTGATCCTGGTGGACCGCTCCGGCTCGATGTTCGACCGGCCCAGCGCGCAGACCCAGCTCAACCGGGCGGACTCGGCGGCGATCTTCGGCACCGCGCTGAAGGTGCGGGCGGCCGAGGCGGACCTGGTCGAGTTCGGCAGCAGCAGCCGGGTCATCGAGGTCGGCCGCGGGGAGGCGGTGCTGCGGGTGCTGGAGCGGTTCTCGAACCTCGGCGGCACCAACACCGCCGAGGCCGTCCGCACCCACTACCGGGGCCACGACCGGGTGGTGATCGTCACCGACGAGCAGCCCGGCTTCGGCTACCGGGGCAGCGACCCGCTGGCCGCCGTACCGGCCCGGATACCCGTCTACACCTGGAACCTGGCCGGCTACGCCACCGGCCACGGCCCGAGCGGCGTCGCCAACCGGCACACCTTCGGCGGCCTCAGCGACGCGGCCTTCCGGCTGATCCCCCTCCTGGAGGCGGGGGCCGACGCCGGCTGGCCCTGGGAGGTCTAGCGGGGGGACGGTGGTGTGCCGGGTCGGGGGACCGGGCCACACCACCACGCGGCCGGACGGGGGACGGCGGTGGACGCGCGGGGCCGGGGGCCCGGCGCGCGAGCGCCCCGGCCGCACCGGGGGTGGAGCCACTGGGGAGCGGCTCCACCCCGCACGGCGAGGTGGGCGGCAGTGTTCTGCCGTCCACCTCGGCATGCCCCACCCACAGCGGCACGACGGACGACGGACCACGCACGACGGACCACGCACCGAAGCGGCGGAGCCTTGACGGGCCGACCGACGCACGGCGCGACGTCGACCGGAGCGCGGCGCGAAGCCCGCCGAGGGCCACCGGTGCAACCTGCGGGAAACCGGCGCCGACGGCCGACTCCCGTGGCACCATCGGCCGCAGGGGTCGGGCGGCGGACGAGGAGCGCAGCGTGGCGGACGGCGGGTTCGATGTCGTGGTGGTCGGCGGCGGCATCGTCGGCCTGGCCACCGCGTACGCCCTGACCAGGGGCGACTCCGGGCTGCGGGTGGCGGTGCTGGAGAAGGAGAACGGCTTCGCGGCGCACCAGACGGGGCGCAACAGCGGGGTGATCCACAGCGGCGTCTACTACCGCCCCGGCTCGTACAAGGCCCGGTTCGCCGTCGCGGGCGCCGCCGAGATGGTGGCGTTCTGCCGCGAGCACGGCATCCCGCACGAGGTCACCGGAAAGCTGATCGTGGCGACCGAGGACGCCGAACTGCCCCGACTTGCGGCGCTGGCCGAGCGCGGCCGGGCGAACGGCATCCCGGTCACCGAGCTGGACCGGGCCGGGATCGCCCGGTACGAGCCGGCGGTCCGCGGGCGGGCCGGGCTGCACGTCGGCACCACCGGCATCTGCGACTTCCCGGCCGTCGCGACGACGTACGCCCGGCTGGCCCGGGAGGCGGGCGCCGAACTGCGGCCGGGCACCGAGGTCCGGACGGTCGCCCGGCGCCGGGACGGCGTGACGGTCGGCACCGCCGACGGGGAGCTGCGCTGCCGGGTGCTGGTGAACTGCGCCGGGCTGCACAGCGACCGGATCGCCCGGCTGGCCGGGGACGACCCGGGGGTGCGGATCGTGCCGTTCCGCGGTGAGTACTACGAACTGGCCGAGCAGCGCCGGGACTTGGTGCGCGGACTGGTGTACCCGGTGCCCGACCCGGCCTTCCCCTTCCTCGGGGTGCACCTCACCCGGGGCATCCACGGGGACGTCCACGTCGGCCCGAACGCGGTGCCCGCGCTGGCCCGCGAGGGCTACGACTGGCGCACCGTCCACCCGCGCGACCTGGCCGGGACCCTCGCCTTCCCCGGCACCTGGCGGATCCTCCGGCGGCACTGGCGCTACGAGGTCGGCGAGCTCCACCGCTCGCTGTCCAAGCGGGCGTTCACCACCGCCGTCCGGCGCCTGCTGCCCGCCGTGACCGCCGCCGACCTGGTGCCGGCCGCCGCCGGGGTACGGGCCCAGGCGGTGGCCCGGGACGGCTCGCTGCTGGACGACTTCGCCTTCGCCGGCTTCGACCCCGAGGACCCGCGCTCCCCGCGCCGCACGGTGCACGTGCTGAACGCCCCCTCCCCCGCCGCTACGGCCTCGCTGCCGATCGGCCGCGAGGTGGCCCGCCGGGCCCTGGCCGCGCTGGCGGCCGGCGGCTGAGCGGGGGCTGGTCCGGCGAAGGGCGCGGCACGAGCCCGGTGGGAGGCCGGCGGAGGCCCGGCGGGAGGGCGACGGGAGGCCCGGCGGGAGCCCCGCGGATGAACCCCGTCACACACCCCTCCGGGCGCCCCGCGCGGCCCCGTAGACTCGGGTGATTGTGACTGCCACCGCCCCGATCCCCCAGCAATCGCCGTCCGCCCGGCTGTCCGCGGCGCCGGCCGCCTACCCCGCGCCGATGTACCCGCACAAGGCCACCGAGGAACAGCACCGGGAGCGGCGCATCCGCAGCTTCCAGCCGCGCCGGGGCCGGATGACCAACGCCCAGGCGGGCGCCCTGGACCGGAGCTGGGAGACGTACGGCGTCCCGATCGACGGCACCCCGCTCGACCTGCCGGAGCTGTTCGGCGGCCTGCCGGTCACCCTGGAGATCGGCTTCGGCATGGGCGAGACCACCGCCGCGATGGCCGCCGCCGACCCGTCGACCGGCATCCTGGCCGCCGACGTGCACACCCCCGGCCACGGCAACCTGCTCGGCATGCTGGAGCGCGACGGCTCGCAGAACGTCCGGCTGGCCGCCGGCGACGCCGTCATCCTGCTGCGCGACATGCTGCCGGACGCCTCGCTGGCCGGCCTGCGGGTCTACTTCGCCGACCCGTGGCCCAAGCCCAAGCACCACAAGCGCCGGCTGGTCCAGCCGTCCTTCCTCGACCTGGTGCTGCCCCGGCTCGCCCCGGGCGCCCTGGTGCACTGCGCGACGGACTGGGAGCCGTACGCGGAGCAGATGCTGGCCGTGCTGTCCGCCTCGCCGGAGCTGGAGAACCTGCACCCCGAGGGTGACGGCACCGGCTGGCTGGAGCCCGCGGACCACCCGGACGGCAGCATCCCCGGCTACGCGCCCAGGCCGGACTGGCGGCCGCTCACCAAGTTCGAGCGGGCCGGGATCGCCAAGGGCCACGTGGTGCACGACCTGCTGTTCCGCCGCCGCTGACGCTCCGCCGCCGTTCGAACGGGCCCGGGCGGGCCGTACGGGCGGTCCGGCCCGGGACGAACCGTTCGTCCCGACTCCTCCCGACGGGCCGCCGCCGTGGCCTACCCTGTGCCGCATGGGCAGCCCGTCCGGCGGCGGCCGTGGCGTCCGGTCGGGGCGGGCCACCGTCCGCACCGCCGCCGACGCACCGGGTACGGTCCCGCGCCCCGGCGACACCCGGACCATCCCGGGGCCCCGGAGGCGCCGGGCCGACCGGCTGCTGCCCCGGCCCGGCGGCGCGTCACCGCCCGCCGCTCCCTCCGCACCGGGCTCCCCGGAACAGTCCCCCGGCCGTGGCCGCTCGGCGGCGCTCTCCTCGGTCACCGCGGCCGCCGTCCTGATCCTGAGCTGCTGCGGGGTGCTGATCCTGTACCTGGTCCATCGGCAGACCGGCACCGTCGGACTGCTGGTGGGCCTCGGCCTGGCGATGGTGCCGCTGCCCTTCGTGCTGGGCGGCCTGGCCTGGCTCAACCTGACCGCCCGGGTACCGCTGCGGCACACCGTGTTCTGCCTCGGCTGGGGCGCCTGCGCGGCCACCACCGTCGCGATCCTCGCCAACAACTGGACCGCCGACTACCTGACCACCCACCAGGGCGCCCTCGGCGGGCTGCTCGGCGCCGGGATCGCCACCCCGGTGATCGAGGAGAGCGCCAAGGCCACCGCCCTGCTGGTGCTGCTCCTGCCGCTCGGCCAGCGGCTGCGCTGCCACGGCCGCCGCTCCGGCCGGCCC
>NZ_MECK01000226.1 GCF_014596465.1 Streptomyces sp. CBMA123 | reverse complement strand
ACCAGGGCGGGCGCGCCGGGGGCCGCGAGCCCGCGCCGGCCGGTGAGCAGCAGGCGGGTCACGCCGTGGCGGCGTACCAGGTGGCGGGCGAACACCGCGCCGAGGGCGCCGGTACCGCCGGTGAGCAGGACGGTACCGCCGGTGAGCAGGACGGTGCGGCGGGCGGGCAGGACAGTGCCGCCGGTGGGCATGGTCGGGGTTCCGGTGTCGGACGGGGTTCCGGTGTCGGACGGGGTCATCGGCACGGCCCGGGCCAGACGCGGGACCAGGAGGCGGCCGGCCCGGATCGCCGCCTGGGGTTCGCCGGAGGCGAGCAGCCCGGGGAGGGCGGCGGTGGCGGCCGGGTCGCCGTCGAGATCGAGGTCGACGAGGACGATCCGGTCGGGGGCCTCGGACTGGGCCGAGCGCAGCAGACCCCACACGGTGGCGGCCGCCGGGTCGGTCGCCCCGGCCACGGCTCCGCTGGTCGCGACCACCAGCGGCACGGTGGCGGCGCGTTCGTCCGCCAGCCAGGTCTGGGCCAACTCCATTGCCCTCAAAGCCAGTTGATGAGCCTGCGCCGGAACGTCGGCGCCGGCCACGGGCGTCAGCGGGGCGAGCACGGCGTCGTACCCGCCGATCGTGTCCAGTACCTCCGCGAGGTGTTCGACCCTGCGACCCAAGGGCGTGGTCGGCCCGGCGCCGAGCACGGCCCAGGTCAACGGCGGCACCGAGGCCGGCGGGGTGACCGGCACCCAGTCCACCTGGAACAGCCCGTCCCGCGCCCGGGCCCGCTCCGCCTCGGCCGCCTGGTCGCGCCCGGCCGGCGGCCGCAGGACCACGGCGTCCACGGAGGCGACCGGACGGCCGACGGGGTCGGTCAGCCGCAGCGCGGTACCGTCCGGCCCGGGGCTGATCCGGGCCCGTACCAAGGTGGCGCCGGCGGCGTACAGCCGGACCCCGCGCCACTCGGCGGCGAGCCCGGGGCCGGTGCAGCGCAGCACCGCGTCCAGCAGCTCCGGCGGCAGGCCCCAGTCGTCCGCCTCCTCCGGGAGGGCCACCTCGGCGAACAGCTCCCCGTCCGTCCGCCAGAGCGCCGTCACCCCGTCGAGGTCCGTGTCCAGCGTCTCCGCGCCCGGCGGCGGCCAGGCCGCACCATCCGCGACCGGCCGGGCGGCACCCCGGCTGAGCGCGCCCGAGGCGGACGGCGCCCAGGCCCCGCTCTCCCCCGCCCGGGTGTGGACCGTGAAGGCCCGTCGGCCGTCACCGTCCGCCGGGGCGAGCACCAACTGTGCTTCCACCGCCGCGCGTTGCTCGTCCACCACCAGGTCGTCCAGCACGCCGTACCCGGCCTCCTCCCCCGCCCGCAGGGCCAGTTCCACCAGCTCGGCCGGCGAGCCGCCGGGCAGCCGGCCGGCGAACACCAGCTCGCCGCGCCCGGCCAGTTCCGTGACGCCGGTCAGCAGCGGGTGTCCGAGCGCCCGGCCGACTGCCTTCCGCACGGTCCGGGAGGGCGTCAGCCAGTACCGTTGCCGCTCGAACGGGTACGTCGGCAGTTCGGCCGCCCCCGTCCGCCGCGGCGGGCCGAGGACCGTACGCCAGTCGACCGGCACCCCGGCCGCCCACAGCGCGCCCAGCGCGCCGATCAGGCCGGGCGCCTCGGCGGTACCCGCCCGTACGCTCGGCAGTGCCGTGACCTGCCGGTCGCCGCCGTCCAGGCAGGCACCGATCAGCGGCGACAGCACCGCGTCCGGCCCCACCTCCAGCGCCACGCCGACCCCCTGGGCCGCCAGGGTGCGGACGGCGTCCAGGAAGCGCACCGGGCGGCGCAGTTGGGCGCTCCAGTGGTCCGGGGAGCACAGGTCCCCGGCGGTGGCGAGGCGACCGGTCACCGTGGAGACCAGCGGCAGCGTCGGCGCGGCCAGCCGGACGCCCGCCACCGCCCGCCGGAACTCCGGGAGCATCGCGTCCAGCCCGGCCGAGTGCACGGCCCGGCTGATCGTCAGCCGGCGCACCCGGCGGCCGCGCCGCTCGACCTCGGCGGCGACCTCGCCCACCGCCTCGGCGGCGCCGGACACCACCACCGACGCCGGCGCGTTGACGGCCGCCAGCGACACCTGCTCGCCGTGCCGCGCCAGCAGCTCGACCGCCTCCGCCTCGGAGGCCTCCAGCGCCACCACCGCCGCGTCGGCGGGCAGCGCCTCGACCAGCCGGCCGCGGACGGCGAGCAGGGTCGCGGCGTCCGGCAGCGACAGCACCCCGGCCACGTGGGCGGCGGTTAGTTCGCCGACCGAGTGCCCGGCCACCACGTCGGGCCGCACCCCGAAGGACTCCAGCAGCCGGAACAGCGCGACCTCGAAGGCGAACACCGCGGCCTGCGCGTACCCGAAGCGCTCCAGGGCTCCCCCGCCGTCCAGCACCTCGCCGAGCGGCGCCGACAGGTGCGGGTCCAGCGCGGCGCAGACCTCGTCGAAGGCCGTCGCGAACGCCGGGAACGCCCGGTGGAGTCCGCGCCCCTGCTCCGGGCGCTGCGAACCGTGCCCGGGGAACACGAAGGCGAGCCGCCCCGGCCGGACGGGCTCCCGGTCCGACTCCCCGTCCGGCCGGTCGGTGAGCGCGCGCAGGCCGCGCAGCAGGGTGTCCTCGTCGGCGCCGACCAGGGCGGCCCGGTGCCTGAGCGCGGCGCGGCCGGTGGCGAGGGTCTCGGCCACCTCCCGGGGTGAGGTTCCGGGGTGGCGTTCGAGGTGCTCCAGCAGCCGGGCGGCCTGGGCGCGCAGGCCGGTCGCCGTCGCGGCGGACAGCAGCCAGGGGACGGCGGGCAGTGGCGGGGCCTCGGGCGCGGGTTCGGGCGCGGGCTCAGACACGGGTTCAGCCTCGGGTGCCTGTTCCAGCAGCACGTGGGCGTTGGTCCCGCTCACGCCGAACCCGGACACACCCGCGCGGCGCGGCCGACCTGTCGGGGGCCAGGGCCGCCGCGAGGTGAGCAGTTCGACCCCGCCGGACGGCCAGTCGACCAGCGGGGTCGGCCCGTCCACGTGGAGCGTCGGGGGCAGCACGCCGTGCCGCAGTGCCTGCACCGTCTTGATCACCCCGCCGATCCCGGCGGCGGCCGTCGCGTGCCCGAGGTTGGACTTGACCGAGCCCAGCAGCAGCGGTCGTCCGACCGGCCGGTCCGCGCCGTAGACGGCCTGGAGGGCCTGCGCCTCGATGGGGTCGCCGAGCCTGGTGCCGGTGCCGTGTCCTTCGACGGCGTCGACCTCGGCGGGGGTGAGTCCGGCGTCGGCCAGGGCGCCGCGGATCACCCGTTCCTGGGCGGTGCCGTTGGGCGCGGTCAGCCCGTTGGAGGCGCCGTCCTGGTTGACGGCCGTGCCGCGCACCACCGCGAGCACCCGGTGACCGTGGCGGCGGGCGTCGGCGAGCCGCTCCAGCAGGACGAGCCCGGCGCCCTCGGCCCAGCCGGTGCCGTCGGCCGCCGCGGCGTAGGACTTGCAGCGGCCGTCCGGGGCCAGGCCGCGCTGCCGGGCGAAGTCGACGAAACCGAGCGGCGAGGCGAGTACCGTCACCCCGCCCGCCAGGGCCAGCGTCGACTCGCCGTCGCGCAGCGAGCGTACGGCCAGGTGCAGGGCCACCAGCGAGGAGGAGCAGGCGGTGTCGACGGTGACGGCCGGGCCGTGGAAGCCGAAGGTGTACGCGATCCGGCCGGAGACCACGCTGCCCAGGCGCCCGGTCAGCAGGTAGCCCTCGTACTCGGCCGGGGTGTCCGGGCCGAGGTAGGACTGCTCGGTGGCGCCGGCGAACACCCCGACGTCGGTGCCGCGCAGGGTGGTCGGGTCGATGCCCGCGTGCTCGAACACCTCCCAGGCGGTCTCCAGCAGGAGCCGCTGCTGCGGGTCCATGGCGGTGGCCTCGCGCGGGGAGATGCCGAAGAACCCGGCGTCGAAGCGGGTGGCGGTGTCCACGAAGCCGCCCTCGCGGGCGTAGGAGGTGCCGGGTACGGCCGGGTCGGGGTCGTAGAGGGCGTCGAGGTCCCAGCCGCGGTCGGTGGGGAAGGGCGTGACGGCGTCCCGGGCGTCGAGCACCAGCCGCCACAGGTCGTCGGGCGAGGCGACGCCGCCGGGGAGGCGGCAGGCCATGCCGACGATCGCGATCGGCTCGCCCGAGGGCGAGGGCGAGGGCCGGGTCAACTGCTGCTGCGCGGACTCCAGTTCGGCGATCCGGCGGCGTGCTTCGCGCAGGTCGGCGGTGACCCAGCGCAGGTAGTCGACGAGCTTCTCCTCGTCCGACATGGTGGATTCCTCTCTCGGCGGGCGTGCTGTCAGCTCCGGAACCGACCGGTGCTGTCAGCTCCGGGCCCGGCCGAGCTCGTTGTCGATGAGGTCGAACAGCTCGTCCTTGGTGGCGGTTTCCAGCCGCCCGAAGCGGTCGAGCAGTTCCCGCAGACGTTCGGTGACGGCGAGGAGGTCCGCGCCGCCGACCGGCAGGCTCGCCAACGCCTCCTCCAGTCGGTCGACTTCGGCGAGCACGGTGAGCTGGTCCGGCCCGTTCCTCTCGGCCAGCCGGTCGAGCAGCAGGTCGGCCACCGCGTCCGGGGTGGGGTGGTTGAACAGCACGGTGACCGGCAGCTCGATCCCGGCGAGTGCGGCCAGCCGGTTGCGCAGCTGGACGGCGGTGAGCGAGTCGAAGCCGAACTCCCGGAAGGGGCGGGACACTTCGATGGTGGCCGGGTCGGCGATCCGCAGGACGGCCGCCGCCTCGGTGCGCACCGCGTCCAGCAGCTGGGCGCGCCGCTCCCCGGCGGGCAGCTCGGCGACGCGCCGGGCGAGCGCTCCCGCGTCGACCGTCGCCGCGGCAGACTGAGCGGACTGAGCGGACGAAGCGGGCGGGACCCCGGGATTCGCCGGTGTGGTCGGCTCCAGCCAGTAACGCTCACGCTGGAACGGGTATGTCGGCAGGTCGACGTGCCGGGCGCTGGTCCCCGCGAAGAAGGCGGACCAGTCGACGGCCGCCCCGGCCACGTACCGATCGGCCAGCGCCCGTACGACGGCATGCGGCGCGTCCTCCCCGACCGCGGCCACCAGCACGCCCCCCAGCCCCTCCGCTGCCGGCCCCTCCGTCACCGGCCCCTCCCCCGCCAGGGCGCGCTCGGCCCAGGCCTCCGCATCCGCCCACCACTCGACGCGCTCCTCACCACCGCTCACCGCCGACCCCGGGGGCGAGGTCCGCGCGGCGAAGGCCAGCGCCGAAACCTCCCGCCGGAACTCCGCCCGGGCCGCCGGGTCGTCGCCCTGCCGGAGCAACCGCCCGCGGGCCGCGAGCAGCGCCACCGCGTCCGGCGCGGAGAGCACCCCGGCCAGGTGGGCGGCCACCACCTCGCCACTCCCCACACCCACCACCACCGGCCTCAATCCCCAAGCCGTGTAAAGGCGGTGAAGCGCCACCTGCCCGGCGAACCCGCCCGCCGCCCCGGCAACCGCGGCCGCTTCGTCGTACGCTGCCGCGAACACCGGGAAGGCGGAACGGAGTTCAGCCACCGCATTCGAACCGGGCCCGTCCCCGTCCGGGCACAGGAAGACCGTCCGCGCCTCCCCCTCCGCCCGCCGGACCCCGTCCGTTCCGACCCTTCCGGCCAACTCGCCCAGCGCGTCGATGAGTTCGGCAGCCGTACGGCCGACCACCGCCGCCCGGTACGGCAGCGCCGCCCGGGTGACGGCCAGCGCCCGGGCGACATCCCGGTGGTCCGGCACCGCCCCCGGGCCGCCGACCAGCGCCAGCAGGTCCCGCGCCCGCTCCGCCAAGGCCGGGGCGGAGCGCGCCGAGAGCACCCACGGCACCACCGGCAGCACGACCGACGGCTCGACCGGCTCCTCCGGCGGGGCCTCCTCCAGGATCACGTGCGCGTTCGTCCCCCCGAGCCCGAAGGAGGACACCGCCGCCCGGCGCGGACGGTCGACCGCAGGCCAGTCGCGGGCCTCGGTGAGCAGGGCGAGCGCCCCCGAGTCCCAGTCCACGTGCGGGGAGGGCTGTTCGGCGTGCAGCGTCGCGGGCAGCCGGCCGCGCCGCAGCGCCTCCACCGTCTTGATCACCCCGCCCACCCCGGCGGCGGCCTGGGCGTGCCCGAGGTTGGACTTGAGCGAGCCCAGCCACACCGGCCGCCCCGGCGAGCGCTGCCCGTAGGTGCGCAGCAGGGCCCGGGCCTCGATCGGGTCGCCGAGCGCCGTCCCGGTGCCGTGGGCTTCGACCGCGTCGATGTCCTCGGTGGTCAGCCGGGCGTCCGCGAGGGCGGCGCGGATCACCCGTTCCTGGGCGGGGCCGTTGGGCGCGGTGAGGCCGTTGGAGGAACCGTCCTGGTTGACGGCCGAGCCCCGGACCACGGCGAGCACCCGTCGGCCGTCCCGGCGCGCGTCGGAAAGCCGGGCGAGCATCAGCAGCCCGGCGCCCTCGCCCCAGCCGACGCCGTCGGCGGACGCCGAGAAGGCCTTGCACCGCCCGTCCGGGGCGAGGGCGCGCTGGCGGGAGAAGCCGACGAAGGCGGCGGTGGTGGCCATCACCGTCACGCCGCCGGCCAGGGCGAGGTCGCACTCGCCGCGGCGCAGCGCCGCGCAGGCCAGGTGGAGGGCGACGAGCGAGGAGGAGCAGGCGGTGTCGACGCTGACGGCGGGGCCCTCCAGGCCGAAGGCGTAGGCGAGTCGTCCGGAGAGGATGCCGGGGGCGCTGCCGCTGAACAGGTAGCCCTCGAAGTCCTCGCGGGGCAGGTGGGGCCGGCTGCCGTAGTCGTTGTACATCACTCCGGCGAACACCCCGGTGCGGCTGCCGCGGAGGGTCTCGGGCGCGATTCCGGCGCGTTCGCAGGCCTCCCAGGCGATTTCCAGCAGAATGCGCTGCTGGGGATCGGTGCTGAGGGCCTCTCTCGGGGACATGCCGAAGAATTCGGCGTCGAATCGATCGGCGTCGTACAGGAATCCGCCTTGTTCGACGTAGCTGGTGCCGACGGTGTCGGGGTCGGGGTGGAACAGGGAGTCGAGCGGCCAGCCCCTGTTCGCCGGGAATCCGCCGACCGCGTCGACGCCGTCGGCGGCCAGTTTCCAGAGCAGTTCCGGGGAGTCGGCGCCGCCGGGGTAGCGGCAGGCGGTGCCGATGATCGCGACCGGTTCGGACTGCCGCTCCTCCAGGGCCCGCAGCCGTTCCCGGGTGTCGACGGCGTCGGCGACCACGCGCTTGAGGTACTGGCGCAGGGTGTCATTGTCGGCCACGTGGGTCTCCGGTCCTGGGTCGGGCGGGCAGGGCGGCGCGACGTCGGACGATCGCGGACGCACCCTAGCCGGGTAGCTGATCTCTATCAGATCTGACCCGCCGTCAACATTTCGACCAGGAAAGTATGCAGAGCATGCAATCGGCCCGGCGTTTCCGAGGCAACGTCACAATGCCTTTCCTCCAGGCATGTTCGGATACGATCACCGAGCCCTCCCCACCCAATCCGATATCTCGGGACCACTCTTGGCACTCGGCAGGTCGTCCCGGCTGCCCTCGCTCACCGGCCTGCGCTTCGTCGCGGCCGCGGCGGTGGTCGCCCAGCACTCCAGCCTGATCTGGACCCACGGGCACGGCGAGAGCGCCACCCTGCTCCGGCTGGGCTTCGCCGCGGTGACGTTCTTCTTTCTGCTCAGCGGCTTCCTGCTGACCTGGGCGTGGCGGCCGGACCAGCCGGTCCGGGTGTTCTGGCGCCGCCGGACGGCCCGGATCATGCCCACCCACCTGGTGACCCTGCTCGCCGGCGTGCTGCTGCTCGCGGCCGCCGGGCAGACCGTGCCGCTGCGGGCCTGGCTGCCCAACGCGCTGCTCGTCCAGACCTGGTCGCCCGGCTTCGACCTGCTCGACCCCGGGGTGAACGGGGTGTCCTGGTCGCTCTGCTGCGACCTGGCCTTCTACCTGCTGTTCCCCGTCATCGCACGGCGAACGGCCGCGATCCGCTCCGAGCGGCTCTGGCACTGGGCCGCGGCGGCCGTCGCCGCGATCCTGCTGATCCCGCTGCTGCTCACGGCGGCGCGGCCGCTGCTCGGCGGGCCGCCCTTCGGCCTAGGACTGACGCTGCGTCAGATCTGGCTGGGCTACACCTTCCCGCCCACCCGGATACCGGAGTTCCTGCTCGGCATGGTGCTGGCCCGGCTGGTCCAGGAGGGCCGGCTCGACCGCGTACGGACCTGGCACGGCGCCGCCGCCTTCGCGCTGCTCTACCCGCTCGACCACGCCTCCCCGCTGCTGTTCGGCGTCGCCGCGATCACCGCCCTCCCCCTGGCCGCGCTGATCGCGGGAGCCGCCAACGCGGACCGGCTGGACCGGCCGTCCTGGCTCGCCCACCCGCTGGCCGAGCGGCTCGGGGCGCTCTCCTTGACGCTCTACCTGACGCACTACCTGGTGATCGAGCACGGCGACGCGCTGCTCGACCCCTACGGCACGGCCGATGGACTCCGCCGGCCGCTGTACACGGTCGTCCTGGCCGCCGCCTCGCTGGCGGCCGCCTGGCTGCTGCACACCTTCGTCGAGGAGCCGATGGTGCGCGTCCTGAACGGACCGCGCCGCGCCCGGCCCGCCGAACTCCTCGCCACCGCCGACCGGAGGGAAACCCCATGACCACCACCCGCACCCCCGTCGCCGTGCTCGGCCTCGGCCTGATGGGCACGGCCCTCGCCGACGCCTTCCTGAGCGCCGGGCACCCCACCACGGTCTGGAACCGCACCGCCGCCCGCGCCGACGGCCCGGCCGCCCGGGGCGCCCACCGCGCCGCGACCCCCGCCGAG
>NZ_MECK01000225.1 GCF_014596465.1 Streptomyces sp. CBMA123 | reverse complement strand
CGATCTCCGGCCGACGGCCTCGCGGCCCGGCTCGCCGGGCTGCCGGAGGCGGAGCAGCGACGGATCGTCCTCGACCTCGTCCGGGCCCGGGTGGCCGGGCTGCTCGGCCACGAGTCGGGCGACGCGATCGAGCCGGACCGCGCGTTCCAGGAGCTCGGCTTCGACTCCCTCGCCGCGACCGACCTGCGCAACCAGCTCAACACCCTGACCGGCCTGCGCCTGCCCGCGACCCTCGCCTTCGACCACCCGAACGCCGAGGCGGTGACGGGCCACATCGTCACCGAGCTGGCGGCCCGGACCGGAGCCGCGAGCGGGGACGGGCCGGACACGGAGGCCGACCTGCGCGCCGCGCTGCAGTCGATCCCGACCCGCCGCCTCCGTGACGCCGGCCTGGTCGACGCCCTGCTCGATCTGGCCGACGACCGGGGCCGTCCCGTCCATCCGACGGCGACGGACCGCCCCGGGACGGCGACGGACGTCCGCCACGACCCGATCGCGATCGTCGGTATGTCCTGCCGCTACCCGGGCGGGGTGACCACGCCCGAGGAGCTGTGGCGCCTGGTGACCTCCGGCGGGGACGCGATCTCCCCGTTCCCCGCCGATCGCGGCTGGGACCTGTCCGCGCTCCGCACCGAGGGCTCGTACTACACCCGCGAGGGCGGATTCCTCGACGGCGCCGCCGAGTTCGACCCCGGCTTCTTCGGGATCTCCCCGCGCGAGGCCCTCGCGATGGACCCCCAGCAGCGGCTCACCCTGGAGCTCTCCTGGGAGGCACTGGAGCGCGCCGGCATCGACCCGACCGGCCTGCGCGGCACCCGCACCGGCGTCTTCGCCGGGGTGATGTACCACGACTACCCGGGCAGTGACGGCAACGGCAGCGTCGTGGCCGGCCGCGTCTCGTACGAGCTCGGCCTGGAGGGGCCGGCGGTCGCGGTGGACACCGCCTGCTCCTCCTCGCTGGTCGCGCTGCACCTGGCCGTCCAGGCGCTGCGGCAGGGCGACTGCTCGCTCGCGATCACGGGCGGCGTGACCGTCATGGCCACGCCGGGCGTGTTCGCCGAGTTCGGCCGACAGGGCGCGCTGGCCCCGGACGGACGGTGCAAGTCCTTCGCGACCGCCGCCGACGGCACCGGCTTCGCCGAAGGCGCCGGCTTCCTGGTCGTCGAGCGGCTGTCGGACGCCCTGCGCAACGGGCACCCGGTCCTGGCGCTCGTGCGGGGCAGCGCGGTGAACCAGGACGGTGCGTCGAACGGCCTGACGGCGCCGAACGGCCCGTCGCAGCAGCGGGTGATCCGGCAAGCGCTCGCCAACGCCCGCCTCGGCGCCGACCAGGTCGACGTGGTCGAGGCGCACGGCACCGGTACGACACTGGGTGACCCGATCGAGGCACAGGCCCTGCTCGCGACGTACGGCCAGGGCCGCCCCGAGGAACTGCCCCTCCTCCTCGGCTCGATCAAGTCGAACATCGGCCACACCCAGGCCGCGGCCGGTGTCGCCGGTGTGATCAAGATGGTGCTCGCGATGCACAACGGCGAGCTGCCGTCGACACTGCACGTGGACGAGCCGAGCGCGAACGTGGACTGGTCGGAGGGGGCCGTCCGGCTGCTGACCGAACCCCGGCCCTGGGCTGCGGGCGACCGTCCGCGCCGCGCCGGCGTGTCCTCCTTCGGCATCAGCGGTACCAACGCCCACGTGATCATCGAGGAGGCCCCGGCGGCCGTCCCGTCCACGGTGGTGCCGGAGGTCGAACCGGGGGCTGTCCCGTGGCTGCTGTCCGCCGTGACCCCGGAGGCCCTGCGGGCGCAGGCCGAGCGGCTGCTCGCGGCCGACGCCGACGCCCGTCCGATGGACGTCGCGTACTCGCTGGCGACGACCCGTGCCGCGCTCGAACACCGCGTCGCCGTGGTCGGCGACGGGCCGGAGCAACTCCGCGCCGGCATCCGGGCGGTCGTGGACGGCGAGGCGCTGACCGGCGTCGCGACGAGCGGGCGGGTGGCCTTCCTCTTCTCCGGGCAGGGGACGCAGCGGCTCGGCATGGGGCGCGAGTTGTCTGCGCGCTTCCCGGTGTTCGCGGAGGCGTTCGATGAGGTGTGCGCGGGTCTGGACGTGCCTGTGCGCGAGGTGGTGTGGGGTGCGGACGCGGAGCTGCTGAACCGGACGGAGTACGTCCAGGCGGGCCTGTTCGCGGTCGAGGTGGCGCTGTTCCGGCTCATCGAATCGCTGGGTGTGCGGCCGGAGTTCGTGGCCGGGCACTCGATCGGTGAGGTGGCCGCGGCGCACGTGGCCGGGGTGTTCTCGCTCGCGGACGCCTGCACGCTGGTGGCCGCTCGCGGCCGGCTGATGCAGGCGCTGCCGGAAGGCGGCGCGATGCTGGCCGTGCAGGCGACGGAGGACGAAGTCCTGCCGCTGCTGGGTGAGTTCGTGTCGATCGCGGCCGTCAACGGCCCGCGCTCGATCGTCGTGTCCGGCACGGAGGAGGCCGTCTCGGCGATCGAGGCCCACTTCGCCGACCGCAGGACGTCCCACCTACGGGTTTCGCACGCGTTCCACTCGCCGCTGATGGACCCGATGCTGGCGGACTTCCGTACGGTCCTCGACGGGCTGACGTACCACGCGCCGTCGATTCCCGTCGTCTCCAACCTCACCGGCGAACTGGGTACGGATCTTTGCGCCCCCGACTACTGGGTGCGCCACGTCCGCGAGGCCGTCCGCTTCGCCGACGGCATCCGGACCCTCCACGAGGCCGGCGTCAACCGTTTCCTCGAACTCGGCCCCGACGCCGTCCTCACCGCCCTCACCGCGAGCGCGCTGCCCGACGCCGAGGCCGAAGCGGTCCCGGCGCTGCGCCGCGGCCGCGACGAGGAGCGGACCGTCGTCGAGGCGCTGGCCCGCCTCCACGTGCTCGGCGTCCCGGTGGACTGGTCCGGCCTCTACGAGGGGACGGGCGCCCGCCGGATCGCCCTGCCGACGTACGCCTTCCAGCACCGCCGCTTCTGGACGGACGCCTCGGCGTTCTTCCCCACGGCCGAGTCCGCCGGGCTCCGGAACGCCGAGCACCCGCTACTCACCGGCTCGCTCGAACTGGCCGGTACCGCCGGGCTGGTGCTCACCGGCCGGCTGTCGGCCCGGTCGCACGGGTGGCTGGCGGACCATGTCGTCGCGGGCTCGGTCCTGGTGCCGGGCACGGCGCTGGTGGAGCTGGCGGTGCGCGCCGGCGACGAGGCCGGCTGCGACCTGGTCGAGGAGCTGACCATGGCCGCACCGCTGGTCCTGCCCGAGGACGGGTCCGTCCGGATCCAGGTGCGCCTGGCCGAGCCGGACGAGTCCGGCCGTCGCGCGGTCGGCATCCACTCCACGGCGGACACCGGTCCGGATCCGGTCTGGACCCTGCACGCGAGTGGCGTGCTGGGCTCGGGCGCGGTGCCGCCGGCGTTCGACGCCGCGGTGTGGCCGCCGTCCGACGCGGAGGTGGTCGACACGGCCGGGCTGTACGAGGGTCTGGCGGAGGCCGGGTTCGGGTACGGCCCGGCGTTCCAGGGCCTCCAGGCCGCCTGGCGGCGCGGGGACGAGCTCTTCGCGGAGGTCGCCCTGCCCGAGGGCACCGACGGAAGCGGCTTCGGCCTGCACCCGGCGCTGTTCGACGCCTGCCTCCACGGCTTCGCCTTGGCGGGCTCCGGCGAGGTCGGCGGGGTGCCGTTCGCGTGGGAGAACGTGGCGCTGCACGCCTCCGGGGCGTCCGCGGTGCGGGTGCGCCTGACGCGGTCGGCCTCCGGCGAGCTGGCGCTCGCCCTGGCCGACGCCGACGGCAGGCCGGTGGCCTCGGTCGGCGCGCTGACGGTGCGCCCGATCGCCGCCGAGCAGCCGGCTGCTGGGACGCGGGTGGGCCGGGACGAACTCTTCCGGGTGAACTGGGTGCCGGTGAAGGTCTCCGAGGCGCCGGAGTTCGTGGCGGTGGAGTCGCTGGCGGAGGTGCCGGCGGAGGTGCCGCCGGTGGTGGTCATCGAGACGGCCGCCGTCGACGACGACGTGCACGCGCGGACGGCGCAGGCGCTGGAGCTGGTGCAGGGCTGGCTGGCGGAGGAGCGTTTCGCGGGCTCGCGGCTGGTGTTCGTGACGCGTGGCGTGGTGGCGGGCGAGGACCTGCCGGGCGCTGCGGTGTGGGGTCTGGTGCGGTCGGCGATGTCGGAGGAGCCGGGCCGGTTCGGCCTGGTGGATCTGGCCGGTTCGGAAGAACTGCCGCCCGCCGCCCTGGGCGTGGACGAGCCGCAGCTGCTGGTCCGCGACGGGGAGATCCTCGCGGCCCGGCTCGCCCGGACCGAACCGACGCCCGACGCGACCGTGTGGCGGGGTGAGGGGACGGTTCTGATCACCGGCGGTACGGGCGGCCTCGGCCGTCTGGTCGCCCGGCATCTCGCGGCGGAGCACGGCGTGCGCAGCCTGCTGCTGGTCAGCCGTCGCGGCGCGGACGCCGAGGGCGTCGACGCGCTGCTCGCCGAGCTGGCTGCACTCGGCGCGGACGTGGCGGTCGAGGCGTGTGACGTGGCCGATGAGGCCGCCGTCGCCGAGCTGTTCGCCCGGCACGAGATCCGCGCGGTCGTCCACACGGCGGGGGTGCTCGACGACGGTGTGGTCAGCTCGCTGACCCCCGAGAGGGTCTCCGCCGTCCTGCGCCCGAAGGCGGACGCCGCGTGGAACCTCCACCGGGCCGCCGACAACGTCGACGCCTTCGTCCTGTTCTCGTCGATGGCCGGCACGTTCGGCAGCGCGGGCCAGGGCGCCTATGCGGCGGGCAATGCCTACCTGGACGCGCTGGCACTGCACCGGCGTTCGCTCGGCCTGCCCGCCGTCTCGCTGGCCTGGGGCCCCTGGTCCGACGTGGCCGGAATGACCGGCACCCTCACCGACGCCGAGCGCGAGCGGATGACCCGCGCCGGAGTGCCGCCGCTCGGTCCGGAGCACGGGCTGGCACTGTTCGACGCGGTCGCCACCGGCGTCGAGCCGGTCGTCCTCCCCGTCCGGCTCGACCTTCCTGTTCTCCGGGAGCGGGGCGACGCCCCCGCTCTGCTGCGCGGCCTGGTCCGGACCCCGGTGCGCCGGGCGGCCACGGCCCCCGCTGCGGTCGATCTGACCCGGCGGTTGTCGGGCCTGGGCGCGGACGAGCGGGGTGCGGCGGTCCTGGACCTGGTGCGTGACCAGATCGCCGTGGTGCTGGGCCACGACGGCCGGTCGACGGTGGACCCGTCGCGGGCGTTCCATGACCTCGGCTTCGACTCGCTCACGGCGGTCGAACTGCGCAACCGGCTGAAGTCCGTGACCGGTCTCCGGCTGTCGGCCACCGTCGTGTTCGACTACCCGACCGCCGACGCGCTCGCGCGCTTCCTGCTGGAGGGCCTGTTCGGCGCCCCGGAGACGGCGGACCTGCGACCGGCGGCCCTGCCGGTGCCCTCCGACGACCCGATCGTCCTCGTCGGGATGGCCTGTCGCTACCCCGGTGGCGTGGCGTCGCCGGAGGACCTGTGGCGGCTGGTAGCCGACGGCGTGGACGCGGTGTCGGAGTTCCCGGCCGACCGTGGCTGGGACGTCGAGACCCTCTACGACCCGGACCCGGAGCACAGCGGCACGTCCTACACCCGCACGGGCGGGTTCCTGCGGGAGGCGGCGGCGTTCGACGCGGCGTTCTTCGGGATGAGCCCGCGTGAGGCGCTGGCGACGGACGCGCAGCAGCGCCTGCTGCTGGAGACCTCGTGGGAGGCGCTCGAGCGGGCCGGGATCGACCCGGTGTCGCTGCGCGGCAGCCGGACGGGAGTGTTCGCGGGCGTGATGTACGCGGACTACGCGAACCTGCTCGGCGGCCGTGAGTTCGAGGGGCACCAGGGCAGCGGCAGCGCGGGAAGCGTGGCCTCGGGCCGGGTGTCCTACACGCTGGGCCTGGAGGGACCGGCGGTGACCGTCGACACGGCGTGCTCCTCCTCCCTGGTGGCGATGCACCTGGCCGCGCAGGCGCTGCGCAGCGGTGAGTGCACGCTGGCCCTGGCCGGCGGCGTCACCGTGATGTCCACCCCGGCGACGTTCGTCGAGTTCTCCCGGCAGCGCGGCCTGGCCGCCGACGGCCGCAGCAAGGCCTTCGCCGAGGCGGCGGACGGCGTCGGCTGGGGCGAGGGCATCGGCATGGTGGTGCTGGAGCGCCTGTCGGACGCCCGTCGCAACGGGCATCGCGTCCTTGCCGTTCTGCGGGGGAGCGCCGTCAACCAGGACGGTGCGTCCAACGGCCTCACCGCGCCGAACGGCCCGTCGCAGCAGCGGGTGATCCGGCAGGCCCTCGCGAGCGCCGGGCTGTCGACCGCCGACGTCGACGCCGTCGAGGCGCACGGCACGGGCACGACGCTGGGCGACCCGATCGAGGCACAGGCGCTCCTGGCGACGTACGGGCAGGACCGTGACGTCCCGCTGCTGCTCGGCTCGATCAAGTCGAACATCGGCCATTCCCAGGCCGCGGCCGGCGTCGCCGGTGTGATCAAGATGGTGCTGGCGATGCAGCACGGAGTGCTCCCGCAGTCCCTGCACATCGACTCGCCCTCCACCCATGTCGACTGGACGGCCGGCGCCGTCGAGCTGCTCACCGAGCGCACCGACTGGCCGGCCACCGACCACCCGCGCCGCGCGGGCGTGTCGTCCTTCGGGATCAGCGGCACCAACGCGCACGTCATCCTGGAACTGCCCGCATCGGGGGAGACGGAGGACCGGGCGGCCCCCGGCCTGGTGCCGTGGGTGGTGTCCGCCAAGTCGGAGGCGGCGCTGGACGCGCAGCTCGTGCGGCTCACGGACGCCGACGAGCTCCGCGCCGCCGACGTGGCGTTCACCCTGGCCGGACGGTCGGCGCTGCCGCACCGCACCGTGCTCGTGGACGGCGTGGAAGTGGCCCGGGGGGTCGCGGCCGACGGCAGGACGGCTTTCCTGTTCTCCGGACAGGGCTCGCAACGGCTCGGCATGGGGCGGGAGTTGTACGAACGGTTCCCGGTGTTCGCCCGGGCCTTCGACGAGGTGTGCGAGGCGCTGGAGCTTCCGCTTCGGGACGTCGTGTGGGGTTCGGACGCGGAGCTGCTGAGCCAGACCGCTTACGCCCAGGCCGGTTTGTTCGCCGTCGAGGTGGCGCTCTACCGGCTCGTCGAATCGCTGGGCGTCCGTGCGGAGTTCGTGGCCGGGCACTCGATCGGTGAGGTGGCCGCGGCGCACGTGGCCGGGGTGTTCTCGCTGGCGGACGCCTGCGCGCTGGTGGCTGCTCGCGGCCGTCTGATGCAGGCACTGCCGTCCGGTGGTGCGATGCTGGCCGTGCAGGCGACGGAGGACGAAGTCCTGCCGCTGCTGGGCGAGTTCGTGTCGATCGCGGCCGTCAACGGTCCGCGCTCGATCGTGGTCTCGGGCGCGGAAGACGCCGTCGCGGCGGTCGAGGCGCACTTCGCCGACCGCCGGACCACGCGGCTGCGGGTGTCCCACGCGTTCCACTCGCCGCTGATGGACCCGATGCTGGAGGACTTCCGTACGGTCCTCAACGGGCTGACGTACCAAGCCCCTTCGATTCCCGTCGTCTCCAACCTCACCGGTGAACTGGGTACGGATCTGTGCGCCCCCGACTACTGGGTGCGCCACGTCCGCGAGGCCGTCCGCTTCGCCGACGGCATCCGGACCCTCCACGAGGCCGGCGTCCGCCGCTATCTCGAACTCGGCCCCGACGCCGTCCTCACCGCCCTCACCGCGGGCGCGCTGCCCGAGGACGCCGACACCGTGGCCACCCCGGCGCTCCGCAAGGACCGCCCCGAGGAGGCGAGCCTCCTCCGGGCCCTCGCAGGCCTGCACGTCCACGGCGTGAAGGTCGACTGGCGGGCCCTGCTCGCCGGAGCGGGCCGGCACCTCGCCGAGCTCCCGACCTACCCGTTCGAGCACCGGGACTACTGGCCGACCGGCCTGGCCGGCGGCCGGGGCGCCGAGTCCGCCGGGCTCAGGAACGCCGAACACCCGCTGCTCACCGGCTCGCTGGAGCTGGCGGACAGCGACGGCCTCCTGTTCACCGGTCGGCTGTCGGTGCGCTCCCACCCGTGGGCGGCGGACCACGTCGTCATGGGCTCGGTCCTGGTGCCGGGCACGGCGCTGGTCGAGCTGGCCGTGCGCGCGGGCGACGAGGTCGGTTGCGACGTCGTCGAGGAGCTGACGCTCGCCGCGCCGCTGGTCCTCCCGGGGACGGCCGCCGTGCAGCTCCAGGTCGCCGTCGGGGCGCCGGACGACGCGGGCCGCCGGCCTGTGACCGTCCACTCCCGGCCCGGTTCGGGCGGCCCGCACCCGTGGACCCTGCACGCCGGCGGTGTGCTGGGCACGGGGACGGGCACGGCACCGACGGCGTTCGACGCCTCCGTGTGGCCGCCGGCGGGCGCCGAGCAGGTCGACCTGACCGGCCTCTACGACGGCCTGGCGGACGCCGGGTTCGGGTACGGCCCGGCGTTCCAGGGCCTCCGGGCGGTCTGGCGCCGCGGCGACGAGCTCTTCGCGGACGTCGCCCTGCCCGAGGGCGTCGAGGGCGGCGCCTACGGCCTGCACCCGGCCCTGTTCGACGCCTGCCTGCACACGCTCGCCGTGGGCGGCACTCCTGGGGAGGGCGGTGCCGGCGAGAGCGGCGCCGGGGTGCCGTTCGCGTGGGAGCACGTCGCGCTGCACGCCTCCGGGGCGTCCGCGCTGCGGGTCCGGCTGGCGCCGTCGGCGTCCGGTGGGCTGGCGTTGGCCGCGGCCGACGC
>NZ_MECK01000224.1 GCF_014596465.1 Streptomyces sp. CBMA123 | reverse complement strand
GCGTGCCGCAGGGCCCGGGCGGGCGCGACGCGGGGCCGCCGCCCGCCGCCGCCGGGCGGCCGCGCAGCAGGGCCCGGGTGGGCAGGCCGGTCGCGGCGAGGCAGAGCAGCACGGCGCCGGCGGCGAGCGGGAGCGCCAGGCCCGGCGGGACGTACGGCGAGGTGCCCGCGACGGCCCGGGTGACCGGCACGAGGGTGAGCCAGGAGATGACCGCGCCGATCGCCAGGCCGGTGGCGGCGACCAGCAGGGCCTCCCAGCGCATCATCGAGCGCACCTGGCGCCGGGTGGTGCCGGCCAGGCGCAGCAGCGCGACCTCGCGGCGCCGGTCGAGTGCGGTCATGACCAGGGTGTTGGCGGCGGTGATCGCGGCGAAGCCGCCGAGGACGGCGGCCATCACGGTGTTGGCCCAGGCGTTGAGTTCGGTCATCAGGTCCGCGTGGGCGATGAAGGCGGCCCGGTCGGTGACGGTGGCGCCGTCGGCCAGCGCGCGCAGCTGGGCGGCCACGGCGGCGCGGTCCGCGTCCGGGCGGTCGGTGACCAGGACCTGGCTGTCGTAGCCGGCGCTGACGTGGGCGGCCACGGCGGCCCGCGGCAGCAGGGCCCGGCCGAAGCCGAGCCCGCGCTCGTAGGTGGCGACCACGGTGGGGTGCGCGGTGGTGCCGTCGCCGAGCCAGATCGGCACCCGGTCGCCGACCTGGGCGTCCATCGCGTCGGCCAGGCCGGTGTCCAGCGCGACGGTGTCGGCGGTGCGGCCGAGGTCGGCGAGCGAGCCCTGCCGCACCCCGAGGTCGAGCACCTTGGACAGTGCCGCCGGGTCGCCGTCGACGCCCAGCGCGGTGGCGGTGCCGATGGCCTTGCTGCTGGTGTAGAGCACCGAGGTGCGCAGGACGCCCACCGCGGCGTCCACGCCCGCTACGCCGGCCGCCCGTCGGGCGGTGCCGGGGGGCAGGCCGGGGCTGTGGTCGGCGGGGGCGAGGACGTGCTCGGCGGTGATGCCGCTGCGCACGTTCTCGCCGCTGACGTGGCTGATCGTGCTCTGGATGAAGAGCAGGGTGCCGCAGAACGCGGTGACCAGGACGATCGGGGTGATCGCGGAGGCCAGGCGGCGGGCGTTGGCCCGAGTGTGGTCGGCGGCCAGGGAGCCGGGTGCGCCGCCGGTGCGCAGGGCCGGGCCCAGGGCGGCGGAGGCCAGGCGGGCCACCCAGGGGCCGAGCAGGGCGACGGCGATCATGAAGCAGATGACGGTGCCCTGGGCGCTGGCGGCGGCCTTCGAGCCGTCCAGGGCGGAGCTGAGGACGGCGGTGGTCACGCCGCCGGCGGCCAGGAGCAGGCCGAACGCGGTGCGCACCACGCCGGGCAGGCCGGGTTCGACGGCGGCCTGGCCCAGTGCCTGGCCCGGGCGCAGCCTGGAGGGGCGGCGGGCGGCCAGGAAGCCGGCGGTCAGTGCGGACAGGGTGCAGGTGAGGACGGCGGCGAGCATCGGCAGCGGGCCGATGTCGAGGTGGATGCCGGCCGGGATCGCGCCGCGTGAGACCAGTGCGTCGAACCACCAGCGGGCGAAGGCGAGTCCGGGCAGGATGCCGAGGGCGGCGGCGAGGGGGGCGACGAGCACGGCCTCGGTGGCGATGGTGCGGCGGATCTGTCGCGGGGTGGCGCCGATGGCGCGCAGCAGGGCGAACTCGCGGGCGCGCTGGCCGGTGGCGAGTGCGACGGTGCTCAGGACGACGAAGATCGCGGTCATGGCGGCGTAGGCGCCGAAGCTGCCGCCGACGGCGTAGAGGAGTTCGCGGGCCAGGCCGAGGGAGGGCTGTTCGGCGGCGGCGCGGTCGTCGCCGGTGAGGACGTCGGCGCCGGTTCCGACGGCCTGGCGGACCTGGGCGGCGAGGTCGGTGGTGCTGGTGCCGGGGCGCGGCTGTACGGCGATCGCGTCGATCAGGCCGGGGTGGCCGCCGAGGCGGTCGGCGGTGGGGGCGGCGAACCAGGCGGTGGGGCCGGTGGGTTGGGCGGCGGCCAGGCCGGCGAGGCGGTAGGTCGCGGTGGCGCCGGGGGCGGTGAGGGTGAGGCCGGCGCCGGGTGCGAGGTGGGCGGCGTGCGCGGTGTCGGTGTCCAGGACCACTTCGTCGGGGCCGGGCGGGTGGCCTTCGAGGAGGCGGTCGGCGGGGCCGGCGATGCCGAGGGCGGCGAAGTCGCGGCCGGTGAGGGCGGGGTGGCCGTCGGCGGCGGGGAGGGGGAAGGCGCTGTCCGGGCGGGCTGCGGCGACGCCGGGCAGGGCGGCGATCGCGGCGACGGTCGTGGCGTCCAGGCGGGCGCGTTCGGACAGCGGGGTGCTCTGGGCCTCGGAGGTCTCCCCGCCGGCCGTGAACGTGGTGCGGACGGTGGTGTCGCCGGCGACGAGGACGGGTGTGTTCGCGTACCGGGCGGGTGGGAGCTTGGCGGTCAGGCCGGTCTGCAGGAGCAGGCCGCAGGCGGTGATGACGGCGGAGCCGAGGAGCAGGGCGATCAGGGTGCCGGCGAAGGACGCGGGTCGGAACCGGATCGAGGCGCGGGCCAGGCCGTTGGTCATGCCGTGGCTCCCAGCGGGGCGGCCTGGCGGGCGGTCAGGGCCGTCGGGGCGGGCTGGGCGGTGCGGGCGGTCAGTGCGGCCAGGTGGTCGGCGACGGCCTGCGGGGTGGGGCGCTCCAGCCGGTCGGCGAGCGTGCCGTCGAGGAGGAAGAGGGTCTGGTCGGCGGCCGAGGCCGCCACCGGGTCGTGGGTCACCATGACGACGGTGGCGCCCAGGGCGTCCACCGCGTGCCGCAGCAGGCCGAGCACCTCGTGGGCGGTGCGGGTGTCCAGCGCGCCGGTGGGCTCGTCGGCGAAGACCACGTCGGGGCGGGTGATCAGCGCCCGGGCGATGGCCACGCGCTGCTGCTGGCCGCCGGAGAGCTGGCCGGGGCGCCGGGCGTGGTGCTCGCCCAGGCCGACCTGGGCGAGCAGTTCCCGGGCCTGCCGGGTGTCCTGGCGCCGGCCGGCCAGGCGCAGCGGCAGCAGCACGTTCTGCTCGACGGTGAGCGAGGGGAGCAGGTTGAAGGACTGGAAGACGAAGCCGATCCGGGTGCGGCGCAGCCTGGTGAGCTGGTTCTCGTTGAGGCCGGTGATGTCCTGGCCGCCGAGGCGGATCTCGCCGGAGTCCGGGCGCTCCAGGCCCGCGGCGCACTGGAGGAAGGTGGACTTGCCGGACCCGGAGGGGCCCATCACGGCGGTGAAGGTGCCGTGCGCGAGGGCGAGGTCGATGCCGCGCAGGGCGTGGACCGCGGTGCGTCCGCTGCGGTAGGTGCGGTGGACGCCGCGCAGGTGGATGGCGGGGGCCGCGGTCGGGTCGTTCGGGATCGTGCGGGGCTCGGGCGAGCGGCGTGCCATCGTGGGGCCTTCCTGCATGGAGTCGTCGGTGTGATCCACGCTAGGAGGTCGGGTGCAGGCGAACCATGGTGGCCGCTGGTGGGGTGGGGGTGGGGGTATCCCCACCGGTCGGAGCCCGGCGGTCGGGGTGTCGACGGGGACGGCGGTGTGCGTGAAGGCTTCGGCACCTGAGCGGACTTGACGGTGTACCGGCTCGCGGCCGGCGGGTGGAACGAGCGCGGTTCGGCCCCCGGGGCGGGGCGCGGCGGCGGTCGGCACCGCCGACGCCCGATCGACTTCGTTGCCGGAAAGCGGACTTGGCCCGGACCCCGCCGTCGAGGTCCTGGATGACGTGGTTGCCGTCCACGTTCTCGATGGTGGTTGGTGACGCTGTGCGGGGTCGGCCCCCGTCCGGCCATCGGGTGCACGAACCAGCTGCGCCACCGGAGGACGCCGTGGCGGTGAGGTGGCTCCGGGGGCGCGGCGCCCTGGTCGGCAGGAGGTGGCGGGCGGTGCGCGCGGGTCATCCACCCGGGCGGATCCACCTGCGGGCGAGTTCGGCGACCCAGGTGGCGGCCTCGCCGGGAGCCGCCGGGGGCGCGGCGACGACGACGAGTTCGGTGACGCCCGCCGCGGCGAGCCCGGGCAGGTCTTCCGGGGTGGCGTCGCTCGGCGCGACGGCGACCGTGAGGTCCCCGAGGACGCGGCCGCGGCGGGCGCACGCGTCGGCCAGGACGGCGACGCGTGCCGCGATGTCGGCCACGGGCACGTTGAAGCCGTACCAGCCGTCGGCGAGGGCCGCCGCACGGCGCAGCGCGGCGTCGCCGTTCCCGCCGACCAGGACCGGCAGCCGCGCGCCGCGCAGCGGCTTGGGGTTGACCCGGATCGCGTCGAAGCGGGTGAACTCCCCCGCGAAGGAGGCCGGGTCGTCGGCCCAGAGGGTGCGGATCGCGGCGAGGTACTCGTCGGTGCGGCGGCCGCGTGCGGCGAAGGGGACGCCGAGCGCGGCGAACTCCTCGGCCGACCAGCCGACTCCGACGCCGAGGCCGAAGCGGCCGGCGGACAGGACGTCGAGGGTGGCGGCCTGCTTGGCGACCACGACGGGGTTGTGCTCGGGCAGCAGGAGCACGCCGGTGGCGAGTTCGATCCGGCTGGTGACGGCCGCGGCGAAGCCCAGGGCGAGCAGCGGGTCCAGCCAGTCCGCGTCCGCGGGGACGGCGATCCGGCCGTCCGCGGAGTAGGGGTAGCGGGAGTCGGGCTCGTCGACGAGGACCACGTGCTCGCCGCACCACAGCCGCGCGAAGCCGTGTGCCTCGGCCGCCACCGCCACGGCCCGGATCACCTCCGGCCGGGCGCCGTCACCGATGCCGAGCGCGTGCAGGCCCACCCGCATGCTCCACCTCCTGGCGTCGACCCTAGGCGGCGGGGTGCGGGCGCGGGCGCCGCGGCGCGCCCGGGACCGGGGCGTCGACGCGGGGTGTCGAACCGGGTGTCGACGCGGGGTGACGAACCTGGGCGCCGGGCCCCTGCGGCCGTGGGAGCGCGGCGGGGGTCCTCACCCGGTCGTGGCGGGGTGGTGTCGGCGGGCGGTGCGCCAGGCGTCGGTGACGGCGCGGTGGGCGCTCTCCGTCGCCGTGGGGATGTCGCCGTCCAGGTGGAGCGGGGCGCCGAGGTGGACGTGCAGGGCGGGGCGGCGCAGCGGTGCGGTGGCCAGGCCCGCGAGTTGTTTGGCGGCGCTGCCCGAGCTGAGGCGGCGGGCGCCGTACTGGCCGAGGGGGACGACGGGGGCGCCGGTGGCGGCGGCCAGGCGGGCCAGACCGGTGCGGAAGGGGCGGGGTTCCCCGTCGTGGGGGCCGCGGTGCCGGGGCAGGCCGCCTTCGCCGTAGATGAGGACGACGCGGCCGTCGGCGAGGGCGGTGGCGGCCGCGTCGAGGGCGGTGGCGGCGTGCGCGCTCCCGCGGTGGACGGGGACGTGCCCGCCGCGGCGCAAAGCGGTGCCGAGCAGGGGGATGCGCCACAGGCCGGCGGTGGCCAGCACCACGGGCCGGGTGCCCAGGCGGTGCAGGGCGGCGAGGACGACGGCGGGGTCGGCGAGCGAGGTGTGGTTGGCGGCGACGATGCTGCCGGGGGCGACGGGGCCGGGTGTTTCGGAGGTGACGGTCAGGCGGCCCAGGAGGGGGACCAGGGCGTGGGCGGTGGAGCTGAGCATGGCGTTCCTCGGTGCCTGGGGCAGGTGGTGGCGCCATCTTCGGGGACCGGCGGGGGCGGGCGCCTGAGTAGGGGTACTCAGGCCGGCCCGGGAATCGGGGCGTCGCCGCGTCGAAGCCGTACGGGAACGTGCTCACACCCGTCTCCTACGAGGGTGATACGGGACACCGCTGTCTGCTGTTCGGGCTGGATCGGGCTGAGTTAACAGAGCGTGGAGTGGCGACGGCGGAGGAAGTCGGCCAGCTTGGCCAGACTCCAGGTCGAGCACGGCAGGCCGTGCTCAGCCGGCTTGGACTTGGCGATCTTCCTGATCTCGCGGCGCTCGGGCAGCGTGGACATGCTCGGCCGTCCGCCCTTGTATGTCGGGTAGAGCGAGTCGAAGCCGTCGGCGTTGAAGTTGTGCTCGCGGACCCGGTCCACGCTGGTGAACGTCACCTCGGCGATCTTCGCCACGGGCATGCGCGGGGCGAACAGCAGCACCATCTGGGCCCGCCGCCAGGTCACCACCGACCCAGTGCCACAGCGGACGATCCGCAGCAGCCGTCTTCCCTCGTCGTCATCGACCTCACGAACCTGCACGCGTTCAGTCACGTGATCACTCTGACGGTCCGCTACCGCCCGGCACAGCAACCGGGCGATACGTCACGACGGGGCAAACCTTGCCTGATGCGGCACTAGCCGGGGCGAGCGGGCCCGGCGCGGGCAAACTCACCAACGCCCCGGGGCGAAACTCACCGCCCCTTCCCCGAAACTCCCCGGCACAGGTCGCGAGGGTAGCCGAACTCTCCCGCGCGAATCAGAGGATTGCGCCAGGGGTGAAAGTCGGTTCAGGCCTGGCGCCAGCTCACGAGCTGTAGAAGTCGGCTCCTCCGCCCTCCGTCAGCTCAGCTCGTCTGATGAGTAGATCTCCTGCGCCTAGCGTCGCGTCCGGCGGCCAGGGCCCGTGTCTGCCGGATGAGCGCATCCGGTCAAGAGGCAGCTGGTTCCCTCACGACGTGGGAACACTGCGCGAGGACTACACACACATGTGGAAAGGCGCAGCATGAGCCAGCCAGGCGGAACATCACACAACGATCAGCACCTCGCTCGAGCGGCACAGGCCATCGGCAGTATGGGACTCGTATCGCCCCTGCCGGCGCCGCCCGTAGCCGCCGCGCCTGGGCCCGACGAGACCTGGGACCTCGACGGAGGTTGGGCGTGGGTCTACTACGGGGCGGGAAACGGTGGCCTGGTTCGGCCTCTGGTCCTTTCCGACGGGTTCGACAGCGGCCCCAGCCTGTTGGACCACATCTGGGACGGGTGGAACGGCCAGGGTTTCCCATTCTTCAGCGAGCTGCTGGCCCGCGGCAGGAGCCTGGTCATCATCGGCTACGCCGAGCGAAGTGCATCGATCCTGGACAATGCCGAGGTCGCGATCGAGGCGATCTTGAAGACCATCCGCAACCAGCCGGACAGGAATGGGGGTCTGGTGGTCGGGGGCTACAGCATGGGCGGCCTCATCACCCGGTACGCCCTGGCCAAGATGGAGTTCGAGGGCGAGGACCACCAGACGGCCACCTACTTCAGCTATGACACGCCTCACGGCGGTGCCTGGATTCCCATCTCGGTTCAGGCGTTCGCGCACTACAGCAAGGAATTGAACTCGGCGTTCTCCGACCAGGTCAACAGCCCTGCCGCACGCCAGATGCTGTGGCGCCATATCGAGACGGTCGAGGGCAAACCCGCCGAGGACCCGTTGCGCACCGAGTTCCTCGCCGAGCTGAGAAGAGTCGGGTCGTGGCCGAGCCGGCCGCGCAAGATCGGCGTGGCCAACGGAGCGGGCAACGGAACCGGCAACCAGGACGTCCCGGGCGACGCGGCGCTGCGCTGCACCGACGTCTTGTTCGACAACACGGCCCTCTACATCCAGGCAAGCAGCGCGCATCAGTTGGTGGCCGAGCTGAGGTCGATCCTGCTGGTCTCGAAGGACGTCTACACCGACGGGTTCCCCGAGGGCGACGGCGCGCCCGGAGGACAGTTGTCCACCTTCAAACTCATCGCTGACGCGCTGAACCAGGCGGTCAACGGCAACACCGAGCTCTTCTACCCCGACACCTGCTTCATTCCGACGGTCAGTGCCGTGGCGATCCGCGACATCGGCACCAACGACGGCCTGTACACCAACGTCGACAACCTGCCGCCGAGCGAGAGCGAGCTCGACGAGTTCCAGTGCGCCAGTACCAACGAGGGACACATCCACATGACCCCCGAACACGGCAAGTGGCTCCTGGAGCGGCTGTCTGCCTAGAAGACTCGTGAAGGCCTTGGATTCTGGCCCTGCGGCGTGCTTGGGTTCTAGGGATCGTTGCAACACCCCAGTTCCAGGGGTGCAATGTTCGAGATCCGGGTGCCTGTGTGCCGCTGCCTGCGACTCACCACCGCACTTGCCTTTCGGGGCCCCTGCCTGCCGGGTCGCCCGTTTGCTGCGTCGGTGAGTTCGTCGTTGGTGGTGGCGGTGGCACAGAAGACAACAGGTGGCAGGCGGGGGTTGGAGTCGAACGCCGAACCGAACTGCGGACCGACCCCCGCCCGGCAGCCTGCCGAAGCACGAACCGGACCCCGGCCGGGGCGCGGCGACTGCCACGCCCAGCGGTAGGCTGCCGCGGCCCTGGGAAAGCACGTGAGGCCGCCATCCCTGCGGGGGTGGCGGCCTCTTGGTATTGGCAGGCGGGGCGGCGGGTTAGTCGGGCGGCGTGATCAGGTGCCGGTCGGCGCCGGCCTCCCCGGCCCGTTCGAACCTCAGGGGCCGACCCGATCGAAGCGCAGCGACGTGTGGCCGGCGTTGTCGTCGTAGATCTGGGCGACGAGCGCTGTTCCGACCGCGTCGGTTCGGGTTCCTTGCAGCCGGATCGTGGTCGGCTTGTTCACCCGGATCAGCTCGCTGATCGGTGCGGTCGCGTTACCGCCGGCCTGCGCGTTGCCGGGGTTCAGGTCGATGACCTGGTAGACGAGCCGCTCGCTCTCCGCAACGGCGGTACCCGAGGTGACATCCCACAGCCGGGCGGTGATGAAGGTGTTGACCGGGGGAACGCCCGCCAGGCGACCGCGGACGTTCGCGTCGAGTTCGTGGGTCCCGGCCCGGGGAAGGGTGACCTCCAGCGGGGTGTCGGTCCACACACCGGGCGGCAGGTCGACCACCGTGTTGAGGTGGGCGATTCCCCGGGCCGGCGCAGGCGCCGCCTCAGCCGCGGTGACGCTGGTCTGGACCGCCACGGTCGTAGCGCCCATGAGCACGGCCGCGGTGAGAGCGGCAAAGCCGGTACGCAGAGCTGGCATGATGCCTCCACAAATGCCAGTGGGATGTGCCACCGCCAAGGCAGAGCCCCTACGCGCAACGGATATATACCTGAACGGGTGACGCCCGCGCGCGAACCGACCCACGTGAGCTGGCGTGCGCCGGGAACACCCCAACCCACCCACACGGCCACCGCCAGACGGGCCCAGGAAAGTAAGCGGAGGTGGCGAGTTCGGCCGTGTGATGCTCTGACCACTCCACCAGCCGCCGCGTTGTCGTGATCCACAGGCTGCCGGCAGCCGTATTCGCGACCGGCGTGCAGACAACGGCCCGCTGTCCGGCGCGCACCGGTGGCAGTGGACTCGGCGGGACGCCGGGCGGTGACGGGCCACGGCCCGGCTCGTTGAACCGGGTGCCTGTGAGGCGCAGGACGGTGGTGCCCGGGCCGAATCCCCCCAAGCGCGGGCACCACCGGCGGCGGTGTGCTCCGGAGCGAGGGCGCCGGCACGGCCATGGTCCGCGGCTGACGCCGCGCGTCGTTGAGACGCCGTCAGCTGGGTGGCGCGATGATGAGGGGATCGCCGGTCCCTGTCCGGCGCGGACGGGGAAGGGGCCGGTGCTCGTGTCAGTCCAGGACGGTCTCGGGGAAATCCTCGCCGACATGCTGGCCGCCTGTCACCGCCTTGCCCCCCGTGAGATCCCCGAGCTGGTGGAGGACGCCGGGCGCCGCCTGGGACTGTCCCAGGCACAGATCTACGTCGCGGACGTGCAGCAGCACCACCTGGTCGCCCTGCCCACCCCCGCTCAGGCACTGGAAATCGCCGCCGGCGTGCCGGTGGAGCTGGAGAAGCTGTCCGTTGACACCTCGCTCGCCGGGCGTGCATACCGCACGCAGGCGGTGCAGCTCGCCGCGGCCCGCGCCCGTGCCGACCGGGTGGGGTGGCTTCCCCTGGTGGACGGTGTCGGCCGCGTCGGTGTTCTGCGGGTGGCCGCGCCTGTCCTCGACGAGCCGCTGCTGAAGCGGTGCACCGCTCTCGCCTCACTGGCCGCCATGATCGTGGCGACCAAGCAGCCCTACAGCGACGTCCTGGCCCAGACGATGCGCACCCGGCCGATGACGCTGCAGGCGGAACTGCTGTGGGCGTTCGTACCACCTCGCACGATCGGGACCTCTGTGGTGACCTCCACCGCCTTGCTGGAGCCGGCCTACGAGGTCGCCGGTGACGCCTTCGACCACAGCCTGGCCGGCACCCGCCTGCACCTGACCCTGCTCGACGCCATGGGCCACGACCTGGCCTCCGGCGGCTGCAGCGCCGTGGCGCTGGCGGCATGCCGCTCCACCCGCCGCGCGGGCGCCAGCCTGACCGACATCGCCGACCAGATCGACCAGACCCTGGAGCGCTGGATCCCCGAACGCCTGCTGACCTGCGTCATCGCCGACCTCGACACCGCTACCGGCCGCCTCCACTGGATCAACTGCGGCCACCCGGCGCCGCTGCTGATCCGCGACCACCACGTCGTGCCCGGCGCGCTCCACCGCACCCCGCACCTGCCACTGGGCCTGGGCGGCTCCCACCCCCCACCGCAGATCCACACCCTGCAGCTCCAACCCCGAGACCGCGTGCTGCTGTTCACCGACGGAGTCACCGAGGCCCGCTCCGCCGGCGGCGAACTGTTCGGCGAAGAACGCCTGGCCCACACCATCGTGCGCGCCATGGCCGACGGCCTCCCCGCACCCGAGGCCCTACGCCGCCTGATCCAGCAGATCATCCAGCACCAGAACCAGCACCTACGCGACGACGCCGCCGTCCTCCTCACCGAATGGCACCCCAACCGCTGACCCCACCCGAACGGGCGCCGGCCACAAACCAGACCTCGGTCCGAGAGCGGCCGGGTGACGAAGAAGTGGGTGGACACCAACATCGACACGGCTTCATACCGCCTCACCGTCCTGCGGGAGAACACGCCAGCCCGCACCTACAAGGTCGATAGGTCGTTCTACGAGGCGGTGGACGTCGGCTCGACCGTGGAACTGCGTTCCTGGCGAGGGCGGGTAGCCGAAATCATCCAGCAGAAGCACCGGAGTGACCCGCCGTCCACCCCGTGGGCCGCGACGTTCCGGATCAGCCTGCTGGTCACAGCGGGCACGGCGCTGCTGGCCAGCGGCCTGGCCGGGGTGTTCCTGGAACTGTGGAGGATCCAGGCGGTGATCCTGACCCCGCTGTTCCTCCTCACCTGGGGCCTCGGTGCGCACCTACTGCTCTGGCACTGGCCGCAAGCCCTCACCGCGACAGCTGACCCGTCTCGGCGGAGTTTGACGGGTGCGAAACTAGACGAGTAGATCCGAAGTTCTGGCCCGCCAAAGGGCAGAGGGTGTCCAAGATCAGTTTGTGACGACCGACCTGAACACCCTCTTGACCGCACTTTACGTGAAGATCGACGACGAGATCGGAGGAACCCGTTGGATGGGACGACCGCCCCTGCTCAGCGACTCCGAACTCGTCTGTCTCGCGGTCGCCCAGGCCCTGCTCGGCTACCACTCCGAGGCCCGCTGGCTGCGCTATGCCCGCAAGAACCTGTCCGACATGTTCCCCTACCTGCCCCAACGAGCGGGCTACAGCAAGCGGTTGAAGTCAGCGTTGCCGCTGCTCAAGCGCATGATCCGCGAACTCGCCATGGACACCGACTTCTGGACCGACACCGTATGGATCGCCGACTCGACCCCGGTGCCCTGCGGAATGTCCCGCCCGACCGTCCAGCGGTCGAGCATGGCCGGCTGGGCCGGCTACGGCTACTGCGCCTCCCACTCCCGCTTCTTCTGGGGCCTGCGCCTGGGCCGACGAGCTGTTCACGGTGAAGGACTCGCTGTTCCGGCTGACCGAGGACATCGGTCTGACCTACTCGTCGCTGAAAAGCGCGCGGTGGACCTCGTCGAAGTGGCCGAAGGAGCGTCGGCAGGCCGGGGTGTCCCACACCGTCCAGGCTGGTCCAACACTCCGAGTCACTGATCACCTGGGCCGCGATCACCCTCATGACCAGGCGTATCACCCGCCGCCAGTCCCGCAGGGCCGGCCAGCCCGCGTCCCGCGAAGCCCAGCGAGACTGATCATTCTGGCGGTCACCATGGTGCCAGCCCCAGAAGCGGCCTCCGGGCCTGTGGGCGAGACCCGAAGCAGCTCACCACCGGCTGACCGCTCCCGCTACTGGTCGTCCCGGTCCTCAAGGGTCGAGACGACCCGTGCCCCCCAGCCACGGCACACGCCGCTGCGGCGCCCGACACCGGCCCGGCCAACCGGCGGTCATCAATCCTTGTTGTCGAACATGAAACAGATGGCTCCGCCGTCGTCCCAGATTCTGATGCACGCTTTGAGGCCTTGCGGATGCTCCATCCAGATCTGCGAGGTGCCGGCCCTGGTCTCCCGGATCTTCTGCAGCTGCTGGATCGTCTCATCCAAGGTCAGGATGCCCATCAGGTCGTTCGGCTTGTCGGCCATCACTGCACCGTCTCTCTGCTCGGGTGCTCGCGCAAGGCTGCTCGCCTTCCTTTCCCTGCGACTGTCTGTTACGTCTCATCTTCATCGCAGTTGACGCCGCTGCGAGGTGGGACCAACCGTTCGAGGGAGTGTGTGCGGGGGACGCCATAGCCGCAGTCGCGTTCGCCTCCGGAGGGCTGTCCGCCACGGTGGGGGTGAGCTACTGCTCTCCGTGGCTCCGCGCGCGGCTCGGCGCCGGGCATCCGCCGCTTCCGCGCGGGCCTGCTTGGCTGCCCGCTCGGCCAGGCGCACGGGGCAGAACTCCTCCTGCGTCCGGTTCACCGCCTGACGCAGCTTGCGGCCGGCGGGCCAGCGGGAGCCGCGGGCGTGGCGGTGTACGGCTCTGGGCGGCACGTTCAGGAGGGCCGCAGCAGGCGGATCGCCCTTGATTTCCCCGTGGCCGATCGCCCTGGCCTCCGCCCCCATCACCAGGCGTCGCTGACGCACATTCAGGTGTGGGAGGAGCGCACCGAACTTCACCGCCAACGACCCCTCAGGCCCCTCCGTCGCACTCCTAGCACAATGATGGCCTCAAGAATGGGAAGCGATGGATTACTTCTCTGCAAGCCCTAAGTTGCGGTCTCCAATAAAGGGGCCCCTACCGTCGAAGTCAGGAAGCCAAAACACCCCGGTGCTTCAACCGAAGGGGCCGCTGCCGCCCCTCGCACAGAGCCTTCTCGGGCCTGCCAGGCAACCACCACCCGGCCGCAGACACCTGTGCTGAGCCCTGCCTACGCCTGAGGGAAGGAGCCAGCGTGAAAGCCAAGATCCGCGCCGTGCTCGCAGCCACAATCCTCGCTGCCAGTCTCACCGCCACGCCCGCCGCCCAGGCCACCCCGAAGTCCGAGAAGACGGCGCCGAGCAACTGCCCCGTCCTCATGTTGTGCTTTTACTCAGGCCCGAACTACACCGGTAAGGTCACCACCTATTACGACCAGGCCATACAGGGCCTGTACCAAGATGCGCAATCGGTGTATAACAACATGTTCCTATGCGGGCGGCCGTCCCGGCCTGCTGGGCCGGGACGGCTGGGTCTTGCGGGGCGGGTCAGCCGGTGACGGTCTCGGCGTGCCGGGTGAGCGCGTCCAGAAGCGCGGCCTGGTAGTCGGTCAGCTTGCCGTCGGTGCGGGCCTTTTCCTGCTTGCGCAGCCAGGTGCCGGGGCGGAAGGTGGGGTCAGCCTCGCCGCCGGTGCGGTTGGCTGCGTCGGTCAGGGTGCCGCCGGCGGTGAGGTAGGCGAGCAGACGGCGGTAGGAGCGGTTCCAGTCCGGCTCCAGGCGCCGGAGCTCGTCCAGCGCGTCCAGCTTGGCGACCTGGTCCGCGGTGAGGCCTGCGGCCTTGCGCTGGCGGCGCATCCACGCCCCCACCGCGTAGTCGTCGAGCTTCGCGGTGGCTGGGATCGCGAGGTGGCCGTGCTGGTGGTGGAAGGCGGCGGCGTAGGCGTGGCCGCGTTCCCAGGCGTTGGCGTGCTTGGACCAGATCATGCCGAGCGCGTCCAGCTCGGAGATCCGCGCGGGGTCGAGCAGGTGTTGGCCGTGGAGGTGGCGCTGGCGGGTGAGCCAGGAGATCAGCTCGGCGTGCTTGGTCTTGTCGGTGGGGTCGAGGTGGCCGTGTTGGAGGTGGAAGACCGCCGCGACGGCGTGCATGCGCTGCCACTCGACCGCGCGCAGGTTGAACGCGCGGAGCTTGACGGTCTGGAGGATCCGGGCGGCGTGCTGCTTCGCGTTGATCCGCAGCCACTCGATCGGCGACTCGACCGGGGCCGGCTGCTGCTCGCCCTCACCGGCCTCGGCGGCCTCACCCCATCCGCCGCCGATGCCTCTCCCGAGGCGGCCTCCGCCCTCACCCACCAACGCGGCCGGGACCAGCCGGACACAGAGAAAAAGGCACAGTGCAGCGACCGGACACACCGACCAACGCCCCGCCCACCCCCACCACAACCACCACCAGGCAGGGACCCAGGAAGGTAAGCCGGCCTGGTGAGACGCTGTCTCGGCGCGCCCCACCAGCGCAAACAGCCGAGCAAGCGGGACCGGAGCCGGGCGCCGAACCGAACCCCGAACCGAACCCCCGACCGAACAGCCTGGGCCCCTGTACGCGGGCAACCACTCGGTCGGGCAGGCGGCATCACGCCCGGCGGCGGCGACATCGCTCGTGAACGTGCCGCAGGCCGGACACGCTCCCGGCGCCGCCGACACCCCCAGCCCGGCCAGCAGGCGGAACATCAGCAACGTCCGCGCGCACTCCTCGCAGCCGAGCAAACCGGCACCCAGCTTCGGGCACACCTCCACCCCGGCCGAACCCGAACTCATCCATGCCCGGGTCCAACGACGCACCACCCAGCCAAACCCGGGGCCGGGCCGTCACCCGCCCACCCAGCCGGGGCCACAAAGGCCGCCAGCTAGCACATGCATGCGCAAACACCTGTCACGACCAAGATCACTGTTTGGTGGGAGCTCCGTGGAACGGCGTTGGATCCAGCTCAGAGCCGGGTAGAGCCGTACTCGCGCTCAGGCCGAGCGGATCACTACATGCCGTGACTGAGGCTGACTTTTTTTCGGATCAACGGAGCGGGGCTATCAGGTGCCTCTATACGATCACGGAACTGCCCTCTGCTACGTGATCTCGGAGAAATCTCATGCGCATACGTAAGACCCTGGCCGCAGGCCTCGTGACCGTCGCGAGCGCCGCCGCGATGACCGTCGCGCCCGCGGCGCACGCCGGATACCCATTCCCGTACCAGTGCCAGTACACCAACTACAACGACGACTGGACCTTCAACGGGGGCTTCGGAACCGCCCCCGGCGAGACCATCTGCGTCACCAACTACGAGCTTGCCATGCAGAACGACGGCAACCTCGTCATCTACAACAACACCGCCACCCCGATCTGGTCCTCGGGCACCTGGAACCACTCCGGCGCGACCGCCAAGTTCCAGCCCGACGGCAACCTCGTCATCTACGGGTACGGCGGCAGCCCGGCGCTGTGGGCCTCGGGCACCTACGGCAACTCGGGCGCGACCCTCAAGTTCCAGCAGGACGGCAACCTCGTCATCTACGGCGCCGGCCACCAGCCCCTGTGGAACACCGGCACCTGAGACGGGCCTCAGGGCTCCGCGCCGCCGCTCAGCGACAGCGCGGAGCGCTGAACTCGCGGCTCGGCTCGGCGATTTTCGTAAAGAAGCCAATACCACCACCCCCCCGGGTCGGTAGTCGGGGTCGCCAGCCGCAGATGCCGGCCAGCACCGCCACGACCCACTGCGGTCCAAGCGAATCCTGTAGGTATGGGGCAGACCCCGTGCGATGTACCGGACGTCCACCAGCCCGGCCCGCCGCCCATCACGCCTACACCGCCGGCACCGGAGACCAGCAGACCGCGGCGCAGCTGGCGGCCTGCGCCCGGGTCTGCGAGCAGACGGGCGAGGACGGCTCGGCTCGGGCGTGGGGGCGGCGATGGAGGGCGTTCCCGCGCCTGCTGGCGGTCCTGGTCGGCACAGCGCGGAGTGCGCTCGGCGGTGACGGACCTACGGCTGGCCGCCGAGGAGAACCCCGCCGTCGCCGAGATGCTCGCCGCCATCCCCGCCGGCGCCACCCGCATCGAGGACCTCGTCCAGCGCGGCCATCAGCTCCCGCTTGGTCGGGGCGGGCAGCACCAGCGGACCCAGGTTCTTCTCGGTGTGGGTCTGCTCGCACTGCGGGCACTCCAGCCGGTTCGGGTCAGCCTGCTCGGTCAGCTCCAGCACCGAACCCTCCCGGCCACCATCCGAAGATGGTATGCCCTGGCCGGGATGCTCGACGCGGGCTGGGACCCGTGGCGGGCCGAGGGCATGGTCGAGCTCTATGGCCTTTACGCGGCCGGCCACGCCTTCGCTGTCAGCCCCGACGTGGAGAAGCTGAGCGGCTGGCGGTTCGGCGGGGCGCATCGCTGCACCGCGCTGCACGGGTAGCAGCGTGCAGCGCTGCACGGGTAGCAGCCGGTTGCAGCGCCACCATCGTGCAGCGCTGCAACCGGCCGGCCGTTCTGCAGGACGGCCGGACAGGACGGGCTCGCAGGGTGCGACGGGGATCGCACAGGCTCTGACCTGTGACGGGGAGTATCGGCGAGGCGAAACTCACCAGCCGTGCGGGGCGGAACTCACCGGCAGCCAGCGGGCCACAACCCCTACAACCCGCACAGGCATGACCCAGGCCGGCAGGACCCGTCGGCGAAAGGTTTGGCGGGGCGAAAGCGGTACCTTGAGGGGGCGAAACTCACCGAGCGTACGTGACCTTGATGGTGCTGGCGAGTTCACCGGGCATGACGAACGTGACCGTCCTGCCGGTGGTGGGCGAGCCAGTGGCCGAGGACCAGGAGCAGCGGGAGCGGGAGTACGCGGTGAACGTGTTGCTCGCTGAGGCGGGCGAGGTGGGCCGTGTGGCGGCGGGGTGGGTGCGCGAGCTGGCGGCCCGGCAGGCGCAGGAGCGGCACCGCATGGTGCTGGAGCGGGCCGCCGCCGTCGAGCAGGCCGCCGGCCGGGACAAGACCTTCACCGGCCCCGCTCTGCGCGGCCATCGCCGACCGGCTGACCTTCCGCTTCACCCTGATCGAGACCGGCACCGAGTCCTTCCGCCTCCAGGCCACCGAGGCCGAGCACAATGCCGCCCGCTGACCAGCGCGCCCGGGCCGGGGCCCGCATGCTCGACGCTGTCGAGACGGCCGCCGCCCGCCTCGACAGCGTGCCGGGCCCACTGTTCGCCGAGGAACGGACCGCGCTGGCGGCCTACGAATGGGTCGCCGGCCACTGCTCCCACAGCCCCATCACCGGCGTCGCCGCCCTGGCGCGACCGGACGACATCCTCATCAGGGCCGAGGAACGCGCCGCGCGCACGATGGCCATCCACGAGAAGCGCCACGGCGGCGTCCGCCGCTTCGCCACCGGTGGCGCCCACGCTCTCGCCTGGGTCCTCGGTGAAAGCGACGACCAGCCCTGAGGACTCGCCAGGGGTGTAGTCGATCTGGAGGACGGCCAGGTGCTCGTCGGCCAGGAGGCGGGCGGCGGTCTCGGCGACGTCCTGGGCCGCGGCGCGGATCTCGGCCTGACGGATGCGCAGGCGGGTGATGTGGGCGCAGGTGCCGCACAGGGCCCGGCCGTCGGCGCCCGGGGTGGTGGGGGTTTCGGGGTGGGCGCCGCAGTCCTCGCAGGTCCGGGTGTTTGTGGTACGGCGCGCGCCGGCCGCGAGGAGCTGCGCGGCGGTGGCCGCGGTCGGGACGGACTCGCGCACGTCGTACAGGTCGAATTCGCCCTTCCGTCCGGTGCCGGGGTTGCGGGTCTCGATGGTGGCGCGGACCGGGCCGGCCGCCTGGCGCGGCAGGTCCAGCGCGGCGAGCTGGGTCCTGGTTCGCAGATGGTCGGGTACCTCGCCCCACCGGGCGTAGGACGGGACCGGCCTCACGGATTCCGGCATGTTGGTGCCTCCCCTTTTCTCGGCTGTGCGGTTCAACGGCGGCCGCCACCGGATGGTGGCGGCCTGGCCAGGCCACGCTGAGGTGCGGTGAAGAACGGGTGCCGATCGCTGCGGGCGGCAGTCGGATTTCGAGGTCGGAACCGTGGACAGTGCTTTCGCCGTCTCGGAGCCTGCGGCGACGAGAGCGGGGGATTGATGTCTTTGGACCATGCTGGTGAGGCGAAGACTGGGCTGGTTGAGGGCATCGGGCTCGGTTGCCTGCCCGTTGTCGTGGGGCTGGCCGCTGGACTGGCCGCCCTGTACACGGTCCACATCCAGATCCCGGACACCCTGTGCCCCCCGCCCGGACCCGGAGAGTACGATCCCGGACCCGATCCGGACTTCATCACCCCGCTGTTCACCGGCCTCTTCTACCTGGTGGTCTACAGCGGCGTGTTCGTGGGCGGCTTCTGGCTGCCGCGGTTCTTCCTCCGGCAGCGCTGCTGGGCCCCGATCGTTGCCGGAAGCCTGCTCGCCTCGGTCCTCCTCCTGGGAGCCTCCACCGCAGACCTGCTGTTCAGTGTCGCCCCAGCGCACGGGCTGCGGTTCCACGTCGCACTGACGGACGGCATCCGGTTCTCAGGGCCTTGCCCGCCCAGCCCTCACTGGTAGGGCTCAACTCACCTTAGAGGCCGTTGTCTTTCCGAGAGTCATGGGTGCGTTTTCGCTGGTCAGGCATAGTGCCGGTGCCTCGGCGGGCAGAGACGGGGTGTTGTGTCGTCTCTTCGGTGGAGGTGCTGGATGCCGTCGGTGATGGGGCTGCTGGAGGAGCGCGAGCGTGTCGCTCGGCAGCGGGTGGAGGCTCTGAAGGCCGAGCTGCGGGAGGCGGAAGCCGCGTGGGAGCGGTTCGTGATCGCCCGGGAGACGGTGGCCGAAGTCCTGGCGGAACCCCGCGCAGGTGAGGAGGCGCCGCCGGTCGTGGTTGCGGGTGAACGGCTGGCGCGCGTCGCCGCAGCGGTGCCCGGATCGGTCGTGCCCGCGTGGAGGGAAGGCCTCGCTCTCGATTCGCTGGCGCCGGACTACCAGCGACTCGTGGAGGTCCTGGCCGGCGGCCGGGAGGTGATGGACTGCCGGCAACTCGCAGCGACACTCGGGCTGGAGGTCGTTGCGGCGAAGGTCGGGGGTGTGCGGTCGAAGGTGAAGCGCCTGGCCGCGCGGGGCTGGCTGGCCGAGGAACGTCCGGGGATGTTCAGCGTGCTTGCCGGGCGAGTCGGCGGCTCATGACCATGCTCATCGACCAGCGGATCATCGCTTCCGAGGTGTCGGTTCGGCCTTCGTAGTCGCGGGCGAGGCGGCGTGAGTGCATCAGCCACGCGAACGTCCGTTCCACCAGCCACCTCTTGGGCAGCACCACGAAGCCGGTGGTGTCGTCGGTGCGTTTGACCACCGCCAGTGCGATCCGCAGGATGTCGCGGGCGATGTCGACCAGGCGTCCGGTGTAGCCGCCGCCGGCCCACACCAGCGTGATGCGCCAGTACCGTTCGCGCAGCCGTTCCAGCAGCGTCCGGCCGGCCTCGCGGTCGGTGACTGATGCGGCGGTGACCATCACGACCAGCAGCAGGCCCAGGGTGTCCACCACGATGTGCCTCTTGCGGCCGTTCACCTTCTTGCAGCCGTCGAATCCCCGGCTCGCGGCCGGCACCGACGCGGCCCCTTTCACCGACTGGGAGTCGATGATCCCGGCGGTCGGCTCCGGATCACGGCCGGCGGCCTCGCGGACCCGGTCCCGCAGCCGGTCGTGGAACTCGGCGACCAGGCCCCTGTCGCGCCAGCGCCGGAAGAAGGCGTAGACCCGGTCCCACGCGGGGAAGTCCGCGGGCACAGCCCTCCAGGCGATACCGCCCGCGACCAGGTAGCGCACAGCATCGACCAGCTGCCGGCGGCAGTAGCCCTCCGGCCTCCCGCCCCTTCCCTCCAACCAGGCGGGCACCGGCATCGCGTCACGCACGACGGCCCACTCCGCGTCGCTCATGTCGGAGGGGTACCTCGGACACCTGTGCGGCCGGTCCCCGGCGTTCCCGAACCGATGAGCGAGGCAATCACACGACGGAGCAGAGGAGTTGGACGACAACGACGCGGGCACGGAAGACTGCAGCACCAGGGGCCTCCTGTTGCTCGATTGGATTCGACACCCACGAGCTGTGCGGGAGGCCCCACTTTCATGCCCAGCCAACCAGAAGATCACCCAACCGAGTCGACAGCCTCGAACTCACGCCCACCAAGATCGATAGAGCAACGGCCGCTCAGGCCTGGGTACCGTGCCGGTTCGGCGCACTGGCGGCACTGCCCGGTGTTGTGCTGGCCTCCTGGACTGCACCGGTCAGCCCGCCCGGCGCACCGCTACAGCGGACGTCCTCACGGTTTCACCGATCTGCGACAGCACTCTTCGGCGCGAAGGCGCCACCACTCTTCAGCGAGACCAAGCCCTGACCAGCACGAAACCGGAACCAATCACTGAAAACACGTGACGCCCGGACACTGCAACCCAAACGTCGTTCATCATCCGCCTTGTGGTTGCTGGGATGTTGGCCCATCCGACGCCCTTGGAGAGGGGCCTGCGGCCCTCGGGAGGCGCCTCGGGGCCACCTGCCCGGCTCGGGGCTCCCCGGCCCCGGTGGCGGGCCCTCGCGAACGGCCCGCACGGCGGTCCCTGACGGGCCCTCAACCGAGAAACAAAACCGGCTATCCGGAGCTATTCCGGCAGTTCTTCCAGGGCGTTTTCGGAGTTACGTACAGCTCTATGCCACCGGTCCGCAAACGAGCGCCGGACAGGGACAAACAACCTCGCGGCAACCGTCCGCCCCGGCCCTATCCGGCGACACTCACGGCGGGAATACGAGTTCCCTTCCCCTGTCTTTCAGGCCGCAATCTACAATCACCGCTCGGCGCGGCGGGCAGAAAGCCCATTCAGATAAGCCGGAAATGGGCCTACGGCCCTCACCACCGACACCACGACCGCCAATCCAGGGCGCCCGCAAAATCCCGCACGACGTCAACAAACGCGATTCCCGCGGCAGCACCAACAAACCGAACACCAAGCCAGGGACGACGGGGCCTGGACGGCGGCCCGGATAGACCAGGACGGGGCGCAGCCCCGCGGGAGGCGGGCAGGACGCACCCCGGAGACGGCCGGACAGCCCAAGGGACCGGGACAGCCAGGACGGCGGCCGGGACGACGGCCAGGACCGGCCCCCAGGGCCTCCAAGGGCACGGGCCTGGACGGCGGCCCACCGGGCCTACCGGACGCAGCGGGACGGCCTGGCGGCCGACCAGGGCGCAGCAACGCGGTGCGGCGGGGCGCGGCACAGGGCGGCGCGGGCGAGCAGCGGGACCCGCCGAGGCCGGCGGAGCGGGCAGCCGGTGCAACACGGCACCGCAACACGCCCGAGCGGGCGCAGCCCTACATCGGTTGACTCCGCACTCAGGGGCTGCCGCCCATCCGGCTGATGAGCCCGTCTCTGGTTATTCCGTGCTCCTGGCCCCAGGCCACGAGGCGGTCCAGATCGACGGGGTCGGGCAGCTCGTGCAGCGCTTCCTCCGCCTCCTCCGAGTATCCGGCTCTCTGCAGTGTGGCAATGACTTCGCTCCGGCTGTATTCCATGATGATCATCTCGCTCGCCGAAACCCCCACACCTCTACTTTCGGCCTTGCCGCTGACAAAGTCACGAGGGCCCACCCGCCCCCGCTCCCGGCCACATAACGCCTGGTCAGACCCGCGACACAGCCCCGTACACCCCAGCGTTGCACCGCGTTGCACCCCCGCCACCCCGCCGCCGAGCACCACCACCAGCACAAGCCCGGCCCGACAACAGCCGACGCCCCGCCGCACCGGGCCACCCCGGACAGCGCCCCCCGGGACGCCGGCCAGGACCACCGGCACCCGGCGGTCGGCAACCCCGGCAAGCGGCCGACCCCCGGCAGTTCGGCGCCCCCCGGACGGCACCCGCCCCGCGGCCCGGCTAACGCCCTTCCGCTCCGTGCCTTTCCTGTGCTGCCATACCGGGCTCCCGCGGCAGCCGCGGGGCGGGCTGCCGTCCGGGGGCTGCCGGACCGCCAGGCGTCGGCCGCGGCCGGTGCCGCCGACCGCTGGGTACCGGCCGCTCCGGGCCCGCCTGCTGCGACAGCCACACCGGACGGGACGAGGCCCAGACGACGGCCCCGGGACGGCGGCGGCCGAGCAGGGCGCAGCAGGCCCGGACGACACTGGGCCCGACCCACAGCAAACCGAACACCAACCCCCAGCCACCGCAATTCCGACCCGAGTTCAGACCACCCCCGACAACCAATCCGCCAAAACAACCAAACTGAATTACCGGCGGAATTCACCCCCGAAAACAACCCGCAACACCGAGCCCACCCCCCAGCAACCCCACCCAGCCACCACACACAGTCGCCAAACCCCGCCAGCGCAAACCCTGGCCCGCACCCCAGCAGGTCCAACCAAAGGTCCAGACAATCAGCCATCCAAGGCCATTCCACGCCCGCCACAACCAACAGGTCACACCTGGAGCTACATCAGGAGCCACAGCGAGAGCTGCATCAGGAGCCCGGGAAGGGCCGTTCCCGGACCCCGGACGGCGCCAGCACCCCGGCAGTCCCTTGGGCCGGTGAACGAAGCGCGGGGGCCTGCCAGGGTGTCAGCGCCGGCGGCGGCCTCCCGGCGGCTGGTGGGAGGTCAGCGCATCCACTGCTCGGTGGTCGGCGTGGGCGGCTTCGCCGGGGTGAGGGACTGGTCGGCGCAGCGGGTGACTGGAAGTCGCGGACGCCGCACTCGGGGCCGCGGTCGAACGCCACGACGTACGGGAACGGGCTCGGGCGGCGCCGGACTCGTGTGAGAGGGCGGTACGTGACGTGATGTCCGTTTCGGTGCCGCCAGATCGTGTGACTGTGGAACCTTGCGTCACTTGAGGATCTCCAGCATCCGGTTCCCGAGGACCGCGGCCGAGGCCGGGTTCTGTCCGGTCACCAGGTTTCGGTCCTCGACCATGTAGGGCTCCCAGACCGGACCACGACTGAACTTGACCCCGACCTTCGCCTTCACGTCGGTCTCCAGCAGCCATGGTGCCTTGGCGGCCAGTCCGACGCCATCCTCCTCCTCGTCGGTGAAGCAGGTGATGTTGTGGCCCTTGAACGGCGATTCACCGTGGATCCTGGTGGCCAGCATCGCGGCGGGACCGTGACAGACGATGAACAGCGGGTTGCCCGAGGCCAACTGCTGGGTCAGCAGCCGCCCCACGTCGGCGTCCCACGCCAGGTCTGCCATCGGACCGTGACCGCCCGGCAGGTAGACCGCGTCGTAGTCCTCCAGGCGCACGTCTGACAGCTGCAGCGGTCGACGCATCACCTCCGCGGAACGGATGACGGCCTCCAGCTCCAGGGCGCTGTCGTTTCCGCCGACCATCTCGGGACGCAGGCTCATCATGTCGACGGTCGGAGTCACACCGTTCGGCGTCGCGACGACGACGTCGTGACCGGCGTCCGTGAGGATCTTGTACGGGTTCGCGAATTCCTCGGCCCAGTAGCCGGTCGCGTGCCGCGTGCCGTCCTTCAACACCCAGTAGGTGGCTCCGCTGACGATGAAGAGCACCTTTGCCATGGCAGAAATCCCCTTTCGGGCGCATGCCAGGAGTGGTTTCGGCGGGATGCCCCACGCAACCGACTCGCCCCGCCGGTGATCTCTCTCCCCACCACAACCACGCTAGGCAGCTGCGCCGACCGCACGCAACCCGCGGCTCCGTCGGCGGACTCGGACTCGTCTCGCGCCGTCGGCGGTGGTACCCTCGGCCGCGGACGCATCCGGTCACACGTCCAGGACCACGTCGGTCGGCTCGGCCGGCCGGGCCGCGGCCGGGGGCGTCGAACAGCAGATGAGCGCGCTTCCTCCAGCGGGGGTCCCGGGACTGCGGGGCGTACTCGACGTGGCCGCAGGTAGAGCAGCGCGTCGATCTCCGCGACGGTCATCTCCTCAGACCCGAGGAGAGTTCACGATCTTGTCCCCGGCCCGCACCCGCCCTTCGGTCAGCACCCGCATGGAGAGGGCCCGGGTGCCGATGGGACAGCAGCAGGGCGGCCATCTGTGGCTCGCCGAGCCGCAACCCCACGCGGTAGCACGTCAACCGGGGTTGGTTGACTTCGACGACCGCACCGCCGATCTGGTGGCGGTCACCGATGCACACCTCGTCGTCGGCGAGTCGGTCCACGGTGAGGTTCTCGCCGAACTGGCCGTACGTGAAGTCGTTCCGTTCCAGGGAGTCCTGCCAATGGCGGTAGGAGCTCAACTGGTGGACCAGCACGGCACGCTACTCGCCGGCGTGCCCGGCAAGGTCACCTTGGCCGTCGCCGTCCGGGTCGACCCGGCGCGCCATCACGGGCCCGGCGACGGGGTGCTTCCAGATGCCGCTGCGGGTGGTTCTGCCGTGCCAGGGGACGCCCCTCGGCGTGCCGACGTTCACGGCGATCAGAGCGGCCATGACCTGTGCTCCTCCCACGCTCGGCAGGGCGGTGCGTCCAGCGTCGTGCGGTCGGCCGCCGGCCGTACCCGATGAGCTCCACGCGGGCGCCGGGGCTCGGCCGGACGTAGGGTGAGAGCCGGTGGGCGCAGTCGTCGTGCGTGGCCCGCCGTGAGCCGGAGACTTCCAGCGTGAGCACCTCAGCTTGGACATGCCGATGAGCTCGGAGAAGAAGGTGGCAATCGTCACCGGTGCGTCACAAGGCATCGGTGCGGCCCTCGCTGACGCGTACCGCGGGCGTGGGTACGCCGTCGTCGCGACCGCGCGGTCCATCCCCTCGTCGCACGATGCGGACGTGCTCGCCGTGCCCGGCGACCTGAGCCGGCCCGGTACCGGTGCACAGATCGTCGAGCAGGCGCTGGATCGCTTCGGTCGGATCGACACGCTGGTGAACAACGCCGGCGTCTACATGGAGAAACCGTTCACCGACTACACCGACGCCGACTACGACCTGGTGACCGGCGTCAACCTGCGCGGCTTCTTCGACGTCACGCGCAGCGCCATCCCTGCGATGATCGCCGGCGGCGATGGCGGGCACGTCCTGTGCGTGTCGACGTCGCTGGTCGACCGCGCCAACGCCCGCATACCCGCGGCGCTCACCTCGCTGACCAAAGGCGGCCTGGCCGCAGCGACGAAGGAACTGGCCATCGAATACGCGGCGCGCCGGATCCGCGCCAACGCCGTCTCACTCGGCGTCATCCGCACTCCGCTGCACCCGGACGACCCGGGCGGCACGCTCGCCGCGCTGCACCCGCTCGGGCGGATGGGCGAGATCGAGGACGTCGTCGAGGCGGTCATGTACCTCGAACAGGCCTCGTTCGTCACCGGCGAGATCCTGCACGTCGACGGCGGCCAGAGCGCCGGCTTCTGAAAGAACCGGGATCGGGAGTGATCGACTCATGCGCACGCGCAAGCAGCTGACTCCGCTCGGCGCCGTCGGTGCGGGTCTGGCGGCGGGAGTGATCGGCACCGTCTGCATGGACACCGTGCGGTTCCTGCGCCAGCGACGAGCCGGCGGCGAACACAACGCCCTGCATTGGGAGTTCGCCCCGGTTCGCAGCTGGCAGGAGGCGCCGGATCCCGGCCAGGTCGCCAAGCGCCTGGCCGAGGCCTTCACCCAGAGCGAGCTGCCGGACGGCGCGGCGTTCCCCGTCAGCACGTTCATGCACTGGGCCTACGGAGTAGGCAACGCTGCCTTCTACGGCATTGTCAGCGCCTCGCTGCGCAAGCCCCACGTCCTCTACGGGCTCCCGTACGGCGCGCTCGTGTGGCTCAGCGGATACGTGGTACTTCCGATCGCGGGACTCTACAAACCCATCTGGACCTACGATGCGAAGACGCTGGGTGATGATCTGACCGCCCACCTCGCCTACGGCGTCGGCACGAGCAGCGCTTTCTGGTTGCTGAGCAGGGCTTCCGTGTTCTCGCGGCAACTGTAGTCCGCGATCCGCGGTGACGGCGTGCCGATCGTCACCGCCGAGATGACTTACCGATAGGGCCCGGACTGGACCGGACCTCGGTGCCCGAATGCCGCTCGCCCGGTACAACCTTGCCGCCGGACCGACCTTCCTCGTCCGCGAGGGACCGGCCGCCCGCAGCCACGACGGGTGCGCGAGGTCCGCCAGTCGTTACCCATCTCCTGACGGCGCCTCACAACGCGATTCTGGCCGAGCGGCCCAGGCCAGTGCCGGCGTTCGGTGACTTGCGGCGACAGCCCGCGAATCTGTCAGGAGGGTGATGCCGTGAATACCTCGTCGCGGGCGTCGGCCGCCGCCGCCCGTACCCGGGCGTCCAGCCGCAGGTACTCCTGATAGAACGCCTCGTACGCGGCCACCGGGTCGGTGTCCACGGCGGTGAAGAAGGCCCGGGTTGTGCTCTCCATGGCGGCGAGGTGGCCCAGCATCGCGGCCCGGACGCCCTCCGGCGCCGGTGCCGGCTGCTCCGGGACCGTGCGGCCCGCCGCCTCGGCGGCGGCCTGGCCTTGGCCTTGGCGCGGGCCGTCTTCGACTTGCACGAGCGGGAGCAGTGGAGGGTGGGCCGGCCCCGGCCAGACTCGGCAACCGGCACCGGCTTCCCGCAGCCCGGCCGCACGCACACCGGCGCGGCCGGCGTCTCCGGCAGCACGTGTTACTTCAACGGATAGTTTGCGAGTCCGGCTTCTGCGACCTGGGGTTGTGACTTGTAGTTTGCGAGCTGTTGCGAGCGTTAACTTGCGAGGAGTTGTTCGGCGGTGGTGGCTCTCGGTGACTGTGATGCAGTGCGGTAGTAGTCGACAGCAGTTCCGCTCGACGGCCGGTTGCCCGGTCCGGTCAGCACGACAACTGTCGCTCGCTGGACCGGCGAGGAGTCTGACGGCTGGTGCCCAGTTGTCGGCGTACACGGGTAGGTCCCGTGTACGCCGACACCAGTCAGCACGCAAGCGGTCGTCAACTCGGCGCCTCGTGTCGCCGCCGACTGGCGAGTACGAAGTCGCGGTACTCGTCCTGGGCATGATTGACCCAGCGGCCACGAACGGCTCCAGCCACGGAGCCGGGCCCGCAGCCGCCACAGCACACCGTTGAACGCCTGGCGGCGGTCACGCCACGGACGGCCACGTCGCCCCTCTGCGGCAACAGGGTCCCATCCGCTCCCATGCGGCGTCCGCCAACTCGCCTCGCCCTGCCGCACGACCAAAATCAGGTACGCCTGCGGGGGCTCGGTGCGGGCAGGAGCCTGCGCAGTGCCTTCGGGTCGCGTGCGGTGCGCTGGACGGTGCCATCGGGGCGGACCAGCGCCGCTACGGTGCGGCCCCGGCGGAGCCAGCGGTGCAGGGCGGTGCCGGGTGAGGCGGTGATCAGGACACCGCCGCGGTCCTGGACCTCGGCCCGCAGCGCCGGGGTGACGGCTGCGGAGGTGACCAGCGCGAAGCGGCCGGCGGCCAGGTCGTCGAAGCGCCGGCCGTCCGGCAGCTGGGCGTTGGGGCACAGACGTCCCGCGAGGCCGCGCCCGAGCCGCCTGCGGTCCACCAGGGTCGAACGGCGCAGGGCCGGGGTCCGGCTGTCGAGGATGCGGTTGCTCAGACCGGGAACCAGGTGCAGGTGGGGTGCGAGCATGCGGCGCAGCGCGCTGCCGGTGTCCCCGCCTGCGGTCATGGCGGTGCCGACCAGCTTCGCCAGGGTGATCATCGCTCGGGTGTGGGGCTTGCGTTCGGCCTCGTAGCTGTCCAGTACCCGTTCCGGGAGACGGCCGTCGAGGACGGCGGCGAGCTTCCACGTGAGGTTGGCGGCGTCGCGCAGGCCCGCGCCCATGCCCTGGCCGATAAAGGGCGGGGTGAGGTGGGCGGCGTCGCCGAGCAGGACGACGCGCCGCTCGCGCCAGTGGTCGGCGATCTGGGCGCGGAAGGTGTACTCCGCCGTGCGCATGATCTCCAGCTCGTCCGCGGGGACGTCGCCGGTCCAGGGCCGGATGAGGGGGTGCAGACGGGTCATGTCGCGGTAGTCGTCGGCGCTTTCGCCGGGCAGGAGCTGGAACTCCCAGCGGTAGCGGCGTTCGCTGATGCGCATGTAGGTGGCCGCACGTACCGGGTCGCAGACCTGGTGCACGCCTTCCCACTGGTGCAGGTCGGCGTCGGTGGCGGCGTCGACGACCAGCCAGCGTTGTGCGAAGGCCAGGTCGTGCATGGTGGCGCCGATCGTCGAGCGGGTCAGGCTGTTGGCGCCGTCGCAGCCGAGCACGTACCGGGCCGTCACGGTGCTGGTCTCGCTGGTGCTCCGGTCGGTGAGCCGTACCCGCACCGGGCCGCCGCCGGACTGCTCGACCGCGGTGACGTCCACGTTGCCGCGCAGGGTGACGGTCGGGTGCCGTTCGAGGTTGGCGCGCAACAGCGCCTCCAGTTGGGGCTGGTCGAACATGTTGGCCTCGGGGTGGCCGTGTCGCCCGAGGTCGGCGCCGCGCCGGAACTCGGCCAGTACCCGCAGGTCGCGGTCCAGGAGCCGCAGGCCGTGGGCGGGGCGGGAGATGGCGGCGAACTGCCTGGCGATGCCGAGTCGGGCGAGCAGCCGGTAGATCTCGTCGTCGAGGTGGACCGCCCGCGGCAGCGGATAGACCGACTCCCAGCGGTCCAGCACGAGGGTCTCGATGCCGTACTGGCCCAGCAGGGTCGCCGCGGTCAGCCCGGTGGGGCCGGCGCCGATCACGGCCACCGGGATGGTGTCGGCGGTCATGACGCCACCGGTCCGGGCGTCACCGGGGACCACGTCCAACGCAGGGCGTACTGGTCGAGGACCGCACTGATGGCCTCACGGTCACCAGTGCCGGGGTCGACGGACACGACGACAGACCCGTCCTCGACCGCCGCGTCGACCTCCACGTCGTGGCCATGACCGGCCAGGGCCTCTGCGACGGCGAGCCGGGCGGCGTCGGACCGCAGGGCGAGCTTGTAGGGCTTGCCGACGTCGGTCACCGGCAGCGCGGCGAGGACGGTGACGGACTTCGGTGCGGCCGCGCGTTCCGGGACGCGCTCGGCGGCCCACTGGCGGAGCTCGTCCTCGCTCACGTCCGTCTCCGGGGCGAGGGTCACGTACGCCACCGGGACCTCGCCCGCGTGCGGGTCCGGGCGTCCGACCGCGCCCGCGCCAGTGACGTGCGGGTGGGCGAGCAGCGTGTCCTCGATGACGGCCGGGTCGATGTTGTGGCCGCCGCGGATGATCAGGTCCTTGGCACGTCCGGCCAGGCGGACGAACCCGTCGGCGTCGAGTCGGGCCAGGTCGCCAGTGTCGAGCCAGCCGTCCACGAGCTTGCCGAGGCCGTCGAGGACCGGACGGCCCTGGGCGTCGCGGCCGGTGACGTAACCGGCGAACACGGTCGGGCCGGCGATCGCCAGCAGGCCGGTCTGCCCGGCGGGCAGCTCCGCCCCCGAATCCGGGTGGACGACCTTCACCCGCTGGTAGGGCATCCGCTGCCCGACCGCGCCGGGGCGCGGCGCGTCGGGGAAACTGCGGGCGCTGGCACAGGTGGCCTCGGTCAGGCCGTAGCCCTCGATCAGCGTCACCCCGGTGTGGGCCTCGAACGCGGTGCGGACGGCGTCGGGCAGCGGCGACGCGCCGACCATGGCGTACCGCAGGCTGCTGATGTCCGCCGCGCCGACCGGGCACTGTGCGAGTACCTGGTAGACGGTCGGCACGGCGCTCATGGCGGTGATGCCGTAGTGCTCGACGATCGACCAGAACTCCCCGTACAGGGCGGGTTCGCGGTAGCCGAGCGGCCCTGCCCACACCACCTGCTGGCCCTTGAACAGCGGCGCGAGCAAGGTCACCACGAGGGCGTTGACGTGGAACAGGGGCAGGGCGGCGAAGACCACCGCGTCGCTGTCGAGCATCGAGTTGGCGGCGATCATCCAGGCGTTGACGACTTCGCTTTCGTGGGTGTGGGCGGCGAGCTTCGGGGTGCCGGTGGTGCCGCCGGTGTGGAAGAACGCGGCCAGGTCAGTCGGCCGGGGCGGTTCTCCCGTGAATGCGGACGCGTCCTCGGCCTGGGCCAGGTCGGCGAGGTAGGCGATGAGTACCCCGTCGATCCGGGGCAGCGGCGCGGGATCGCCGACTGCCGTCGTGGGCCGAAGCACCAGGACCGCGTCGAGCGCTTCGGCCAACGCGGGCAGCTTCGCCCAGACGTCCGGGGCCAGCTCCGGGCCCGCGGCGACGAGGACCCGGGCGCCGGAGCACTGCAGCAGCTCGGCCAGGTGCGCGGGGGCGAGAGCGGCGTTGAGCGGCGCGGCGATGCCGGCGAGCTGCGCGGCGAGTGTCGCGGGGATGAGTTCGGCGCAGTTGGGCGCCATCAGCGCGATCGGGGCGCCGCGGCGGACCCCGAACCGGTGCAGGACGTTGGCATAGCGGTGCACTCCGGCCAGCAGGTCCGCGAAGGTGTACCGCAGCGGCCCGCGCCACCGCTCGGCGTCGGGGAGCACCGTCAGGGCGGTGCGGTCGGGCCAGAGCCGCGCGGCCCGGGCCAGCAGGTCGTAGGTGGAGGCAGGAAGGTCACGGGCCTCAAGCGGCACCGCCTCGATCGTGGCCAGGTCGGAAGGGGCGGCGTACTGGGGCCACAGCAGTTCGCTCACCGGGCGTACCTCACCGTCGTGCGCTGGCGGCCCAGGTCGAGCGTGCCGTCGTCGGTGGCGACGGCGGCCTCCACCAGGTCGCCGTCCCGCAGGTACTTGGGATTCTTGGCCTGGGACTTGAAAAACAGCCGCCACTTGGTCGCGGCCGGCAGCAGCGAGCCCAGGATCTCGACCGGCTTGGGCGGCGCGCTGAGCGCGGTGCCGACCGGGGTGCCCGTGAGCAGCAGGTCGCCGGGGTCCAGCCGTTGGAAGCCGGTGAGCGCCTGGAGGGCCTTGAGCGGCCGGTGGATCATGTCGGAGGCGGGCATGTCCTGCCGTAGCTCGCCGTTGACCCACAGGCGCAAACGCAGTTCGGCGAACCGGCCGAGGTCGCCCTCCTCCAGCAGCACCAGCGCCGGCCCGGTGGGGGTGAAGGTGGGGTAGGACTTCGCCTCGTAGAACTGGGTCTTGGGCAGTTGCAGGTCCCGGGCGGAGACGTCGTTGGTGACCACGAGGGCGGCGACGTAGTCGGCGAGGTTCGCGGGTGAGACCCCGGTGCCGACCGGGAGCGGTGCGCCGAGGACAAGGCCGATCTCCACCTCGTAGTCGAGCAGCCGCACGTGAGCGGGCTTGACGATGTCCTGGTAGGGGCCGCTGATCGACCCGGACGCCTTGCGGAAGAACGCGAGGGGGACGCTCTTCGGATCAAGGCCCGCATCGGCCGCGTGCGAGACGAAGTTCGCCATCTGGGCCACGACCCGGCAGCCCGGGGTGATCGGGGAGAGCACCGCGAGATCGGCGACCGGCACGCCGGGGTCGGCGCTCTGCGCAGCGGCGGTGACGGCGTCCCGGTCCGCCAGCAGTTCGGCGGTTGTGGCGGCCGCGGTCCGGACTCGGACGGCGCGCTGGTCGCGGACGGCGTACCAGCCGTCGGCGGTGCGCAGGACGTTGACGCTCATCGGTTCATCGCTTTCATCAGTCCCAGCAGGCGGCCGGGGTCGATCTCGTTGTCGGCGCGCAGGGCGCGCACGACCTCGCGGATCAGGGCGGGGGTGGGGTTGGCGCCGAGGAAGTCGCGGGTGGCGGGCGGGCCCCACTGGGCCAGGCCGCCGGCGGACATCGGAGCCCAGCCGGGTTCCAGGTCGCAGTCGAACAGGTCACCGTCAGCGAAGTGCTCGACCATCAGCCTGTCCGGGTCTCGCCAGTAGTCGAAGAGCTGGCTTCCCTGGATGTGCCGGCCGATGCCCCAGCTGCGCTTGTAGCCGCGCTCGGCGAGGTACTGCCCGCCGGCGGCGATCGCGTCGAGGTCGGTGACCTGGTAGGCGGAGTGGACGTAGCCGGTGCGCGGGCCCAGGTGCATCGCGAGGGTGTGGTGGTCGACCGGCGTGCTGCCCTGGTCGCAGCGGATGAACGCCATGGTGGGCCCGCGTCCGCGCTGGCCGTCCAGGAACAGGAAGTCACTGACGATCAGGCCGAGAGTCTCCAGGTACCAGTCCAGGGCCCGGCTGAACCTCGGCGTCTCCAGCACGACGTGGCCCAGCCGCTGGATGCGGGCCGGTTCGCGCGGCGGGCGCTGGGTGGCATTGGTCCGGGCCCGTTCCCCGCCGAAGTTGAGCAAGAGCGGGGGCTGTTCGGGCAGGGCCGGGAGCTGCTCGGTGCCGTGGACGACGCGGACCGGGAAGCCGGACGGGTCGACCAGGTCCACGACCTGCCCGCCGCCGAACTCCCCGAGGTCGCGGACCGGACGGCCGGTGGCTCGCGCCAGGCGGTCCAGATCCGCGCGCTCGGCGGCCCGAAACACCGGCCCGAGGAACCGCGAGGTGCGGCCGCACCGCAGAACCACGCACGCCGAGCCGGGCAGCGTGCCGCGCAGGTACAACGCCTGGCCGGTACGCGCGGCGACGGCGAAGCCGAAGTCGCGGGCGAACACCTCGGCGCGGGCCAGGTCGGGCTTCTCGAACTCCAGCCAGGCCAGGTCCGCCACCTTGATCACGGGCTGCCGGGCGCGGCCGGGGTGCTCCCCGCGCAGCGCCCCGTGCTCGCTGTGCAGGTCCTGGTGGGCGGTGGTGTGCCCGGGCGGGCGGGCACGGTCCTTCGACATGGGGGCTCCGTCAGGGGTGGCTCACACGGACACGCTTCTGATGAGAAGCTCTGAACTGATAGAAGAATCAGTCTTGCCGGAGCAATCGTCAAGGGCCAGAGTGATGGAGTCATCAGATCTGAATGCCACCTAGACTGGCGGTATGCCGAACCAGCTCGACACCACCGCCGGCCCCGCGAGTGCCAACCGCTTCGAGCGCCGCCGTGCGCGCACCCGCCAGGCGCTGATCGCCGCCGCACGGCAGATCCTCGCCGAGACCGGCGAGACCTCGGCGAGCATCCAGGAGATCGCCGAACGCGCCGACGTGGGTTTCGGCACGTTCTACAACCACTTCGAGACCAAGAACGACCTGTTCGACGCCGCGGTCGGCGACGCCCTGGAGGAGTACGGCCAGCTGCTCGACAGCGTCACCGAAGGCATCGACGACCCGGCCGCGGTCTTCGCCGCCAGCGTCCGCCTCACGCTGCGGCTGGCCGCCTCGCACCCCGAGATCACCCAGATCCTGCGCCTGCGCGGCCTGCCGCACATCAACGCCGCCACCGGGCTCGGGCCGCGCGCCCTGCGCGACCTGGAGGTCGGCAAGGCGTCCGGCCGCTTCACCTTCGAAGACCCGCTCGTGGCCCTGTCCGCGGTCGGCGGCGCGCTGATCGGCCTGCTCCAGCTCAACTCGGCGCGCGACCTCGGCGCGGCGGCTGGCGAGCAGATGGCCGAGATGATCCTGCGCATGCTCGGGCTCCCCGCGGACGAGGCCCGCGAGATTTCCGTCCGCCCCCTGCCCGACCTGCCCTGACCCCGTCGGCCCGCCGACCCCGCGCCTGTCCAGGCCCCCGCGCCGTTCCACGGTGCGGGGGCCTGCCGCATCCCCCAACCCCGCGGGGTCTCACCCGTGAGCCGTGGCTGATCGTCCGGTCGTAACTGATGAAATCATCATTTACGATGAGGGAATGAAGATGCTCGAGTGCAGCAACCCCCCTGCCCGAACAGGTCGTGGCGGCCAGAGCGGCGTGCTCTTCGCCATGTGCCTCTCCCTCGTGCTGGTCGTGGCCTCGGTCTCCGCGCTCAACCACAGTCAACCGCTGGCAGATCCAGGCAGCGCAGACCTACGTGCACTTCCGACCGGACTCCGCGCTGCCCCGATTCGTGCGCGAGGCCTGCTCCGCCGGCCACCGCCAGACCCGACACCGCGACGGCTATAGCCGAACTCCCTCCGCTGAGTAGGACCCCTCAGCGCGCGGCAGGCCGGCTTCACCGCCACCTGCTCCTGGCGCACAGGCACAGGGCGCGGCAGCAAGCCAAGGGCCAGGTGTGGCCGGGCCAGGCACGACGCAACCAATGCACGGTACGGTCGGCCGGCTCCTCGTCGGCCAGCTCCGGATCGGTGCTCTACACCTGGTGCGGAACAGCTCGCGGTAGGCAGGAAACTTCGCCACCACCCGATCCGGCGACATGGTGGAGCGATCGACCTCGACCATCAGCACCGGCACCGGCACCGGCACCCCAATCTCCGCGGCCTGCCACACACTATCCGGACGCACTGACGGGGAGACTCGACCGCACCGCGTGCCTGTGGATCCTGGGGAGCTCACGACAAACTCAGCCCCGCTCTGTCCTGGAAATCATCGCCAAGATATTTCAACCCGCTGATGGCAGGGCGGGCCGCAGAGACCGGTTCGCGACGGCCGTTACGGCTGCTGGGCCCGGCCAAGAAGTTTGGCCAGGGCCCGCACCAACCCGCTGCCCGAGGCGTAGACGACCTCGCTCTCGTAACGCAGCTTGCCGTCCTCGTCCAGCTCCAGCTTGGTCCGCTCCTCGGCCTTCCCTTTGCTGAGGACGAGGGCCAGGCCCGCGATCACCAGCGCGCCCACCGCGATGATCTCGGTGACACCGAAAACGAACGCCTTGCGCCCCACGGAGTCGAGCGCCTCCTCGGCCGCAGGCCGGCACTCCGGCGTGAGCGCCGCCGCCGACAGCATGATCCGGGCTAGGTCGTCGACATCGGCGAGGAGCCCGTACGGGCTCTGCTCGACCTGCGCCAGGAGCTCCCGGGCGGGCTCGTCCTGCGGGGTGTCGGCAGGCAACAGGTCGTCGAGTGCGAGGACGGCCTCGAATGCCTCCTCCCGACTGAGTCCGGAGATCCGGGTTGCGAGGTTGGTGGCATCAGGGGTCACGATGGTTCTCCTCGGGTCACAGCCAGCTGCCCTTCAGTGCGAAGGGAGCCCAGTGGAAGGGGTGTTCGAAGCGCTCTCTGGACTCCAGGAGCGCCGCACGGTAGTGCCGGGCGAGCGGCCGGCCCGGCGCGGCGGTCCAGTGCGCGTACAGGGCCTCGACGAAGGTCAGCGCGGAGGCTTGGTCGACGTCCCAGAGCGAGGCGACGAGGGCCCTGGTGCCGCCGGCAAACAGGGCGCGCTCCAGTCCGATGCGGGTACCGCCGGCTCCGGGGCGGCTGCGCCCGGACGAGCAGGCGATCGAGACGACCACGTCCGGACAGGCTGACGCGGTGACCAGGTCGGCTGCGTCGAGCAGGAACCGACGCAGCTCCGCCGCCTGTTCGACCGGCAGCGGGGCCGGCGGCAGCGTCGAGCCGTCCGAGACGCAGACTCCACGCCCGTGCGCAGGCAGGGAGTTGGCGCCGTGCGCCAGCAGGAGCAGGTGCCGAACGCCGGGGAGCAGCTCCAGGCAGGCCGCCTTGGTGACGTCTGTCCCGTCGAGCCGGGCGACCTCCGGTCCCAGCAGGTCGGCGAGGCGGCCTGCGGTGCCGCGCAGCCGGTCCCCGAAGTCCGGGCGGTCACGTTCCTTCGGCACGCTCAGCACCGCCGCCGGGCATCCGCCGGGCGCGGGCAGGGGGCCGGCGGCGAGGACGGACTCGACGACCGCGAGGTTGGGCCCGTAGCTCACGCTGTTGCGCTCGAGTAGCAGCCGGTTGCCGGACAGGGTCGCTGCGTGGAGCGGGAGGCCGAGTAGCTCTGAGCTGGGAAGCAGAACTACGTGCTCGCCCGCGCTGGTCTGCTCGGCGATCGTTTCCCCGAGCCGGCGCAGGAGGTCCTCCAGCGGTGCGAGGGCACGGCTCTGCTGGCGGGCGGTCACACAGCCCGGTCCGGCGCTGCGGTCGAAGGCGGCGCTCAGGGCCCGGAGTTCGGGCAACCCGACGACCAGGGGGACGGACCGTACCACTCCGTCGGGGCTGGCGGTCACCACCCGCAGCCCGTCGGGTGCCTCCACGAAGGCGGCCAGGGCGGCCGTCACTCCGGCCAGCCGGCTGCGCTCCAGCAGGGCTGCGGTCCGGTCGACGGTGGTGCGGCCGGGGCGCGCGGTCGGGGGTGGGGCGTGGCGGCTGCGGACCTCTCGGCCGTTCACGAACTCGAAGACCCGCAGGTACTCGCCCGGAGCGGCGACGCCGCGGGACTCGGCCTCAGTGATGCAGGCGACCAGTTCGCGCTGGGCCTCTTCCTTGTCGACAAGCCAGGAGCCGACCAGATCCGGATCGCCCGATGTCTGGACGATCCCGTCGTTCAAGGCGTCCAGCACCAGCCGGGCGGCGGACCACCGCTTCGCTGGGTCGCCGGGCTCCACCAGCAGGAACCGCTGCCACGGGAACTGCCAGGGAAGCCCGACGACGCCCATCAGCGGTTCGACGCGCGCCATCGCCGCCCGCGCCGCGTCGAGCTCGCCGCGCTCCCGGTGGTACTGGGACAGGCGCAGCACCCCCAGTAGGCTCACCGGGCCTGCACCGACCGGGTCGGTGAGGAACTCCTTGGCGGAGGTCACCAGCCGTTGGGCGACCGTGGCCCGGTTCGCGCAGTGCAGGATCGCCCCGCTGACCACCGCCCGGGGGCCACGAAGACCTGCGCTGAGCTCCCATGCCTCCTGGAGCTCGTCGAGTACCGGCTCCTCCTCCACGGCCGCGCGCAACTCGGCCAGCCTCGCCAAGATCGGCACCCGCTCGCCGACGCGGTCGCGGGAGAGCGGTACGGCGGCGGCTGTGCGTAGCACTGCCAGGGCGGCCTCGTGCCGGTTGAGCACGAGATGACACTCGGCGAGGCTCATCGAGTACATGACCCGGGCCACCGAATCGGGCGGCTCCTCCGCGAGCGCCCCGGTAAGCAGGGCGACCGCCACGTCCACTCGACCCAGGTCACGCAGCACGATGGCGCGGTTGATCCGCAGAGTCTGACGCTGGTCCGGAGTGATACCGTCCGGCGCCGTCGCGGCCGCGGCTTGCGAGCTCTCATAGGCGGCGAGGGCCTCCTCCAACCGTCCCTCGTACCGGAGCAGGTTGCCGCGCTCGTTCTCCAGCGCGGAGCGCAGCTCGGGCGAGGGGCCGGCGCGCAGGACCCGGGGGCGGAAGCGCTTTAGGAGACGGCGGACGAAGCGGTGTTCCCACACGACGGCGAAGGCAGAGACGATGTTGACCACCGTCCAGCCGAGTTCCTCGCCGCGCTCGGTCGTGACGAGGCGGTGGCAGAGCATCCAAGCGAACTGCTCGGCCGCGGCGACGCGTCCGGCGGCGAGCAGTGAGCGGCAGCACGCCCCGGCCAGCAGCCCGATGTCGGCGAAGGTGCCCGTCTCTTCACTCGTAAGCACTATGTCCAGCATCGTGGCGGTCAGCTTCGCGTCGTCCTGATCGATGTCGGCTAGGGAAACGGGCAGGCCGCCCGCCATCTCGTCCCGGAACCGCTCGCCAGCCCCAACGTGTTCGAACCAGGCCGCGAAGTGGCGGTGCATCTCGCTGTCGCGCCACCCGGATATGGCCACGTTCCAGGCCTCGGGGAAGGTGATCGTCCGTCGCAGGACCTCAGGGGTCAGCAGCATGGTCGGATCGACGATGATCCCGGGCGTACGCGACAAGACGAAGAGCGTGAAGCACAGTGCGGCCCAGATCTCCGCCCTCGGGTTAGGCTGGCCGGCAAGGGCATGGGCGCAACTGTTGAGGTACTCGTACCGGTGGATCCGGTCAACCTTCGAAGAATCCGTCAGGCTCTCTGGATCGACCGCCGGACAGCGCGCCGCCAGCGCAGCCAGGACCTCCGGTCGCAGGCACTCGACGGGGATGCGGTCCTCGAGGACCTGCGGCAGCGTGGCGACCCCGCCGTGGTGGAACGCATAGGTGAAGGACCGGTCGACGAGCTCGACGACACAGGTCGTGAACAGCCGGGTGGCCCGGGCGACCCGCTCGGCTGCCTCCTCGGCCACCTCGCCGGGCGCGATGATCCCAGACCTGATCTGGTACTCGGCGAGCAGCAGGGTCAGCGGTGTCAGCAGCAGCGGAAGCCGCTCGTCCCGGAAGCCGGGTAGGTCGCCGTCGACATACTCCCGCAACGCGCGGGCGAGCAGTTCGTCGGCCCGGCCACGGACGGCATCGGCCAGCTGCTCGACCGAGTCATAGCCAACGACCCGGGGGAGCGTGCCATCGGCCAGGCGGGCTTGCTCGGCGAAGCGCAACAGATAAGGCCGCGGGATCCCCCCGACGGCCAGCTCGGAACCGTCCCCGACCACCACGGCCACCGGCGTCCACACTCGGGTCCCGGCGCCGCACACCGGGCACCGGTGGATGTTGAGCCGGCCCGTGACCAGGTCAAGCACCGCCCGCGCATCGCCCGGAAAGTGGAGGAACCGGCGCAGGCACGCGGTGGTACGGACCGAGCACCTGCCGCAGACGATCTCCATCTCCTGCCATGACGTCGCCACCCCGTCCGTCCCCGGAATCGCCAAGCCCCCTCCCTGCGTCATCCCCGACCAGCCTATGACGCCCAGTGACGGCACGTCAGCCGATCCGCGCGCCACACGGTCCCAAGGCCGGTCCTCAGCCCTTGGTGCCATCGACAATCACCGAGACAGGGCCGGACGGGCATGCGTAGACCAGGTTCTTCCCGGCGGGACAGCGAGACCGTCGTTGCGGGCCTCGACGCGGGCCTGCTCGGCACGCTCCGCCAGGCGCGCCCCGGCGGCGTCGCAGGCGGCCATCCATCCCGTGTCGAAGTCCTCGGTGCGCCCTTCGGGGCAGCGCCAGTTGGTGCCTTCGGCGACGCTCACGCTCCAGTCGAGGACGTCGTACTCGGCCCGGGCGATGGCCGCGGCGGCCTGCTCGGGAGTGTGGCCGACGTCCGTCAGGAGCCGGGTCAGCAGGTTGTAGCCAGCGCCGCGCATCTGGGTCCTCCTCCGGAAAGCGGGCCATCCCGGCCTCGGTGGGCCGGGACGGCGGGTCGGATCGGTGCGGGACGGGGTCAGCCGGCGACGGTCTCGGCATGCCGGTGGAGCGCGTCCAGGAGCGCGGTCTGCTGCTCGGTCAGCTTCCCCTCGGTGCGGGCCTTGTCCTGCTTGCGCAGCCACGTACCGGGCCGGAAGGCCGGGTCCGCGTCGCCGCCGGTCCGGTTCGCCGGGCCGTCCAGGGTGCCGCCGGCGGCGAGGTAGGCCAGCAGGCGGCGGTAGGAGCGGTTCCAGTCCGGTTCCAGGCGCCACAGCTCGTCCAGCGCGTCGAGCTTGGCGACCTGCTCGGTGGTGAGGTTGTCGACCTTGCGCTGGCGGCGCATCCACGCGCCCACCGCGTAGTCGTCCAGCTTGGCGGTCGCGGGGATGGCGAGGTGGCCGTGCTGGTGGTGGAACGCGGCGGCGTAGGCGGCCCGCGTTCCCAGGCGTTGGCGTTCTTCGACCAGATCATGCCGAGCGCGTCCAACTCGCTGACCCGTGCCGGGTCGAGCAGGCCCTGGCCGTTCAGGTGGCGCTGGCGGGTGAGCCAGGAGATCAGCTCGGCGTGCTTGGTCTTGTCGGTGGGGTCGAGGTGGCCGTGCTGGAGGTGGAACACGGCGGCGACCGCGTGCATGCGCTGCCACTCGACCGCGCGCGGATTGAACGCCCGCAGCTTCACCGTCTGGAGGATCCGCGCCGCGTCCGGCGAGCGTCGATCCGCAGCCACTCCATGGCGCCGGCTGCTCACCCCGCCCGGTCTCGGCGGCCTCGCGCCCGGCGGTCGTCCGCAAGCGCGCACCAAGGCACTGAGGCCCCTCAGCGGCCTATCCCCGGATTCGTGCCTGGCTCGCAGCTCTGGACGCGCCGTCGGGAGGGACGCTAGTAGGGCTTGGTCAGGTTCGTATGGGTGTGGGTATGTCGCGGTGGCAGGTCGGGCAGTGGCCGGCCCAGGTGGCGAGGACCAACTGCAGCTCGCGGACGACCTGGTAGAGGCTCAGGCCGCTGCCGTTCCTTTTGGGGCCCGGGCCAGCCTCCGCAGGGTGCAGAAGGCGTGGGCGAGGGCGACAAGGGTGACGTGGTGGTGCCAGCCGGTGAAGGTGCGGCCCTCGAAGTGGGCCAGTCCCAGGGCCTGCTTCATCTCGCGGTAGTCGTGTTCGATGCGCCAACGGAGCTTGGCCAGGCGGACCAGGGTGGTCAGCGGGGTGTCGGCGGGCAGGTCGGAGAGCCAGAACTGCACCGGCTCGGGCTCTCTGGCCGGCCACTCGGCCAGCAGCCAGCACTCGGGCAGTTCGACGCCGTCGGTGGCGTCGCGGATCTCGCGTCCAGCAGGGCGGATCCGCAGTGCGACGAACCGCGAGTACATCCGCTTGAACCCGGTGCGGCCCTTGCCCGGACGGGAGCCTTCGCGCCAGGACACCGGCCTGGCCGCCTTCCGGCCCGCCTCCGTCACCAGGGCCTTCACGCTCTTCGCCGGATCGGGATACCGGGCGACCGGCGGGCGGCCGGTCCCGCCGTAGGGCGGGGTGAACGGCCGCGCGGAGCCCGGCTGGGCACTGAGGGTGGTGGAGATCCCCACCACGTAGTTCAGACCGCGTTCGCCCAGGCCCAGGCGAAACGCCACCGCGTCGCCGTAGCCGGCGTCCGCGACGACGAGTGGGACGTGAACGCCCCAGGAGCGGGTCTCATCGACCATGTCCAGGGCGAGTTGCCACTTCTCCACATGGCCCAGGTCCGCGGGGATCTGGCAGCGCTCGCGACGGGCCACCTTCGCGGGCTCGGCCTTCTCGGAGGTCGGGTCCCAGGACTTGGGGAGGAACAGCCGCCTGTCGATCGCGGTTGAGGCACGGTCGGTGGCCAGGTGCAGCGAGACGCCTACCTGGCAGTTGGTGACCTTGCCGGCGGTGCCGGTGTACTGCCTCGACACACACGCGGAAGCGTCGCCGTCCTTGAGGAATCCGGTGTCGTCGATGATCAACGCCGTCGGCTTCAACTCGGTCTGCATCCTCCACGCCAGCCGGGCCCGCACATGCGCCGGATCCCACGGACTACTGGTCACGAAATGCGCGAGCGCCTGCCGGTTGCCGTCCTCGCCCAGCCGGGCCGCCATCGGCTCCACCGACTTGCGCCCGCCGTCCAACAGCAGCCCACGCACATAGACCTGTCCCCAACGGCGCTGATCGTTGCGGGTAAACGCCTCGAACAGCTCCGCCGTGAACGCCTCCAGGTCCTCCCGGACCTCAGCCATCTCCCCAGGTGTCACACACCCTCAACGACGCAACCCGCCAACGGACACGCCATACCAAGACGAACCTGACCAAGCCCTACTAGGCGGCCATGGGGGCTTGCCCTACGGCCGGCAGACCAGGAGCATGCGAGCCATGGCGGACATGACGGCAGTGGTAGGGCTGATCAGCGGGTTAGGCGCCGCAGTGATTGGTGCGGCGGGTGGAAGCCTGCTGCAACGATCAAGGCACAAGCAGGAGAGTGCCGCGGTCGCTGCGGAGAGAGCCGAGACGGAGCGTGAACGAGAGCGGCTCGCCAAGCAAGTGGCGCTGGAAATTGCCACGTCCGCACGGACCGCCAACCACGCCATGCTGACGGCCATGGGGCGAATCCAGCAGGACGCCGAGGCGGGCAGGCCGGTGGATGCCAGCCGCTTCGACGAAGAGGTCGGAAGCCTTGAAGCGGTCCTGGTGGCCTCACTACACCGGCTCGCGGCAAGCGGGGCGGCCGTCGTTCCAACAACGTCATCTTCGGGCGATCAGAGACCGTACGCAGCGGTGATCGCAGAGGTCGCCGGAACCATGCGGAAACACCTCCTCTCAATTGCGGACGGCACTGGCTCCGGCGCTGGCGATCTAGCCTCCGCTCTCCAGGCAGCCCGCGTCGTGTCCGAAGATCTGAACCGCTTCCTGTTGGCACAGACGGAACTCATCATCGAGAAGCCCGTGGGCTTCAGGATGGCTGTCGACGTGATCTGAAGCGTCCTGCCCACCGAGGCGCTGCTCACTCAGGGTCCGATGAGACCGCCCAAGGTCGGCGAGCCCGGACAATCCTCATGAAAGGGTGCCCTGTGATTGTTGACGGGCTCGGGTTTTTGAAGGAGTTGTTGAAGGCTTCAGGGGGTCTGGGGCGACTTCGGGCCGGTGTCGTCATCAAACGATCGATAGTTGACGATCCGGCCCTGTTCGAACGGCTCCGGTGGGACCATGCGGAGCATGATCGACGCCTTCACCGGGGACGTGCCGCGCCCCGACGACTTCCTCCTCGCCTGGCCGCGCACGCTCAGCGAGATCCGGATCGGCTACGCCCGCATCAGCACCGGATCCCAGGTCCTCGACCGCCAGCTGGATGCGCTGAATGCCGCCGGATGCCGGCGCATCTTCGCCGACACCAAGTCCGGCCGGACCGACCAGCGCCCGGAGCTGAAGGCGTGCCACATCTTCCTGCAGCCCGGCGACACCCTGGTGGTGCCCGCGCTCGACCGGTACGTTCGCTCCCTCAAGGACCTGATGAACATGGTTGGCGAGCTGCGCCAGCGCGAGATCGGGTTTACCTCGCTGCGCGAGCCGCTCGACACCACCACCCCCGGCGGCCGGCTCGTGTTCCACGTCTTCGCCGCGCTCGCCGAGTTCATCCGGGAGCTGATCGTGCAGGACACCAACGAGGGCCTGGCCGCCGCCAAGGCGCGCGGTCGGACCGGCGGCCGGCCCACCGTCGCCACGGCAGAGATCATCCGCGCCGCCCGCGACATGTTGCCCAACCCGGAGAACAGCATCGAGTCGATCGCCAAGCTCCTCGGCGTCTCCGTGGGCACCCTCTACAACCACATCCCGGACCTGCGCGAGCTGCGCGCCTCCCGGATCCCCGCACAGCTTCCGGCCGCCACCGCGTGATCCCCGTGCCCGGGCGGCTCAGAACAAGCGGCCGAGGGTGTCCTGCCAGGTGGTCAGGGTCTGGGCGAGCTGGGCGGACGCGCCAGCCGCGCCGGTGATGGCGGCCATGGCCAGGCGGGCTCGGCTGAGCGCACGCGGACGGTCCGGTTCGGCAGCCGCCTCGGCGACGTCAGCAACGTGGTCGAGGAGCCGGGCGCGGTCGTCTGCGAGCGCGGGGTCCTGTTGGATGGCGTGGGTGAGTGCCCGCAGGGCGGCTGCGGTGTCGCCCTGTCCGTCGCGGTCGAGGGCACCGACGGTGACCTCGATGCCTCGGACCGTCTCGGCTACTACGAGGCTGCTGTTCGTCACCTCGCTGTTGATCGCGCCCACGTTGCCGTGGACGGTGACCGCCGCCCGCTGTGTGCCCTGGCCCGACGCTTCGATGTGGTCCGGCATCTGCTTCTCCACCTTTTCGAGATAGTCCAGGCCGAGCGTCAGATAGGCGCCGGCCAGTGCCACCGGGTGGGGTACGGCCCGCTTCTCGCAGTACCGGAGCCCCTTGGTCATCAGTCGAAGACCACCACCTACCTCGTCGTTGGTCAGACCACGATCGAGGACCGCAGCCGTCGCCGCGACCCATGCCCGGATCGCGGGCACCACCTGCTGCCCAGCAGCGGCGGAGCGGCGGAGCGCCTGCCCGTCCGTGAGCTGCTCCGCGATCTCCTCGCACAGCGCGCGGCCGACGATGCCGTCCCTCAGGCGCCCGTGCCGCGGCGGGGCCTGTTCCGTGGGCATATCGAGGACCGGCTGCACGATCGTAAGTTCGGAGTACAACTGCGCCAGCCACTGGGCGCGGTAACGGGCTGTCGTCAGTGCGGTCTCGAAGTCCCGGCGGGAGATGGTACGCGCCTCCACCAAGCGGAGACGCTGGTAATCCAGGGACGGCACGGCGAAAACGTTCTGGCCGGGCGCCGAGCCCCGGAACGTGCACGTGTAGAGGATGCTCCCGACGACGGGGAGGCCGTGACCGTCGAGAGCCCACCGGCAGGCGCGCCGGAGCGCGTTTAGGGCGTCCGGCCTCGGTCTCCCCAGAAGGTCGGTGCCGTTCTCACGCAGCGGACTGAGACTGTCGAGGACCTGCCGGGCCTCGTGCCCATAGCCCGCCAGCATCCCGTACAACCGTTGGCAGACAAGCTGGTCCTCCTGCTCGATGATCCGCCTGGCCGCTTCGCCCGCCCCCGCCTCCATGCCCGTCATGGTGCATTGATCCGTCCGCGGCTGACAATAGCCTCGCGATGGTCTGAAACATGGACCCACCGGTGAGTGGCGCGCACTGCGCGGCCTCGACCAGCCCAGGGCCTCCTGCTCCTTCCTGTCCGGGCAGGCGCGGGACAGCCAGCCGAGCGGGGGGCAGGCGGCTTCGGGATCGCTCGCGGACGGCCCCTCGACCTCGTCGGCGGCCAGGACGACAGGTGCTCCTGAGATGACAGCGCTGAACCACTGTCAGCTGCTCACCGTGGTTGTGCCACGGGGACGACCGGACAGACGACCGCCAGGAGCACGACGTCACTGGCACCGGTCACCGGAAACTGCACTGACACTTTCACCGGAGCCCACAGGCGGCCCCTCAGAGGGGCGGCGGGGGTGTCGCCTGCGGCGCCACCGAGAAAAAGGCGCCGCCGGACGCGTACAGGGTGCGGGAACAGGGTGCGGGAAAACGAGGCGGGGGGCGGGGCCTGGCGGCCCCTCAGAGAGGCTGCGGGAGGCGTCGCCTGCGGCGCCGGCTGTCAGCAGTGCTCTTCCAGGTAGAGCATGCGGCGGTCGGCATCCGCACGGAACTCGTGTGCGAGGTAGCGTCCTGTCGTCCGGCTTCCGCCGGGCCCCTTGTAGTCGTCCTTGACCTTGTCCCAGAGCGTCGGGCGCTCGCCATCGGCGACGGGCCGGGGGCGAGTCCCGCCGTTCTCTCCGAGTACGACGATCGAGGCGCGGTCCTTCATCAGTCGACGTACAGCGCGGAGATCGACTCGCTTCCTCCGGAGCTGCCACGCGGTGCCGGCGTCGTCCAGCAGCTGCACGGGCGCTTCGAGTCGATCCGGGTTCATGGGGAAGGCCTGCATAGTGCGAGTATTCGACATCGCAGCGGGCGGGGTCATCCTGGTTTGCGCGGAACCGCGGTCAGCGGCGGTTTCAGCGAGTGTCACCGGAGGCCGCAGTCAGACTCCGGTGAGACAGACCCCTGCCCGTCAAACCCCGCTGAGACTGGTGAAACCTCGCTGCGATGGGTCACAGGGGCAGGGCAGGACACAGGAGCAGAGCCCTCCAGGCCGGTCCCGTCACCAGGACGAACAGCACCCCCATGATCAACCCCCGCAGGCAATACAGCTCCCGCGCAGGCCCACGACCCCGGGGCGGCGGCGGGGCCGGCCAGCGGCCGAGCAGCGTGGCCAGGGCACACGGCAGCCTCCCCCGCCGGGTCCAGCGCGGGGGAGGCTGTCGTCGGCCTCAGCACGGGAAGCTGTCACATGGTGCTGTCGTACCCAGGCCCCACACGGGGATCCAGCCCATCCCCGCAGATCACAGCACGCGACAGCGCCGCTCGCGACAGCAGGACGTGACAGGCCACGCGACCCGCCACGCCGGTCGTAGCCGGCACCGACCCCGGCAGCCGGGGGGGCAGCAGCGACCGAGACGGCCGGGGCGGGGCGCAGCAGCCACGGGGGACAACGGGCTCCTGGTCGACGTCGGCGGCCGGGACAGCGACGCGGGCGGGGATGGCGGGCAATACGGTGACTGATCGAACCGCCACCCCACGGAGGAGACACCGCCTTGGTCCACCCGGCCATCACCCGCCTCTCGGCCCTGCTCGGGGAGCCCCGCACCCCGGGCGACACCATCGACTGGGACGGACTCGCACAGACCACGGGCCTGCGCCTGCCCGCCGACTACCGCGACTTCGTCACGCTCTACGGCGGCGGCGAGGTGGACGAGTACCTCGGCATCAGCACGCCGCCGGTGGACGGCTCCCCGTACGGCGACCTCGTCGACGGACTGGACTTCGACCCGAGGGAGGAGCCGACGGCCCTCACTGGCACCGCCCCGGAGGACCTGGAGGAGAGGAGGCTTCTCCCCTTCGCGAAGAGCTCCAACGGCGACGTGGTCTTCTGGCTCTGCGACACCCGGGACCCGGACAGCTGGGACGTCGTCGTCTTCAAGCGCCAGCCCCTCTACGGGGAGGAACGCTGGGTCCGCTTCGATGCGGGCTTCGGCGGCTTCCTCCTCGGCACCCTCGGCGGCACGCTGCCGAACCCGTTCAGCGACAGCGGCTTCGCCGAACCCCCGCATACCTACCGCAACTGGCGCCAGCCGCTGTGACTCGCACGGCGTTCACGCGCGGCTGCCAGCGCAGGTCGGCCGGTCGTCGGACACAGGGTGGTTCTCCGATCCGAACACCGGCCCTCCAACGGTATTTCTGACATGGATTGATGAGATTGCACGGCTGCGATTCCTCTCCTCCTTTTTTCTCGAGTTCTCCGGTCGGCTATTTTCGGTATTCTGGCCGGCTCGGTGGACAGGCCGGGGCCCCGGCGAGGTCTCAGCCAGCCGTATGCACCCACAGTTACCATCCGGCGCAGCGTCGCCGCCCGCCCGGTCTCACGCGACGGTCAGGGCAAGTGGTCCAGACAAATCGGTGATCAAGGCCATTTTGCGTTCTCGATCAGAAGCAGGTCATGCCCCCGCAGGAGGCCTACGCGCTGCGGTTGGGGAGCTCGCCGGCGGGCCGGTGTCGGCCACGCGAGAGCTACCGTGCCCGTTCGGCGCATGGGCGGCACGCTCCGGTGTTCTGACGGCCTGGACCGCGCCGGTCGGCCCGGGACGCCTGCGCTGCCACGGCTCGACCGTCACGGTGGCGCCGGCGGCGCGCAATCGGTCGGCCTGCCGATGCGCGGCCCGTTCCTCAACACACTCGAAGAGCAGCACGGGCGGCGGGCCGGTCACGGCCTGCTTGGCGCGCCAGAGCCCGGCGCCCGTCTCCGCACGGAGGATCTTCGCGACCTCCAGCAGTCTCGGGCCGGCCTCGTGGAGCACCACGTTCTGCGGGACGTCGTCGCAGACGAGCGTGACGTACCGGACCTGCTCGGCCATCTTGCCCTCCCGGCCGTCCTCGTACCAGAGACCCGCTCGCGCCGGGCCGTCACGAAGGCGGGCTTGCGCCTTGTCGCCTGCGGGCCGCGGGTACGCGAGCACCGCCGCCCAGGAGCATAGGCTCCCACTCCCGCGGACATCGGATCACGCGCGGGGACGGTTCGGCGAACGGTTTACCGCGTTGTCCCCGCCCCCGCCGTCGGCTTCGGCCGGGCGGGGCATGCCGGTCGACTGGCTCGAAGGTAACCGCGCCTTCCCCGACGCTCCGGCGGTGGAAGGCTGCCCCGACTGCTGACACGTCCTGAGCTTTCACGGAACTCGCGCCAGAGCCCCCGGGGTACCGCTTGGCTCCTGCTCTACGTCAACCGGTACCCTCAATCGATCAAACGTTCTGTCAGCCAATCGTTAAAAGAAGAAGCATGCGCTTCGACCCCCGCGTCGAGCTCGTCCTCCTGTCCGCCGGCTGGGTCCCCGATCGCTGGTCCGGCCTGGCACTGGCCAAGGCGGCCGCGGAATTCGAATCCTCTGGTGACGCACTCCCCGGGTACGCGTTGAAGTTCTTCGCCGAGTTCGCCGGTCTCTCGCTCCGGTTCCCGAACCCGCGTGATCCGCATCGCCTCACCGGTGTGAACTTCGGCTGCGGCACCAGTGGCCTGCACCCCGGCTCCCTCTCCAGCTTCTGCCGCGAAGCCGGTGAGGACCTCTGCGTCGTCGGGCTGGGCCGGTCGGGCAGCACCGGGTTCTACCTGCTCGGCGCATCCGGCGCGTTCTACTCCGCGTGGGAGGACATCCACTTCCTCGGCCGGGACTTCGCCGAGGGGGTGCTCCGCATGGTGACGGTCAGATATCCCGGCCGTCCCCTGTCAGGGTCCGCAGCCCGGCCTCGCCTCCCGGTCACCCCGCCGCGCCCGTCGAGGCTCCACCGCCTACCGGCCCGTCGCCGGTGGAGTGCTCGTCCTCGACTGACTTCGGACGCAACAACTCTGGGCGAACCCGTTCACGTGCGAATATCCGTGACTGGAGGCGAGGCCACCGCGGAGGCCGAATCACTCGCCGATGAGCTTCGGGCCCATCCGGCGATGCTCGACGTGCGCCTCACCAGCCGGACCCCGGGCCCTGAGGAACAGATACCGGTACAGAACTCCATCTCCGTGGTAGTAGGCGAAGTCGGCGGCATCTCGGCCCTGGCCCGGGCCTTGAACTTCTGGCTCCGCGGACCGCGACCCCGTGCAGTCCGACTGACGGTCCACCGTGCCGGGACGATGCCGGTGGAGATCAACCCCCGCAAGGCCTGGGAGGAGGACATCGAGCTGTTGTTGTGCAGCCGAACTGACAGCGCGAAGTCCGACTGAGCCGGAGGGTCTCGACCATTCACCCGTGGTCGGAGGCGGGCCGCAGCGGCTGCACCGTCGTCACATCCAACGGTCCGACCCGCAAAGCCACCCTCAGACCCCGCGCATACAGGGCTCTCAATAGAACTGCGGAAAACCCCACTACGTCTCATGCCATCTGGCACTTCTCAACCAACCAGACAAACACGCAGGCCACACAGCCCGAATGTCCAGCCGCCGACACCAGCAGAACCGGCAGCTACACCCGAACACGAGCCCAGCCTCACCCAGTAGTTCTCAACCAACCTGCAAAACCCCAGCCCAAAAACAAGATCAACCAGCGATTCACCGACCTGCCACAACAACCAACAGGTCACACTTGGCGGTGGAGGATGAGCTACTTCTCTCCATGGCTCGCCCGCGCGGCCCGGCGTCGGGCATCCGCCGCTTCCGCGCGGGCCTGCTTCGCTGCGCGCTCGGCAAGGCGCACGAGGCAGAACTCCTGCTCCGTGCGGTGGTTCACCGCCTCGCGTAGCTTGCGGCCGGCAGGCCAGCGGGAGCCGCGGGCGTGCCGGCGTACGGCCCTGGCGGGAACGTCCATGAGGGCCGCGAGCAGGCGGATCGCCCGCCGGGTAGTCTCGTCCGGGCTGAACCGGTAGTCCATGCTCAGCGGGCCGTCGGCGTACCGCTCCAGCAGCGCCAGGAGCCGTGTCTGGACGATACGCAGTTCTGCCACCGGGCAGTTGCCCCAGCTGTCGGCGGCGTGGGCCTGGCAGGGCGCTGCGGCGGTTCAGCGACGTCGCCCTGGCCGGGGTTGTCGTCGGACATGGCGCGGCTCTGACGCTGGCGCGCTGCCACCGAAGCTACGTGGGACGACGCAGATAGCGACAGATCACCCCAGGAGCGATCATGGACAAGCCTGTCGTGGGATTGGCGGCAGCGATCGAAGCCCTTCGCGCCGAGTTGACCGCTGCCCTGGACAAGGGCCAGGACAAGCCAATGCAGTTCCGGCTGGAGCCGATCGAGCTGACGGTGCAGGCATCGGTGACCAAAGACGGCGGCGGCAAGATCGGGTGGTCTGTTCTTGGTATCGGGGCCTCCGCAGAGGCCGCGAACACGCAGACCCTGACACTACGCCTAGCGCCTATGTGGAAGACCCCCGAAGGCACGCTGACCACCGACTTCACAATTACCTCAATCACGGCTGGCGGGGACACCTTCGGCCCTCCGCCCAAGCCCGAGCCGAACAGTGAAATAGACCAGACCCGCACCGGCGAGTGACGTCGAATGCGAGGTGCGGATCCGATGATCTCGGCCGACACCGGTATTCCCCGGGCCCGGATAGTGGCGGTCGTCGCGGCGCTGCCCGGTGGACTGGAGCAGGTCGGCTCCGGCTATCTACTCGACGGCCAGCGGGTACTGACCGCAGCACACTGCACGCATGACAAGAAGACCGGAGCGGGCTCGCAGAAGCTGCGGGTCGTCCGGGCCAGTGACGGCGCATCGGCCGAGGTAAGCCTGGTCAACGGGGTCGTCGCGGCGCCGTCGCTGGACGTGGCGGTACTACGCCTCACGAACGCACCGTGGAGGGCCGACCTTCCGGCCCTGGTGTTCGCCCGGGTTGACCGGACCCGCAGTGGTGCTCTGCGCGATTGCGCCGCGATCGGCTACCCACTGTTCCAACGCGACCCCGCCAAGAGGAGCCGGCACACCGCCGAACTGCACGGCACCATCAACCAGACCGATGAGGCCGAATCGGGACGGCTCCTGATGCGCGAGCCACTGATGACCTCGGTCGGAGAAACAGACCCAGCCGCCAACGCCGAGGCCGATCGGGGGAAAAGGTCGCCATGGGGTGGGTTGTCGGGCGCCCTCGTCTTCCACGCCGACCGGGCCATCGGAGTGATCACCGAGCACCACCCGCGGCAGGGGGACGCTGCAGTGCAACTGATGGCCTTCGACACCATCCGCAAGCGCGCCGCCACCGACAACGCCGCACAGCAGGTTTGCGACGAGCTCAAGCTCCCCCCGGTCGAGCAGTTGGTCTGGACGACTGCGGAGCCGATGGAACCGCTCGTCGGGCTCGTCGATGTCATCGACCACACCAGCGGCGACCTCCCCCGCGTCCGCAAACTGGACCCCTACCGGCTCGGGACGACCCCGTCCGACTATGGCAACCGCAACAACTACGGCGACCACGACCCCTACGTACCCCGCACCCACCACGACATCGACACCCGGCTGAGGGCCGCTCTGCAGCCCTCCCGGATGGTGCTCCTGGTCGGCCCGTCCAAGGTCGGAAAGACCCGCACCGCCTTCGAGGCCGTCCGTACCGGCTGGGAAGACGCCCACCTCGCCGCCCCCACCCCCAGGCACTGGCCAAACTCGCATCCCATCCACGACTGCGCAGCAGCAGCGACCCGCTGGTGGTATGGCTCGACGACCTCGACCGGTTCCTCACCACCGCCGAGCCGCTAACCCCCGCAGTATTGAACCTGTTCTTTGCCCGCGACGGACGCACTGTCGTGGTGGCCACGCTTCGGCGAGAGGCCCGCAACCGGCTCCGGGCAGCCACCGGCGAACTCACCCGCGACTCTCGGCACTTACTGGAAGCTGCCACCACCGCCGAGCTGGGCAGCACTGCAGAAGACCCCGACGAGCAATCCGCGGCACAAGCCGCCTACCCCGACCGGCCCCTCGAGGACGCAGGCCTGGCCGAACGCCTCGGCTACGCCCCGGAGCTTCTGTCGATCTACCAAGACAGCAAAAAACATGGGACCCGACGAGGACCTCGCCTACGACATCTACCACGACCGGTAACGGATGCGGGCCTGAGGCCCTACATTCCTGTGATGGAAGAGAACAAGCTTGCCGGGGTCCTCCACTCAGTGGCCAAGCGGATGCGGGCTGACTTCGAACAGAGCCGAGGGTTCAAGCACAACGCGAGCGCGGGCGGCAGCCGCGAGCTCATCGCCCACGGCTTCGTCGACCGGCAGCTGCCCGGCCACATCAAGGCGATCTGCGGCGCCGAGATCGCCACGGCCGCGGGCGATGTCTCACCTCAGTGCGACATCCTCCTTGCCGACCGCAGCACGCCACCGCTCACGCACCTGGAGGGCTACCAGGTCGTTCCCAATGAGTGCGTCTACGGCGTCATCGAGGTGAAGACCACTCTGGACGGCAACGAACTCGCCGACGCCTGCGAGAAGATCCGCAAGGTCAAGGCCATGCCGAAGACGGCCTACTTCCCCTACCCCACCTCGGGCTTTCCTCCGCACATACGGCGCTACGGCAAGATCTACCCCTACATGCCCACCGTCGGCATGATCTTCGCCTTCGACAGCATCAACCTCGACACCCTCGGTGATCACTTCCACAAGTGGTGCGCAGGTCGAGAGCCGCACGAGCGCCCCGACAGCGTCTGGGTCCTGGGCAAGGGCTCCCTCATCTGGGCGGACCCGGTCAACGGACTCATCAACGTGACGCCCGAGCAGGGTTCGTCCCTGCTGGCCTCGGACCCGCCTCCAAACGGAGACATCCTGCTGTCGCTTGCCCTGAACCTCAACGCGCTTCTCGCCGGCGCCTGGATACCGCCACTGCGGCTTCTCGACTACGCACGCCAACATCCACTCGGGGTGAACAGGCGGACCTGGACGGATGCTTGACCGGCCCAGGCGGAGAGCGAGGACACCACCGGCCCGAATGAAGAGAAGATCAGCTGACTGCGGGGCTGCGGCGCTCGACGAGGACGGCGTCGCGCCACATGCCGTGGTGGGGGCCGATGCGCTCACGGGTTCCGATGATCCGAACTTCCTGCGTGCCGAGCTCGGCACGGTGCGGCTCGGCCGCAAGCGAACGGACCCGGTCCGGTGGCGGATCGAGCTGATGGCGGAGCTGTGCGACCGCGAGACTTTCCAGGCCGTCATGTCCTGGCTCGCCTCCGGCAAGCGCCAGTCGCAGAACACCCGCCGGGCGTACTGCGACGACATCCGGTTCTGGGCCGCCTTCGCCGCCGAGCTCGGCGTTGCCCCCTTCTCCCTGGGCTGCCTGCGCTACGAGGACGTCACCGCCTGGCGGCTGCTGCAGGAGGCCCGCGGCGGCTCCGACCGCTCGGTGGCCGGCTGGCTCTCCTCCCTGTCCTCGCTGCACGCCTACGCCGCCCGGCGTGGCATCGCCTGCGTCAACCCGGTCGACTCCGAGGACCACCGGCCCACCATCGCCCGGCGCGACACCTCCACCGCCAACCCCGTCCTCGAGGTCGACGAGCTGCAGGCCGTGGTGGAGGCCAGCGACGACGAGCGCGACGCCCTGGTCGTCACCCAGCTCTACACCCTCAGCTCTACACCCTGGCCGGCCGGGTCACCGAGATGTGCACCCTGAACGTCGACAAGCGGATCGTGCGCGGCCGCCGCGCCTTCCTCGACCTCAACCGCAAGGGCTCCAAGGACCGACTGCTGCCGCTGTCCCCGACCGTCGACGAGCTCCTGGAGCTCCACGTCCGCGACCGCACCGCCGGCCCGCTGCTGCTCGACGCATCCGGTCAACGCCTTGACCGGCACGACGTCGACCGGATGCTCACCCGGCTCGGCAAGCGCGCCGGCGTCCTGCCCGGCCGCGACCTCACCCCGCACGTCCTGCGCGCGAGCCGGATCACGCACATGATCGACGCGAAGGAGCCGCTCGCGGAGATCCAGGCCTTCGCCGACCACGCCGACCCGGCCACCACGATCGGCTACTTCACCCGCCGCAATGCCGGCGAACGCAACGCCCGCCTCGTCGACGACACCGAAGCCCTGTTCACGCAGATCACCGCCCGCTGGACCCGGCACTGAACGTCTGTTGGACCGTCCAACAGACCTTCAGCACACCGGTACACGGCTCAACCCGCACCCAAGCGAACCGGACGACGAACGGCTCAACGCGGCGCTGGGCGGCCTCAATCTCGACGAGGCCACGGCCGGGACCGGACTGCCGGAGGCGTACGGCGAGCGGGCGCGCCGCAAGCTCACGCGCCTCGGTGCCCGACACACCGAGCGCGCCATCGCCGTCACGAGGCACTGGGACGAGGCTTGCGGCGCTCGGTTGAGGGGAGGCCCACCTCATCCACCACTTGGCGGCTGCCAGTTGGCGTAGTAGTAGAGGGCGAGGTCGTCTGGGTGGTGGACGCGTTCCTCGGTGCCGCCGATCTCCTTGAGGATGAGGTGGGTCTTGTCGAGCGGGTGCTGGGTGAGGAGCCAGGGGTTGTTCTCGCTCTCCTGCCAGACCCGGGCCCACACCTTGTCTCCGACGCGGACTTCGCCGCCGTCCTTCGTGCGGAATTTCGATGCCATGGACCGTACGTACCCTCATTCCACGCACCCGGACCGCCGGGCCTGCTGCCATCAGATCACCGCCCGCTGGATCCAACACTGAAGGTCTGTTGGACCCGACACGTCCAACAGACCTTCAGCACACCGGTACACGGCTCAACCCGGATTGTCTGCCCGGTCCGAACGCCACCGCCGTCCCGAGTGCATCCGGGACGGCACTGCGGCAGTGGGTCAGCCCTGCTCGGCGATGATCTTGTCTGCGATCTTGTTATCCCGCTCGCGGTGCAGGGCCGAGAGGAAGGGGTTGGTCTCCACCCGGCGCCAGCGCGCCCCGTCGTAGCCGGGGTGCTCGGCCCACTTGCTGGGCAGTCGACACCAGCTGCCCCCAGGCACGTCGGATGGCGTGCAGGTTCTCCAGCCCGGCGAACTCGTCGTCGTCCGGCGTGGCGGTTCGGGCGTCCCGCATCGCGATGTGTGAGTTGGCAGCGTCCACCACGTCGTCAACGAGGGCGTGCAGGGCGAAGTGCGAGGCGGTTCGCCGGAGTGCCGGCGGGGGCGTTCCGCAGCTCGGCGCCGAGGACGGCCTTCAGCCAGCCGGACAGCTCTGCGACGTCGGCCTGGGTGAGGTCGGCGGCGTACCGCTCGCTGGCGGGCGCGGTGGCGTTGCGGACGGACGGCGCTGGTCGCGTGGCGGCCGCCGGAACCGGCGACCGCCGGGAGCGCCGGAGATCAGAAGTGGTGGGTGGTGTCCCGCTCGGCCGCTTCGATCTGGTTGATCCGGCGCTGCAGCGCGTCGGCCTGGGCACGGGTCTTGCGCGCCGCGTCGTGCTGGCCCGCGCGGTCCAGTCGGTCGGCCTTCTGACGCAGTTCGGCGACCTGCTGGCGCATCTTGTTGAGGTCGACCTTGATCGAGGCGGCAGCCGCTGGCTGGGCGGAGGCGACCTGGGCAACCGTCGCCAGGGCGCCGCCGGCCAAGGCTGCAGTCAGGACGAGGGCGGTCATGCGTCGACGCATGGGTGACTCCTTACGGTATTACACGGATCACTGACTGGACATCATCCGATTACCAGTCAGTAACCATGATGGCACGATCTTGTGCCGCCCCTGCGCCCGAACCGTCCTACCCTGCGCACCGCTACAACCCACCCTTCCCCCCTCCACATCGCTCCGCTCCGGCACCCGTGAGGGCCTGGCCGCCGCCCGCGCCCGCGGCAGGCCCAGCGGGCGACCCACCGTGGTCAACGCGGACATCATCCGGGCCGCCCGCGACATGCCCCCCAACCCCGAGCACTCGATCACCTAGATCGCCAAGCTGCTCGGGGTCAGCCCCGGCACCCTCTACAACCACACCCCCGACCTCCAGGGACTGCGTGCGGGCACCGTCCCCCACCAGCTCGAAGCGCCCGCGGAGTAGGCGTTCCCGAGCAAGATCAACCCGGCCCGGGGCGACGATCAAGTCCGTCGCCGCGGACCGCGGCCGTCGCCGACGACGCCGCCGAGCACGTCACCTTCGCGCCGTTGTCCCCCGCCACGATCACCCCGAGTCGCCCTGCGGGTTCGCCACCGCTGGGCCGCCGCTGTCGCCCTGCGCCCCGACACTGCCGATAGCAGGGAAACACCACGAGGGCCTGTGCCCGCACGAACGTGCGGGCACAGGCCCTCGTGGTCACCTCGGTGGCCCCTGTCCGACCCCGAGGCACGGGGGAGGAGACGAATGTGGTCGGCTCAGTACCAGTGGTGGTTCTGCCAGAAGTTCCAGGCGGCGTTCGGGCTGCCGTAGCGGGTGTTCATGTAGTCCAGCGTCCACTTGATCTGGGTGGCCGGGTTGGTCTTCCAGTCCGCGCCCGCCGAGGCCATCTTCGAGGCCGGCAGCGCCTGGCCCAGAC
>NZ_MECK01000223.1 GCF_014596465.1 Streptomyces sp. CBMA123 | reverse complement strand
GCGGCCGGCCGGGCGGGCCAGGCCGAGGTGGTCGCGCAGGGTGCGGCCGGGGTAGCCGGTGCGCAGCAGTCCGGTGCTGCGCAGGGCCGGGGCGATCCGTGCGGCGAGGGCGGCCAGGTCGCGCTCGGGGTCGGCGGGGACGAGGTGGAAGCCGTCCACGCCGGTGCCGGTGGCGGTGAGTTCGGCGAGCAGCCGCTGCTCGGCGGCCCGGTCGGGCAGGGCGGTGGCGAGCCGGGCCAGGATGCGCAGGTGTTCGCCGGAGCGCAGCCGCAGTTCGGTGGCGGCGGTCAGCCGGGTGGCCCGGTCGGGGGCGTCCAGCAGGACGACGTCGGCGTACCGGATCGCGGTGGCGACCCGGGCGCGCCCGCCGGGGGAGGCGTCCCGGGCCAGGTCGGCGGCGGCCACCGGCACCGCGACCACCGGGCGGCCCTGCGGCGGGCGCGGGGTGATGGACGGGCCGCGGACCGAGAAGTGCCGGCCCGCGAAGTCGATGTAGTGCAGCTTGTCGCGGTCGATGAACCGGCCGGTGGCGGTGTCCCGGATCTCCGCGTCGTCCTCCCAGCTGTCCCAGAGCCGGGCGGCCACCTCGGCGGCGTCGGCGGCCTCGGCCCACAGTTCGTCCTCGGGGGCGACCGGGCGGCGGCCGAACGCCCGGGCCTCGGCCTCGGTCCCGGAGACGCCGACCAGCCAGCCGGCCCGGCCCTCGCTCACCCAGTCCAGGGTGTTGAGCGAGATCGAGGTGTGGAACGGCTCGGTGTGGGTGGTGGTGACGGTGGGCACCAGCCCGATCCGCTCGGTCAGCGGGGCGATCCGGGCCAGGGTGGCGAGCGCGTCGGGGCGGCGCGGCTCGGCGGCGAAGGAGTCGTCGAGGGTGACGAAGTCCAGGCCGGCCCGCTCGGCGAGGCGGGCGAGGCCGGCGTAGTGGGCGGCGTCGAGGCGGCCGGGGCCGGCGGTGTCGGCGTCGGCGGCGGTGTCGATGGCGGCGGAGAGGTGCAACGGGCGGGGCATGGCGAGCCTGGCTTTCCTCGTGCGGACGTGCGCGGACGCGGCTCCGTACGGATGCGGGTACGGGGGTGCGGGCGCGCGCGGGTGCGCGGTGACGGCCCGTGGGCAGGCTTAGGCCCGCGACGGGCGGGGGAGGACGGCCGGCGCCGGGCGGGGACTCAGCCGGGCGGCGGCGGGGGGAGGGGTCGGCTCAGCCGCGACACGCCGCGGACCACACGCGACCGAAGTCGATGTGGCTGCGGGTCACCAGCGGGCACGAGGGGTACACGACTTCAGTTGACCAGGGCTTCCGGCGGTTCGTCAACCGCCTTCGTCGTCCGCCGTCGTCCGCCGTCGTCGTCCGCCGGACATGCCGAAGGCCCCGCCCGGCCGCCGGGTGAGCGGCGGTGGGCGGGGCCTTCGGGGCGGACGGGACCGGCGTCAGGCCTTGGTCACGTCCTCGATCTCGCTGTCGTCCTCGCGACCGGGGGTCTTGAGGTTGAACTTGGTGATCGCGAAGCGGAACGTGAAGTAGTAGATCGCCGCGAAGACCAGGCCGATCGGGATGATCAGCAGCGGGTTCTTGGCCAGGCTGAAGTTGATCGTGTAGTCGATCAGACCGGCCGAGAAACTGAAGCCGTGGTGCACGCCGAGGCCCCAGGTGACGGCCATCGAGACGGCGGTCAGCACCGCGTGGATCGCGTACAGGACCGGGGCGATGAAGAGGAAGGTGAACTCGATCGGCTCGGTCACACCGGTGACGAAGCTGGTCAGCGCGATCGAGATCATCATGCCCATGACGGCCTTGCGGCGCTCGGGGCGGGCGCAGTGGGCGATCGCGAGGGCGGCGGCCGGCAGCGCGAACATCATGATCGGGAAGAAGCCCGCCTGGAACTGACCGGCCGTCGGGTCGCCCGCGAGGAAGCGGTTGATGTCACCGTGCACGATGGTGCCGTCCGGCTTGGTGAAGTCACCGGTCTGGAACCAGGCGTAGGTGTTGACGAACTGGTGCATGCCGATCGGGATCAGCGCGCGGTTGACCAGGCCGAAGATGCCGGCGCCGAGCGCGCCCGCGCCCACCAGGCTGTTGTTGACGTGCGAGATCGCGTCGCCGACGGGCTGCCAGCCGAGGCCGAACAGGACGCCCAGGCCGGTGCCGACGAAGGCCATGATGATCGGCACCAGGCGGCGGCCGTTGAAGAAGCCCAGCCAGTCGACCAGCTTGGTGCGGTGGAACCGCTGCCACAGGATGGCCGCGAGCAGACCGACCACGATGCCGCCGAGGACGCCCGGGTCCTGCGGCTTTCCTGCGGGGAGGGCGGCGGTGACGGTGCCGTCCGCCGGGAAGGCGGTCAGCACGTTCTTGAACACGAGGTAACCGACCAGCGCGGCCAGCGCCGTGGAACCGTCCGCCTTCTTGGCGTAGCCGATCGCGATGCCGACGCAGAACAGCAGCGGCAGCGCGCCGGTGATGGCGGTACCCGCGGCGCCGAAGACCTCGACGAGCTTCGCGGGGAAGTGCCACTTCTCATGGACGTCGGGCTGGCCCAGACGCGCCAGCAGACCGGCCGCCGGGAGCACGGCGATCGGCAGCTGGAGGCTGCGGCCGACCTTCTGGAGACCAGGAAGGACGCTGTTGCCGAACTTCTTGATCGGCGTCGGAGCCTTGGCGGGCGCCGGTGCCTGCGCAGACTGACTCATGGGGGTGGGTTCCTAACGGCATGGCGGTCGGTCGGGGGGAGGCACAGGGGCCAACCGCGAACTGGTCTACACCACACGTGGTGTAGACCAGTTTTGTAGCACGGGTGGAGAAGTCGGGGAACCCCGGATAGCGCCGCCGCCGGGAAGCGCTATGAAATCGAAACCTGGATGCGGAGCGACGATCATGATTTCAGTCGGGATTGGGATTTTGGCTATTTGCGCAACAAAAAGCGCGGAGCCCTTGCGGCGCCCGGGTCGAGGCCGGTGCCGGGGGTCCGGCCGGGTCGGGCCCGGACGATCCGGCCGCTCCGGGGCGCGCACGGTGGCTGCTGAGAGTGACCGGAGGGTCGCGGACGTGCCCGAGGGGACGTCCCCCGCCCGTGGTCGGCACCCCTCCGGAGCGCCCGCTGTCCGGTCGGATCGCGACCGAATTGCCTTTTCGGCGAGTCCCGGTAGGGAATTCCGTCCTTTCCCGAAATGCCGAAGGCCCTCGGACCGGCGGGTCCGAGGGCCTTTGCGAGTGGTGTTCCGGGCGGCGGCCGAATCGGGGGTGAATCAGGCTTTGGTGACGTCCTCGACTTCGGCCTCGTCCTCCCGGCCCGGTGTTTTCAGGTCGAATTTGACGATGATGAACCGGAAGAGCGCGTAGTACACCGCGGCGAAGCACAGCCCGATGACGATGATCATCCACGGTTTGGTGGCGAGTCCCCAGTTGATCACGTAGTCGATCAGGCCGGCCGAGAAGCTGAAGCCGTCGTGCACCCCCAGCCCCCAGGTGACCGCCATCGAGGCGCCGGTCAGCAGCGCGTGCACGCCGTACAGGGCCGGGGCGATGTAGGCGAAGGAGTACTCGATCGGCTCGGTGACGCCGGTGACGAAGGAGGTCAGGCCGACCGAGAGCATCAGGCCGTAGATCTCCTTGCGGCGGTGCGGCTTGGCCGAGTGGGCGATCGCGAGTGCCGCGGCGGGCAGCGCGAACATCATGATCGGGAAGAATCCGGACTGGAACTGGCCGGCCGTCGGGTCGCCCGCCAGGAAACGCGGGATGTCGCCGTGCACGATGCTGCCGTCCGGCTTCGTGAACTCGCCGAACTGGAACCAGACGAAGGTGTTCAGCAACTGGTGCATGCCGATCAGCAGCAGTGCGCGGTTGCACAGGCCGAAGATGCCGGCGCCGCCCGCGCCCAGATCGGCCAGGGTCTGCGAGAAGTCGTTCAGGCCGCGGCCGACCGGCGGCCACACCCACAGCGCGACCACCGCGGTCAGCATGCCGACCAGGGCGGTGATCATCGGCACGAGGCGGCGGCCGTTGAAGAAGCCCAGCCAGTCGACCAGTCTGACGCGATGGAAGCGGACCCAGAGCCAGGCCGACATCAGACCGATCAGGATGCCGCCCAGCACCCCCGGGTTCTGGTACGTCGCATTGGCGGCCTTCGCCGAGGAGTAGTCCACGCACTGGTCGCTGATCAGCACCGTCGGCGGCTTGCACTTCTCCGGGAAGGCGTGCAGCACCTTGTAGAAGACGAGGAAGCCGACCACGGCCGCCAGCGCCGTCGAACCGTCCGCCTTCTTGGCCATGCCGATCGCCACTCCGACGCAGAACAGCATCGGCAGGCCGAGTGAGGAGTCGAGCAGTGCGCCGCCGGCCGCCGCGAAGACCCTGGCGACGTCGTTCCAGCCCAGGCCGTCCTTGCCGAACACGTCGGGCTGTCCGAGCCGGTTGAGGATGCCCGCCGCGGGGAGGACCGCGACCGGCAGCTGCAGCGAGCGGCCCATCTTCTGGAGGCCGCCGTAGAAGGTGTGCCACCACGTGGTCTGCGGGGCCGTGGCGCCTGCCGAGCTCATCCTTCGCCCTCCGGGAGCAGTTGCCGACCGGCGGGCCCCTGCGGGACCCTCGGGCGGGGGCCAGGAACACCCGGTGCCGTTCCCGCGTTCATCGGAGTACACATATATTGGTGTAGACCACTTTGGGACGCGGGCCGGACGCCGGGACGCGAGCCCCCGCTGATCGTCATCCTCGGGTGGCGGCCGGGAGCCTGCGCGCCGGAATGGGCCAAAAGTGGACTAACGTGGCAGACCGGCCCGGCTCGGGTCATGCTGGTCGCGCTGCCCGGCAGCGCGACCGCAGCTGAACCCGCGTCAGCCACCGGCACGGACCTCACCACCCGACGGTCGAGGACCCACCCAGCACAGCGCACGACGGCACCCGGCAGAGCCGCCGAAGAGCCGAGACAGAGGGAGAAAACCAGATGGCCAGCAAGGCTGAGAAGATCGTCGCCGGTCTGGGCGGCATCGACAACATCGAAGAGGTCGAGGGCTGCATCACCCGCCTGCGCACCGAGGTCAAGGACGCCTCCCTGGTCGACGAGGCCGCCCTCAAGGCCGCCGGCGCCCACGGCGTCGTCAAGATGGGCACCGCGATCCAGGTCGTCATCGGCACCGACGCCGACCCGATCGCCGCCGACATCGAGGACATGATGTGAGCTGAGCCACCCAGGCTCGACCACCCGCGGCCCGCCGACCCGCTCAGGGAGACGGCGGGCCGAGGCACATCCGGAACCACCCACCCGAGCGGCTACGCTCAGTGGCTATGTCACGCATCGACGGCCGCACCCCCGACCAGCTCCGCCCCATCACCATCGAACGGGGCTGGAGCAAGCACGCCGAAGGCTCCGTCCTCGTCTCCTACGGCGACACCAAGGTGCTGTGCACCGCCAGCGTCACCGAAGGCGTCCCGCGCTGGCGCAAGGGCAGCGGCGAAGGCTGGGTCACCGCCGAGTACTCCATGCTCCCGCGAGCCACCAACACCCGCGGCGACCGCGAGTCCGTCAAGGGCCGCATCGGCGGCCGCACCCACGAGATCAGCCGGCTCATCGGCCGCTCGCTGCGCGCCGTCATCGACCACCGCGCCCTCGCCGAGAACACCATCGTCCTCGACTGCGACGTCCTCCAGGCCGACGGCGGCACCCGCACCGCCGCCATCACCGGCGCCTACGTCGCCCTCGTCGACGCCGTCTCCTGGGCCCGCGAGCGCAAGCTGCTGCGCGCCAAGGGCCAGCCCATCACCGGCGGCGTCAGCGCCGTCAGCGTCGGCATCATCGACGGCGTCCCGATGCTCGACCTCCAGTACGAGGAGGACGTGCGCGCCGAGACCGACATGAACATCGTCTGCACCTCCGACGGCCGCTTCGTCGAGGTCCAGGGCACCGCCGAGGGCGCCCCGTTCGACCGCGACCTGCTCAACCGGCTGCTCGACCTCGGCACCCTCGGCTGCGCCGAGCTCGACGAGATCCAGCGCAAGGCGCTGGAAGGCTGAACCCCCGGCGGCTGAACGCCTGTACGGCCCGCTGTACACGCCCGGCCCCCAGCCCGTACGGTTCCCGCAGCACCCCCGCTGCGGGAACCGCGCCGCAGGCGGAGTGCGTCCCTCCCCATGGAACCCCCGCCCACCAGGAGGACCGGATGCCGTCGAGCATCGCCCGCCCCGCCGCCCTCGCCGTGGCCGGACTGATCGCCATCCTCCCACTCAGCATGGTGAGTTGCTCCGCCGCCCAGAAGGCCGTCGACTGCGGCAACACCGCCGTCAAGGTCACCGGCGACCTCGCCGACCTCACCAAGGCCTACGACGGCTCCAGCAACGACTCGGCGGCCGCCGGCAAGGCACTGCAGAAGCTCAAGGGCGACCTCGACCAGATCGGCAGGAACGCCAAGAACACCGACGTCGCCAAGGCCGTGACCGACCTCCAGAAGCAGGCCGACAAGGCCCAGCAGGCCGTCGACCGCAAGCAGGCCCCCGACCTCAAGCCACTCGGCGACGCGGCCGGCAACCTCACCTCCGTCTGCACCGGCTGATCGCTCCTCCCCGCTGGATAGCTGGATAGGGTGAGCGATATGTCCACCCGTCTGATCCTCGCCACCCGCAACCAGCACAAGGTCGCCGAGCTGCGCGCCATCCTCACCGAGGCCGGCCTCGACGTCGAACTCGTCGGCGCCGACGCCTACCCCGAGATCCCGGACGTCCCCGAGACCGGCGTCACCTTCGCCGAGAACGCCCTGCTCAAGGCCCACGCCCTGGCTCGCGCCACCGGCCTGCCCGCCGTCGCCGACGACTCCGGCCTCTGCGTGGACGTCCTCAACGGCGCGCCCGGCATCTTCTCCGCGCGCTGGTCCGGCAAGCACGGCGACGACCTCGCCAACCTGAACCTGCTGCTCGCCCAGCTCTCCGACATCGCCGAACCCCACCGCGGCGCCCACTTCTTCTGCGCCGCCGCCCTCGCCCTGCCCGACGGCACCGAGCGCGTCGTCGAGGGCCGGCTGCTGGGCACCCTGCGCACCGCCCCGGCCGGCGACGGCGGCTTCGGCTACGACCCGATCCTCCAGCCGCTGGGGGAGAGCCGCACCTGCGCGGAGATGACGGCGGACGAGAAGAACGCCATCAGCCACCGCGGCCAGGCCTTCCGGGCGCTGGCGCCGGTGGTCAAGGACCTCATCGGCTGACGGGCCACAGGAGCAAGGATGGCCCGCTCCCCTTCGAACCGAAGGGGAGCGGGCCATTTGACTCAGTACGCCCGGAGGGATTCGAACCCACGACAAAGCGGACCTAAACCGCTCCTCTCTACCGCTGGAGTACGGGCGCATGCCGCATCAAGCCTACCGGTAGATGGAATCGACCGAGGACAATTCCTCACCCGGCAGATGGCCGGGTGACGGTGCGGTTCTTGTTCCGCCCGCAGTAGGTGGGGGTGATGGAGTGGCAGTTGGGGCAGAGCAGTCGGAGGTTGTCCGGCCGGTTGTCCGACCAGTCCCCGTTGATGTGGTCGACCTCAAGTGTCATCGGCCGCCCGCGCCACTCCGGGCCGGTGCCGCAGTCCTGGCACTCCTCCGGGCGACCGAGCTCCGTGAGGGCTCGGCGGACGCGGAAGCCGGGCAGTCGATTGGCCTCCGCTGGGCGCTGGATGAGGACCTCCCCCGGGGGCAGGCGGCGAGGCGACGGCTTGCCGCGATTGTGCGCTTCTCCGGTGAAGTGGGAGGTGTCGATTCCAAAGTCCTTGATGCGGCGGCCGACAAGGGCCTGCGTGCCGCCGCTCTGGCGCCGATTGAGGTGGCGGAGCACTCCGGCCACGCTCTGCGAGGCCGCAACGGCCTCCTCCAGGAGCTCCTTCGTGTAGAAGGTCCCGGGCTCGGGGAAGTGCGAGGCGTCGATGCCGTACGCCTTGATCCGCTGGCGCAGGTACGAGCGGTTGTACGGGTTCGGCTCGCGGTCGAGCGCGATCAGCATCTCGTCCAGCGTGGTCGCGGCCGCCGCAGCGGCGGCGAGCAGGTCGCGCGTGCACTTGACCGGCATGGCGGTCTCCTTCGGGCAGTTGTCGTGCCCCTTCCCCGGTGTGCGAACGATCGGGAGCCCGTTTGGTCACGGGCCGGCCGGGGTTTGCCGAGTGATGACCAATTGGTACAGACCTATTGACCTGTGTGGTTCAGACCACATAGCTTCGGCGCCAATTGTGAATCCCCCACGTGCGTGCTGCCCCACAGGCACGCGCCGACACTCTCTCCTGGAGGACCGAGTGTTGATCCGAAGCACGGCGCAGCGGCGTCCCACCGCCGCTCGGCGCGGTAAGAGTCCGGCGGCCCGGGCGGGTGTCCTGTCGTTGGCGGCGGCCTCGCTGGCCGGGCTGTTGATGGCGACGCTGGGTGCGGCGCCCTCGCAGGCGTCGGCGGCCGTCGACAACGCGGCCTGTCGCCCGGACGGGCTGTACCAGACGCCCGGGGTGGACGTCCCGTACTGCTCGGTCTACGACACCGGCGGGCGCGAGAGGATGGGCGCCGACCACCAGCGCCGTATCATCGGGTACTTCACCGGATGGCGCACCGGCAAGAACGGCGACCAGCCCTATCTGGTGAGCGACATCCCCTGGGACAAGGTCACCCACCTCAACTACGCCTTCGGGCACGTCGGCGGCGACAACAAGCTGTCGGTCGGCGCGGACGGTCCGACCAATGCGGCGACCGGGACGGACTTCCCGGGGGTGCCGGGTGCGGAGCTGGATCCGACGCTGCCGTACAAGGGCCACTTCAATCTGCTGACGAAGTTCAAGAAGCAGTACCCGAACGTCAAGACCCTGATCTCGGTGGGTGGTTGGACCGAAACGGGTGGCTACTTCGACGACGGTGGCAGCCGGGTGGACTCCGGCGGGTTCTACTCGATGACGGTCAACCCGGACGGCAGCGTCAACCAGGCCGGCATCGACACCTTCGCCGCCTCGTCCGTCGACTTCGTCCGCAAGTACGGCTTCAACGGCGTCGACGTCGACTACGAGTACCCGACCTCGATGAAGGACGCCGGCAACCCGCTGGACTGGCAGCTCGCCAACGCCAAGCGCGGCTCGCTGGCCAAGGGGTACGCGGCGTTGATGAAGACCCTGCGGGAGAGCCTGGACAGGGCGGGTGCCGCCGACGGCCGGCACTACCTGCTGTCGGTCGCGGCACCGTCCTCCGGCTACCTGCTGCGCGGCATGGAGACCTTCCAGGTGGCGCAGTACCTGGACTACGTCAACATCATGTCGTACGACCTGCACGGCGCCTGGAACAAGTACGTCGGTCCGAACGCCTCGCTCTACGACGACGGCAAGGACGGCGAGTTGGCGGCGGCCAACGTGTACGGCACCGGGCAGTACGGCGGCATCGGCTACCTGAACGCCGACTGGTCGTACCACTACTTCCGCGGTGCGATGCCGGCCGGCCGGATCAACGTCGGCCTGCCGTACTACACCCGTGGTTTCAAGAACGTCCAGGGCGGCACCAACGGCCTCTGGGGCACCGCCTCGGCGACCGGCTGTCCGGCCGGTTCCGGGCTGACCTCCTGCGGTGACGGCGCGGTCGGCATCGACAACATCTGGAACGACAAGGACACCGCGGGCAAGGAGTCCCCGGCCGGGTCGAACCCGATGTGGCACGCCAAGAACCTGGAGAAGGCCATCCTGCCCGACTACCTGGCCAGGTACGGCGTGACCGACACCGCCCTGCAGGGCAGCTACACCCGCAACTACAGCTCCAGCCTGGTGGCGCCGTGGCTGTGGAACGACGCCAAGAAGGTGTTCCTGTCCACCGAGGACGAGCAGTCGGTGGGCGCCAAGGCGGACTACATCGTCAACCAGGGCGCCGGCGGTGCGATGATCTGGGAGCTCGCGGGCGACTACCGGTGGGACGCCACCGCCAACGGCGGCAAGGGCGAGTACGTCCCCGGCTCGACGCTCACCTCGCTGATGTACGACAAGTTCAAGGCGGCGAGCCCGTACGGGGCGGTCCGCTCGACGGTGGCGCTGCCGCAGCAGACCCTGCCGATCGACGTGTCGTTCACCAACTTCGCGCTGGGCGACTCCAATTACCCGATCAACCCGAAGCTGCACATCGTCAACAACTCGACGCTGACCCTGCCGGGCGGCACCGAGTTCCAGTTCGACTACTCCAACTCGGCGCCGGGCAACGCCAAGGACCAGTCCGGCTTCGGGCTGCAGGTGATCCGGCAGGACAACCCGGGGCCGGGCAACGTGGGCGGGCTGAAGGGCACCTACAACCGGGTGTCGGTCAAGCTGCCGGGCTGGCAGTCGCTGGCGCCGGGCGCCTCGGTCGACATGGACTTCGTCTACTACCTGCCGGTGTCCACGCCGTCGAACTGGACGGTCAACGTGGGCGGGACGCTGTACGGGGTCAAGGGCGACCTGACCCGGGGCGCGGTGGACGGCGGCACGCCGACTCCGACCGCGACCGCGACTCTGACTCCGACCCAGACGGCCACGCCGACCCCGACCCCGACGCCGACCGCGACTCCGACGGCCACGGCCACGGCGACGCCGACCGGCACGCCCACCCCGACCGCGACCCCGACCTCCGGCGCCTGCACGGCCGCCCCGGCATGGGACGCGGGCACCACCTACGCGTCGCCGACCAAGGTGTCCTGGAAGGGCCACTACTACCAGAACAAGTGGTGGACCAAGGGCGACGACCCCACGGCCGGCGGCGCCTGGGGCGTCTGGAACGACCTCGGGGCCTGCTGAGCCCGACGGCGGTCACCCGAGGTGGGGAACGGCGGTGGCGGCACACCCGGTCGGGGGGTGTGCCGCCACCGCTCCGTCGGTCCCGGGCCTCGTTCCTAGGCGTCGATCTTGAGGTCGCGCAGCAGCTTGGCGACGTGGCCGGTGGCCTTGACGTTGTACAGCGCGCGCTCGACCTTGCCCTGCTCGTCCACGATGATCGTGGAGCGGATCACGCCGAGGTAGGTGCGGCCGTAGTTCTGCTTCTCGCCGTAGGCGGCGTACGCCTCCAGGACCGCGTGGTCCGGGTCGGAGAGCAGGGTGACCTTGAGGTCCTCCTTCTCGCGGAACGTGCCGAGCTTCTCCGGCTGGTCCGGCGAGATGCCGATGACGTCGTAGCCGGCGCCCGCGAAGACCTCCAGGTTGTCGGTGAAGTCGCAGGCCTGCTTGGTGCAGCCGGGGGTGAGCGCGGCCGGGTAGAAGTAGACGACGACCTTGCGGCCCAGGTGGTCGGCGAGGGAGACCTGGTTGCCGTCGGCGTCGGACAGGCTGAAGGCGGGCGCGGTGTCGCCGGGCTGGAGGCGCTCAGTCACGGTCGTACTCTCCTGGGAGCTGGGACGGGCGGTCGTACCACGGCAAACTTACCTCCGTTGGTGGGTGGGGCCGCGCGTCCGTGCTCGGCAGCTGACAAACTGGGTTGGTCGCACAGGACGACAGGACGACATCGGCAAGTGAATGGGGTGGCCCGAGTGGGCGAGGCGAGCACGCAGGACAAGCCGGCGCGGACGGCTGCGCAGATCGAGGCGGACATCGAGCGCACCCGCGACCGGCTGGCGGCGAACCTGGACGAGCTGGCCGTACGGATCCACCCGAGCACCATCTCCGCGCAGGTCAAGGCCAAGGCGATGGCCACCGTCGAGGAGAAGACGGCTCGGGCCTACGTGGCCGCGAACGGCCTGGTGGAGCAGGTGAAGGCGCAGTTCGTGGACGAGAAGGGGCAGCCGCGCAAGGAGCGGATCGTCCCGGCCGCGCTGGTCGGCCTCGGCCTGGTGGCGCTGCTCGCCTCGTCCCGCAAGCGCCGCAAGGACTGAGCCGTGGTGCCGGAGGGGCCGGAGCGCCGTCGGGCGGTCCGGCCCTTCCGCATGCCGGGCCAGCGTCACGCTCCGCGCCCGGGGGCGGTACCTTCGGGACCGTGAGTACGAACGACGACCCGACCCAGTCCGACCACGGGCACGACGCGGTGCGGCACGACCGGCTGGGCGAGAAGCTGCCGATCCGGATGCTGCACGACCGGGTGCTGGTGCGCATCGAAGGCGGCGAGGGCGAGCGCCGCTCGACCGGCGGCATCCTGATCCCGGCGACGGCTGAGCTGTCCAAGCGCTGTACCTGGGCGGAGGCCGTGGCGGTGGGCCAGAGCGTGCGCTCGGTGGAGCCCGGTGACCGCGTGCTGTACGACCCGGAGGACAAGCTGGAGGTCGAGGTGCGCGGCGCCACCTATGTGCTGCTGCGCGAGCGCGACCTGCACGCGGTGGCGGCGTCCCGCTTCGGCGACACCGAGGGGTCGACCGGCCTCTATCTGTGACCCCGGCGGTCGGCTGTTCGCGGTCGGCTGTTCGCGCTCGGCTGGGTTGCTCGGCTGCGCTGCTCGGTGAGTTCGCCGGGCGGGTGGTGGAGCAGTCGGCCGGGCCTGTCGGTGTCGGCCGCTAAGGTCCGGGCATGAGTGTCCCGGTGATCGGTGGGGTGGAGCGGCGGGCCCGGTTGGGGCGCCGGCAGTTGTTGGCGCCCTCGGTGCGGGCGGCGCGGGTGGAGGACGTGGCCGACGCGGTGGTCGGGCTGCACGCGACGGACGCCGCGACGGTGTACCTGTCGGCCTGTGCGCGGCTGGCGGAGCCGGCGACGGCGGAGGTGGACCGGGCGCTGTACGAGGACGTCTCGCTGGTGAAGCTGCTGTCGATGCGGCGGACGATCTTCGCGGTGACGGAGGGCCTTGCCCCGTACGTGAGTTCGGCGGCGGCGCGGGCGATCGCGGCGAAGGAGCGGGCGACGCTGCTGAAGCACCTGCGCGACCACGCCGAGGGCTGGGACGAGGCCCGGCTGGCGGCGGCGGAGCGCGAGGTGCTGGCCGCGCTGGCCGTGCGCGGCGAGGCGACGACCAAGGAACTCGGCGATGACGTCCCGCAGTTGCGCGAGACGATGCTGATGTCGGCGGGCAAGGCGTACGAGGCGAAGCAGAGTGTGGGCAGTCGGCTGCTGCGGCTGCTGGCCTCGGACGGGCACGTGCGCCGGTGCCGGCCGCGCGGGTCGTGGCTGAGCAGCAGCTATCCGTGGGCGCTGGTGCCGCAGTGGCCTGAGGTGCCGGTGCGGGAGGCGAAGGCGGAGGTGGTGCGGCGCTGGCTGGCGGCGTACGGCCCGGCCACGGTCGAGGACGTGAAGTGGTGGACGGGCTGGACGCTGGGGGACGTCCGCCGGGCGCTGGCGGACGTGGCCGCGCGGGACGTGGCGCTGGCGGACGGTGCGGCCGCCCTGGTGCTGCCGGGGGACGAGGGGCCGGTGGCGGCGCCGGAGCCGTGGGCGGCGCTGCTGCCGGCGCTGGACCCGGCGGTGATGGGCTGGCGCGGGCGGGACTGGTACCTGCGGCCGGAGGACGTGCCGGCGCTGTTCGACCGGGCGGGCAATGCCGGGCCGACGGTGTGGTGGTGCGGCGAGGTGGTCGGCGGCTGGGCGCAGCGGGCGGACGGCGAGGTGGTGTGGCGGCTGTTCCGGGACGTCGGGGCGGAGGCGGAGCGGGCGGTCGCGGTGGAGGCCGGGCGGCTGGCGGGGTGGTTGGGGGAGGTGCGGGTGACGCCGCGGTTCCGGACGCCGCTGGAGCGGGAGCTGGCGTCCGGTTAGGCCACCGGGCCGGCCGTCGTCACCGGGCCGGCGTCGTCACCGCGTCGTCACCGGGCCGGCGCCGGCGCCGGCACCGTCGCCGGGGCGGTGGGTCCGGTGGTGGGGGTGGGCGGGTTGCTGGGCCGGGCGGGCCGGGTCTGGGTGGGCCGGGTGCTCGGGGTGGGCTGTTCCTGGCTGGGGCTGGGCTGGGGGTTCTGCGGGCTGGGGGCGTCGGGGCCGGGCTGGTCGGTGGCGGGGGGCGCGCTGGGGGCGTGGCTGGGGGTGGTGGCCGCGGGGGCGCCGGTGGTGGCGGTGCTGGGGGTGGTGCTCGCGCTCGGGCTGGTGGTGCCGGTCGTGGTGGGCCAGGTGTCGGCGCCGGGGTTGCCGTGGCCGGTTTGCAGGTCGAACTGCTGGGTGGGGGTGCCGTTCAGGGCGGCGGTCATGTAGTCGGTCCAGATCTTGGTGGGGAAGGTGCCGCCGTTGATCCGGGTGAGGCCGGCGGTGCCGGACAGCGGCTCCTTGGCGTGGCTCTTCGGGTTCTCCCGGAACAGGCCGACGGTGGTGGTGAGTTCGGGGGTGTAGCCGGCGAACCAGGCGGAGAGGTTGGCGTCGGTGGTGCCGGTCTTGCCGGCGGCGGGGCGGCCGAGGTCGAGGGCGGCGGCGCCGGTGCCGCGGGGGCTGATGACGTCGCGCAGGACGTCGGTGACGGAGTCGGCGATGGTGCGGCCGATGGCGTCGGTGGGCTTGTGGTCGGGCATCTTGGGGACGTCGACGGCACCGCCGGTGTTGACCCGTTCGAGCTTCTCGACGGACCACGGGGTGTGGGCCTGGCCGTGGTTGGCGAGGGTGGCGTAGGCACCGGCGAGGTCGAGGGCGCTGGGGGTGGCGGTGCCGAGGGTCATCGAGGTGTTGGCCGGGTCCATGCCGCGGACGCTGTCGGGGATGCCGAGCTTGATGGCGGTGTCCCGGACGCGGGCGAGTCCGGCGTCGACGCCTTCCTGGGCGTAGACGGAGTTGACGGACTTCACCATGGCGTGGCGCAGGGTGATGTTGCCGTAGTCGACGTCGTCCTCGTTGGGCGGCGCGTACGGGGTGGGGCCGCCGGTGACGGGGCGTTCGCTGGTGCCGTCGTAGCGGGTCTCGGTGGTGATCGGGCGGCCGTCGACGGTGTGCTGGGCGATCAGGCCGGCGGCGAGGTCGACCGGTTTGAAGGTGGAGCCGATCTGGTTGTCCTGGCGCAGGGCGTCGTTGTAGGGCTGTTTGGCGTAGTCGGGGCCGCCGTAGACGGCGACGACGCGGCCGGTGGCGGGCTCGACGGAGGCGCCGGCGACCCGGACGTCGGTGTCGGTGGCGGGGCGGGCCTTGGGGTCGAGTTCGCCGGTGAGTTCGTCCTGGACGGCCTTGACGAAGGCGTCCTGCCTGGGCTTGTCGAAGGTGGTGGTGATCCGCCAGCCGCCGGCCTTGAGGGTGGCGGCGTCGATGGTGCCGGAGGAGATGAGGTAGTCGTCGGCGACGCCGACGAGGTAGCCGGCCTGGCCGGAGAGGCCGGTGGCGGGCTGGGGGTCGATGGGTTCGGGGAAGGTGGTGGCGGTGCGGTCGGCGGTGGTGAGGAAGCCGAGCTGGACCATGCCGTCGAGGGCGTAGTTCCAGCGGGCGACGGCCTTCTCGCGGTTGGCGGGGGTGGCGGTCTTGACGTCGTAGAGGCTGGGGGCCTGGAGCAGGGAGGCGAGGTAGGCGCCCTGGCCGAGGGTGAGTTGGGAGACGTCGACGCCGTAGTAGGCGTGGGCGGCGCTTTGGATGCCGTAGGCGCCGCGGCCGAAGTAGCTGCTGTTGAGGTAGCCGGCGAGGATGTCCTTCTTGTCGCGCTGCTGGTCGACCTTGAGGGCGATGAAGAGTTCGCGGCCCTTGCGTTCGAAGGTCTGGTCCTGGGTCAGGTAGTAGTTCTTGACGTACTGCTGGGTGATGGTGGAGCCGCCCTGCATGCCCTTGCCGAGCAGGGTGTTCCAGCCGGCCCGGACCATGCCCTTCAGGTCGATGCCGCGGTTCTGGTAGAAGGTGCGGTCCTCGGCGGAGACGACGGCCTGCTGGGTCTGCAGCGGGATCTGGTCGATGGTGACGTCGGTGCGGTTGACGGCTCCGGTGCGGGCGATCTCGGTGGTGCCGTCGGCGTAGAGGTAGATGTTGTTCTGGGCGACGGCGCGGGCGTTGGGGTCGGGCACCGGGACGATGACGTAGAGCACGGCGAAGGCGCCGACGGCGAGCAGGAGCAGCGCGGTGAGGGTGCCGAGGGTGATCCGCCAGGTGGGCAGGAGCCGGCGCCAGAGGGGGAGGGCGCGGCGGGCTTCGCGGCGGGCGGCCCGTTTGGCCTGGCGGCGGGTGCTCAACGTCATGGCGGGATTATCTGCTATTTGACGCGGGTTCAGCGGCGGCGGGGGCTCTGAGGTGCGTGGTTGTGCGGACCGTGTCGCGTGCCCCGTGGTGCGTCGGAAAACCGGGTGCGGGCTGTGGGGGCCGGCGGTACGGTGAAAGGTGCACATCGCATAGCGCACCGATTTCTGAACATCGCACCGACTTTCGGCAGCTCCGCCCGTCCGGCCCGGCACCCCCGGGTGTGGCCGGTCGGAGCCGTTGGGGTGTGGGCGGGTGCCTGCGGGTATCCGCCTGCCCGTATTTGTCGACAAGGAGACAATATGCAGAACGCTGCACCGGCTGGGGCGAGGCCTCCTGATACCGGGGCCGAGGGCGCGGCTTCCGAGGGCATCGCCTCCGGGGCCGTGGCCCCCGGCGCCGTAGCCTCCGGGACCGTCCTCGGGCTGTACGCCGCCGTCGCCCGCGGCGCCTTCCGCCGCTACTCCACCTACCGGGCCGCCACCCTGGCCGGCACCTTCACCAACACCGTCTTCGGCATCATCCTGGCCTCCTCCTTCCTCGCCCTCTGGCAGGCCCGCCCCAACCTCGGCGGCTACGACCAGGGCCAGGCCGTCACCTACATCTGGGTCAGCCAGGCCATGCTGGTCACCGTCTCGGTCTGGGGCGGCGGCTTCCAGGACGAGCTCCAGGACCGCTTCCGCAGCGGGGACATCGCCGTCGACCTCTACCGCCCGGTCGACTTCCAGGCCTGGTGGCTGGCCACCGACCTCGGCCGGGCCGGCTTCCAGGTACTGGTCCGCGGCACCGTACCGCTGCTGGTCGGCGCGCTGGTGTTCCGCACCCGGATGCCCGAGCACGCGCTGACCTGGGTGTTCTTCCTGTTCTCGGTGCTGCTCGCGCTGCTGGTCAGCTTCGGGATGCGGTTCCTGGTCTCGATCACCGGCTTCTGGCTGCACGACTCGGAGGGGGTGCGCGCGGTGATGCTGGTGGTCTCGATGTTCTTCTCCGGGATGCTGCTGCCGATCGCGCTCTTCCCCGGCCCGCTCGGCGACCTCGCCGGGGTGCTGCCCTGGGCGGCGCTGATCAAGGTGCCGACGGACGTCTTCCTGGAGCGGGCGGACGGCGCCGGGCTGCTCGCGGCGCTGGGCTCCCAGCTCGGCTGGGCGGCCGTGCTGCTCGCCGCCGGGCGGGGCGCGCAGTGGCTGGCGACCCGGCGGGTGGTGGTGCAGGGTGGCTGAGTCCTCCGTCACCCGGTCCTCCGTCGCCCGGTCCTCTGCCGTCGAGCAGTTCACCGCCGAGCGCTTCACCGCCGAGCCGCTCGCCGCCGAGCCGTTCCTCGCCCGGACGTCCTGGGCGGTCCGCTCCTGGTGGCTGTGCGCCCGGATGTGGATGCGCTCGATGATGGCCTACCGGGCCTCCTTCCTGCTCAACCTGCTGGCCAGCCTGGTCACCCACTCGCTCGACTTCGTGGTGCTGGTGATCATGTTCCGGCACACCGACCAACTCGGCGGCTGGCGACTGCCGGAGATCGCCTTCCTGTACGCCACCGCGACCTTCTCGCTCGGCATGGCCAACCTGCTGGTCGGCTCGGCCGACGGCCTGGGCGCGCGGATCATGAACGGGACGCTGGACACCATGCTGATCCGCCCCGCCCCCGCGCTCTCCCAGCTGTGCGCCGAACGCTTCTCCCTGCGCCGGCTCGGCCGCCCGATCCAGGCCGTGCTCGTGCTCGCCTGGTCGCTGGCCACCCTGGACGTGCACTGGACCTGGGACCGGGTGCTGCTGGTGCCCGTCCTGCTGCTGTGCGGCAGCGTCATCTTCGGCGCGATCTACGTCGGCGGCGCCACCGTCCAGTTCTGGTGGGGCGAGTCCAAGGAGATCCAGAACTCCTTCACCTACGGCGGCGCGACCCTGCTGCACTACCCGCCGACCGTCTTCGCCAAGGAACTGGTCGCCGGGGTGGTCTTCGGCGTGCCGCTGGCCTTCGTCAACTGGCTGCCCTCCCTGCGCATCCTCGGCCGCCCCGACCCGCTCGGGCTGCCCACCGCCTTCCAGTACGCCTCCCCGGTCGCCGCTGCGCTGTGCGTCGCCGCCGCCGGGCTCGCCTGGCGGGCCGGGCTGCGCGCCTACCGCGGCACCGGCAGCTGAACTCCCCCTGCTCCGTGAGGAATCCGAATGGCACTGATCGAACTCCAGGACGTCCGGCGCACCTTCACCGTGCGGGCCCGCACCGGCCGGTTCAACCGGGTCAAGCGCGAGGTGCGCGCGGTGGACGGGCTCAGCTTCACCGTCGAGGCCGGCGAGTGCGTCGGCTACATCGGGCCCAACGGCGCCGGCAAGTCGACCACCATCAAGATGCTCACCGGCATCCTCGTCCCCAGCTCCGGCCGGCTGCGCGTCGCCGGGGTCGACCCGGCCCGCCAACGGGTCGCGCTGGCCCGCCGGATCGGCGTCGTCTTCGGCCAGCGCACCACCCTGTGGTGGGACCTCCCGCTGCGCGACTCCTTCGAACTCGCCCGCCGGATCTACCGGATCCCCGACCGGCGGTACCGCGAGAACCTCGGCCGCTGCGTCGAACTGCTCGATCTGGAAGGCCTGTTGGACACCCCCGTGCGCCAGCTCTCGCTCGGCCAGCGGATGCGCGGCGACCTCGCGGCGGCCCTGCTGCACGACCCCCAGGTGCTCTACCTGGACGAGCCGACCATCGGCCTGGACGTGGTCAGCAAGGGCAAGGTGCGCGAGTTCCTGCGCGAGGTCAACCGGGACCGCGGCACCACCGTGCTGCTCACCACCCACGACCTCACCGACATCGAGCAGCTCTGCGACCGGGTGATGGTCATCGACCACGGCCGGGTCGTCCACGACGGCGGACTGGACGGGCTGCACGCCGCCGGGCGCAGCGAGCGGACGCTGGTGGTCGACCTGGCCGAGGCCCGGCCGGCGATCGAGGTGGCCGGGGCGCGGGTGGTGAAGGTCGAGGGGCCGCGCCAGTGGCTGGCCTTCCCGGCGCAGGAGAGCGCGGCGCCGATCGTGGCGGCGGTCGCGGAGCGGTACCCGCTGGTGGACCTCTCGGTGCGCGAGCCGGCCATCGAGGACGTGATCGCGCGGATGTACGCGGAGGTCGCGATCGGCTGACGGCGTCCGGGGCCGAGGCCTCGGGCGGGGCCGAACCCGGCCGGCTCGCCCATCGGGCGGGGGCCGAACCCGGCCGGCTGACGCATCGGGCGGGGGCCGAACGCGGCCGGCCCGTCAAGCTGGTGTTCGGTTCCGGTCACCCGTCCGGGGAGGGCACGTGACTCCCCGGCGGGCGGCCGAGTTGGACGGTGCATCGCCGCCGGTCAGCCCACGCGCCGGCGCACCGTCAGCCCCGGAGGCCCGCCGCCCGATGACCGTACCCGACGTGACCGTGGTGGTCGCGGTCTACAACACCATGCCGTACCTCACCGCCTGCCTGGACTCGCTGGTCGGGCAGTCCCTGGCGCCGGGGCGGCTGGAGGTGGTGGTCGTCGACGACGGCTCCACGGACGGTGGCGAGGCGCTGCTGGACGAGTACGCGGCCCGGCACCCGGGGCTGTTCCGGGTGGTCCACCAGCCCAACTCTGGCGGCCCGGCGGCCCCGACCAACCGCGGCCTGGACCTGGCCCGCGGCCGCTACGTGCTGTTCCTCGGTGCCGACGACTGGCTGGGCGCGGAGGCGCTGGAGCGGCTGGTCGCGGCCGCCGACGCCTGGGGTTCGGACGTGGTGGTGCCCAAGCACGTCGGGGTGAACGGGCGGCTGGTGCCGCAGGGCATCTTCCATGCGGACGCCGAGTCGGTCGGTTTCGCGGACTCGGCGCTGGCCTGGGCGCTGGCGGACACCAAGCTCTTCCGGCTGGACCTCGTCCGGCGCCACGGCCTGCGCCGCAACGAGGGGTTGAAGGTCTTCTCGGACCAGCCGTTCACCCTGGAGGCCTGCCTGCGGGCGGACCGGGTGTCCGTCCTCGCCGACTACGACTGCTACTTCCTGGTGCTGCGCGAGGACCGCGGCAACGTCACCGAGCGGGCCTCGGTGCTGGACCGGCTGCGCGGGATCGCCGCCCTGCAGCAGGTGGCCGCCGAACTGGCCGATCCGGGCGAGGAGTTGGACGCCATCCGGGTTCGCAGCTTCGCCTGGGACGTACCCCGGCTGCTCCAGGACGGCTTCCTGCTGCTGGACGACGGGCTGCAGCGGCGGGTGTGCGCCGAGGTCGGCCGGATGATCGAGCGGTTCGGCGCCCGCGAGGTGTACCACCGGCTGCCGGTCGCCGAGCGGCTGCGGCTCGAACTCGCCGCCGCCGTACGGCCGGAGGCGCTGCGCGACCAGATCCGCTACGAGGCCGCGCACGGCGAGCCGCCGGTGGTGGCGGACGGGTGGCGGCACTACGCGGGCTACCCCGCGTTCCGGGACGCCCGGCTCGGCCTGCCCGACGAGCTGTTCCTGCTGCGGGAGGAGCCGCCGGCCGTCGCCGTACCGCCGCTCAACCTCGCCCAGCAGCTGTGGCGCGGCGTCGTCCCGGAGCAGTTGCGGCGCGGACTGCGGCGCCACCCGGTGTGGCGCCGGCTCGCCAACTCGGTGAACGGAGGACGGGGATGACCGCCCTGGACGTCTGCGTGGTCGGGCTCGGCAAGCTCGGCCTGCCGCTGGCGGTGCAGTTCGCGCGGAAGGGCCACCGGGTGGTCGGGGCGGACATCGCGCCCCGGGTGGTGGAGAGCGTCAACCGGGGCGTGCCGCCGTTCCCCCGGGAGGAGGGGCTGGACGAGGCGCTCAAGCGGGTGGTCGCCGAGGGCCGGCTGCGGGCCACCACCGACACCACGGCCGCGGTGGCCGGCTCGGCGGCCGTCGTCCTGGTCGTCCCGCTGGTCACCGCCGCCGACGGCACCCCGGACTTCGCGCTGCTCGACGCGGCCACCGACGCCGTCGCGGCCGGGCTGCGCCGGGGCGCGCTGGTCAGCTACGAGACCACCCTGCCGGTCGGCACCACCCGGGAGCGCTGGGCGCCCCGGCTGGCGGCCGGCTCCGGGCTGGCGCCCGGGGCGGAGTTCGCGCTGGTGTTCAGCCCGGAGCGGGTGCGCACCGGGCGGGTCTTCGCGGACCTGCGGCGCTACCCCAAGCTGGTCGGCGGCCTGGACGCCTCCTCGCTGCGGCGCGGCGCCGAGTTCTACCGGGCGGTGCTGGACTTCGACCCGCGCCCCGACCTGCCCCGGCCCAACGGGGTGTGGGAGCTGGCCTCGGTGGAGGCGGCCGAGTTCGCCAAGCTCGCCGAGACCACGTACCGGGACGTCAACATCGCGCTGGCCAACCAGTTCGCCCGGTACGCGGACCGGGTCGGGGTGGACTTCGCGGAGGTCGCCGACGCCTGCAACTCGCAGCCGTACAGCCACCTGCACCGGCCGGGCATCGCCGTCGGCGGGCACTGCATCCCGGTGTACCCGCGGCTGTACCTGTGGAACGACCCGGCTGCCACGGTGGTCCGGGCAGCCCGGGAGGCCAACCTGGAGGTGCCCGGGTACGCGGTCGGGGTGCTGGCCGGGGCCCTCGCCGGGGTGCTGCCGGGCGGGATCGCCGGGCAGGGGGTGCTGGTGCTGGGGGCCGCGTACCGGGGCGGCGTCAAGGAGACGGCGTACTCGGGGGTGTTCCCGCTGGTGGCGGCGCTGGAGGCGGCCGGGGCCAGGGCGTACGTCGCCGATCCGCTGTACCGGGCGGAGGAGCTGACGGCGCTCGGGCTGCCGGCGTACGGCGGGGAGCCGGTGGTGGCGGCGGTGCTGCAGGCGGACCACCCGGAGTACCGGGAGCTGGGGCCGGCGGACCTGCCGGGGGTGGTGGTGCTGCTGGACGGGCGGCGGTGCACGGATCCGGCGCGGTGGGCGGGGGCGGGGGTGCGGAGGATCGTGCTGGGCGGGGCGTGAGCCGGGTTCGGGCGTGAGCCGGGTTCAGGGCGTACGGCTGGTTCAGGTCGGACCGTGCTGGGCGGCTGGTTCCGGGCGGGGCGGCCGGGTTCGGGCGGGGGCAGGGGGCGCGGAGTAGGGGCGCGGCCGAGGGTTCGGGGCGGGTGATCGTGGGGCACGCCTCCGTCCGCGCCGGGCACCGGGCAGACTGGCGGGGTGAGTGACGAAGCCTTCAGCGGGACCGGCCCCGGGGTCCGGTTCACCGCGGCCGACGAGCAGAAGAGACACGGCGTCCGCCGGATGAAGACCATCGCGACCGGCCTGCTGGCCTTCGCGACCCTGGTCTTCGCCCTCGCGACCTGGGCCAAGGCGGCCGGCGCCGGCGCCTGGGCCGGGTACGTGGCGGCCGCCGCCGAGGCGGGCATGGTCGGCGCGCTGGCGGACTGGTTCGCCGTGACGGCCCTGTTCCGCCGTCCGTTCGGCCTGCCGATCCCGCACACCGCGATCATCCCGACCAAGAAGGACGCGTTCGGGCGCTCGCTCGGCGAGTTCGTCGGCGACAACTTCCTGGCCGGCCACGTGGTGCGCGGCCGGCTCGCCGCGCTCGGCGTCGGCCGTCGGCTGGGGGAGTGGCTGGCCACTCCGGGCAGCGCCGAGCGGGTCACCAAGGAGGCCTCGGCGGCGCTGCGCGGGCTGCTCGCGGTGCTGCGCGACGACGACGTGCGGGCGGTGGTCGCCGAGGCGGTGACCAGGCGGGCCGCCGCCACCTCGGTGGCCGAGCCGATGGGCCGGATGCTGGGCAAGGTGGTCGCGGACGGCGGGCACCACGGGGTGGTGGACCTGGTCACCGTCCGGGCGCACGGCTGGCTGACCGCCAACCACGAGGACGTGGTCCGCAAGGTCACCCAGAAGACCCCGGGCTGGACCCCGCGGTTCCTCGACCAGCAGGTCGGCGAGCGGGTCTACAAGGAGCTGTTGCGCTTCGTCACCGACATCCGGGACGACCCCGAGCACCCGGCCCGCGGCGCGATCGACAACTTCCTCGCCGACTTCGCCACCGAGCTGCAGACCGACCCGGAGACCATCGCCCGGGTCGAGCGGGCCAAGGGCGAGCTGCTGGCCCGCCCCGAGGTGCAGGACCTGATCAACTCCACCTGGGCGGCCGTGCGCACCCTGGTGATGGGCGCGGCCGAGGACGAGGACAGCGAACTGCGCCGGCGCATCCGCGACGGCGTGCACGGCTTCGGCGAGCGCCTGGCCACCGACACCAAGCTGCAGGCCAAGGTGGACGGCTGGCTGCAGGACGCCGCCCAGTACCTGGTCGACACCTACCGGGCCGAGATCACCTCGCTGATCTCGGAGACGGTGGCGGGCTGGGACGCCGACGACGCCTCGCGCAAGATCGAGGCCAACGTCGGCCGGGACCTCCAGTTCATCCGGATCAACGGCACCGTGGTCGGGGCGCTGGCCGGGCTGCTGATCCACACCGTGGCGGTCGCGCTCGGGGGCTGATCACCCACCGGCCGCCCGGCTTTGCGCCTATCCTGGGCCGACGTTCGCGATACGCGCGTAGAAGGCGCAGCGTCGAAGGCGCGGCCCGGAAGGTGCGGCGCAGAAGCAGAAGGAGAAGGGAACCACCGTGGTCCAGCCGGACGGAAGTCGGATCGGAAACCCCACTGGCAGCACCCCCGGCGGCACCGCCGACCGGAGCATCGAGGCGTTCATCGCCGGGATGCCCAAGGCGGAGCTGCACGTCCACCACGTCGGCTCGGCCTCGCCGCGCGTCGTCGCCGACCTGGCCGGGCGGTACGCCGGCAAGTCCGCGGTGCCGACGGACCCGACGGCGCTCGCCGAGTACTTCACCTTCACCGACTTCGCGCACTTCATCGAGGTCTACCTGAGCGTGGTGGACCTGATCCGCGACGCCGAGGACGTCCGCGCGCTCACCTACGGCGTGGCCGAGGACATGGCCCGGCAGAACATCCGCTACGCCGAGCTGACCCTCACGCCGTACTCCTCGGTCAAGCGCGGCATCCCCGACGTGGCCTTCATGGAGGCGATCGAGGACGCCCGGCTGCGCGCCGAGAAGGACCTCGGCGTGGTGCTGCGCTGGTGCTTCGACATCCCCGGCGAGGCGGGCCTGGAGGCGGCCGAGATCACCGCCCGGCTGGCCACCGACCTCGCCCCCGAGGGCCTGGTCAGCTTCGGCCTGGGCGGCCCCGAGATCGGCGTGCCGCGGCCGCAGTTCAAGCCGTACTTCGACCGGGCCCGGGCGGCCGGCCTGCGCTCCGTCCCGCACGCCGGCGAGACCACCGGGCCGGAGACGGTCTGGGACGCCATCCGCGAGCTCGGCGCCGAGCGCATCGGGCACGGCACCCAGGCGGTGAAGGACCCGGCGCTGCTCGACCACCTGGGCGAGCACCGCATCCCGCTGGAGGTCTGCCCGACCTCCAACATCGCCACCCGGGCGGTGGGCCGGATCGAGGACCACCCGATCAAGCGGATGGTCGAGGCCGGGCTGCTGGTGACGGTCAACAGCGACGACCCGCCGATGTTCGGCACCGACCTCAACACCGAGTACGCGGTGGCGGCGCGGCTGCTGGGGCTGGACGAGACCGGGGTGGCGGCGCTGGCGCGCAACGCGGTCGAGGCCTCGTTCCTGGAGCGGCCGGGCAAGGCCCGGCTGGTCGGCGAGATCGACTCCTACCTGGCGGGCTGGCAGCAGCTGCGCTGACGTTCCCGCCGGTGTCCCGCTGACGGCGTTCCCGCTGGTGAACCGCCCCGTCGACCTCCGGTCGGCGGGGCGGTTCCGTTGTGGCGCCTGACCCCTTCGGGTGATGGTGCCACAGTGGTGCCACAAATGGCTCGACATGGCACCACTGCTGTGCCATGCTCTAGCCATGGACCTCACGCCGTACGTCGACAACCTCCGGAACGAGCTCGCGGTGGCCGCCGCCACCGGTGGGGACGAAGCGCGGGCGCTGGCCGATCGGCTGACGCTCCCGCTGGAGTCGGCCGTGCGACTCACTCTGCTCAACGCCCTTTCGGCCGCCATGGGCGAAGTCACCCGTGACCTCGCGCCGGGCTCGGTGGACGTACGCCTGCGCGGCCTCGATCCCGAGTTCGTGGTGACGGCGCCGCCCGGCTCCGGCGCCTTCCACGGCGACGCGCCGGCGGTGGTGCCGTCCGTGGTGCCGGGCGTGATGCCATCGGTGGTGCCGCCGATAGTGCCACCGGTGACGCCGGGGGTGGCGCCGGAGTCGGACGAGACGGGCACCGCCCGGATCAACCTGCGCCTGCCCGCGCACCTCAAGGCCAGGGCGGAGGAGGCCGCCGGACAGGAGGGCCTCTCCCTCAACGCCTGGCTGGTCCGGGCCGTCGCCGGCGCGCTGGACGGCGGACAGCCCGCCGCCCGCCCGGCGGCCGACCTCGGCGTCCGTACCACGCGCGGCGTCGGCGGCCAGGGCTTCACCGGCTGGGTCCACTGACGCCTCCGCACCATCCGACCTTCTGCCCCTGCAACGTCACCCCCGCTCCGACCAGCGGGAACACCCACACGAGTCAAGAGGACGGGACAGCCATGCCTACGTACGAGACTGACGGACAGATCTCCGTCTCGATCGAGTTCGAGATCGGCTCGGTCTGGATCCGGGCGAGCAAGCGCACCGACACCGTGGTCGAGGTCCGGCCCACCAGCGCCAGCAGGGACGCGGACGTCAAGGCGGCCGAGCTCACCCAGGTCGACTTGTCCGGCGGCCGGCTCACCCTCAAGGGCCCCAAGCAGCGCACCGTGTTCTCCAGCAAGAAGGGCTCGATCGACGTCACGGTCGAGCTGCCCGCCGGCTCCGAGGTGCACGCCGACTCCCCGATGGCGGACTTCGTCACCGAGGGCCCGCTCGGCGACTGCCGGATCAAGACCTCCATGGGCCGGATCCAGCTCGACCGGGCCGCGAGCGCCCGGCTCAAGACCGACATGGGCGACATCCGGGTCGGCACCGTCACCGGCGGCGCCGAGGTCACCGGCTCCGGCCGGATCGAGGTCGGCTCCGTCGGCGGCCGGCTGACGGTCAAGAACAGCAACGGCGACACCGAGATCGACGAGGTCCGCGGCGAGCTGACGGCCAACTCCTCCAACGGCCGGATCCACATCGGCCTCGCCGAGGGGGACGTCGACGTCAGGACGGCGAACGGCCACATCCGGCTCGGCCAGGTCGTCCGGGGCAAGGTCGGCCTGCAGGCCGGCGTGGGGGACATCGAGATCGGCATCGCCGAGGGCACAGCGGCCTGGCTCGACGTGCACAGCAAGTTCGGCGCCGTCCGCAACGCCCTCGGCCCGGCGGACGGTCCGGGCGACGCCCGGGAGACGGTCGAGGTCCGCGGCACCACCCAGGTCGGCAGCATCCTCGTCCGGAGGGCCTGATGGCGGCGACCACGGCAGCGGCCGCGACGACGGCTGCGGCGACCTCGGCGGCGATCTCGACGGTCGGGCTGACCAAGAGCTACGGGGACAAGGCGGTGCTCCGGGGCATCGACCTGTCCATCCCGGCCGGCAGCGTGTTCGCCCTGCTCGGGCCGAACGGCGCCGGCAAGACCACCACGGTGGAGATCCTCTCCACCCTGATCCCCGCCGACGGCGGCTTGGCCCGGGTGGCGGGCCACGACGTGGCCCGCCAGGCCGAGGGGGTGCGCAAGGCGATCGGGGTGACCGGCCAGTTCTCGGCGGTGGACAACCTCCTCACCGCCGAGGAGAACCTGCTGCTGATGGCCGACCTCAACCACCTCCGCCGTCGGGAGGGGCGGAGGCGGGCCGAGGGCCTGCTGCGGCGCTTCGACCTCACCGAGGCCGCGCGCAAGCCCGTCGTCACCTTCTCCGGCGGCATGCGGCGCAAGCTCGACCTGGCGATGACCCTGGTCGGCGACCCCGAGGTGATCTTCCTGGACGAGCCCACCACCGGGCTGGACCCGCGCAGTCGGCGCACCATGTGGGAGATCATCCGGGGGCTGGTCGCCGACCACGGGGTGACGATCTTCCTCACCACCCAGTACCTGGAGGAGGCCGACCAACTCGCCGACCGGATAGCCGTCCTGGACGGCGGCCGGATCGTCGCCGAGGGCACCGCCGAGGAGCTGAAGCGGATCGTCCCCGGCGGGCGGATCCGGCTCCAGTTCGCGGACGCCGGCCAACTGGGCACCGCGGCTGCGCTGTTCGAGTACGCCACCGCCGACACCGAGGCCCTGCGGCTGGACATCCCGGCGGACAACTCCGTGCTCACCGTGAAGGCCGTGCTGGACGTCCTCGACAACGCCTCCGTACGGGCCGAGTCACTGGTCGTCGAGACGGCCGACCTGGACGACGTCTTCCTGCAACTCACCGGAGAGGGTGCACGATGAGCACGGCCACCGGAACGGCCGGCTACGCACTCAGCGACGCGCTGACGATGCTCCGCCGGAACCTCAAGCACGCACTGCGGTACCCCTCCCTGACCTTCGCGGTCGTGGTGATGCCGGTGATGATGCTGCTGCTGTTCAACTACGCCTACGGCAGCGCGCTCGGAGCCGGCATCGGCGGCGGCAGCTACATCGACTACGTGGCGCCCGGCATCGTGCTGATGGCGGCCACCTCCGGATCGCTGGTCACCGCGATCGGCATCTGCACCGACATGACCGAAGGCATCGTCAACCGCTTCCGCACGATGGCGATATCGCGCTCCGCCTTCCTGGCCGGACACGTGCTCGGCAGCGTCATCCAGACCATGATCGGACTGGTCCTGGTGGTCGGTGCGGCCCTGGCGATGGGCTTCCGGCCCACCGCCGGCCCGGTCGAATGGCTGGCGGCGAGCGGCCTGCTGCTCTTCGTCACCGTCGCCCTGACCTGGATCTCGGCCGGCATCGGCCTGGTCGCCAAGACCGTCGAGAGCGCCAGCAACATGCCGATGCCGCTGCAGTTCCTGCCCTTCATCGGCAGCGCCATCGTCCCGACCGACTCCATGCCGACCGGGCTCCGCTGGTTCGCCGAGTACCAGCCCTTCACCCCGATCATCGAGACCCTGCGCGGCCTGCTGATGGGCACCGGCATCAGCGCCACGTCCGCCTGGAGCGCCCTCGCCTGGTGCGCCGGCCTGACGCTGATCGGCTACTTCTGGTCGCGGAGCATCTTCTACCGGCGGTGACGGGGGTACGGCCGGTAGGAGCCGGTGCGGCGCGGATGGCGGGGAGACCTGCCACCCGGGCCGCACCGGCGTCGCCGTCGTAAAGTCCGCGCCAAGAGTGGGCAAAGAGCAATTGGGGGGCGGACGGTGACGACGCGTGACAACTGGATCGCGTGGGGGCTCGGGCCCACAGCACTGGCTGCGCTCCTGGCATACGCGGCGGGCTGGTACGCCTCCCGCTCGGGCGGGCCGGTGGTGGTCGAGCACCGGCTCAACCGCCCGGTGCTCCTGCTCGGTCCGGTGGTGGTGCTGCTCGTGGTCTCGGCGGTGACCGGGACGGGCTCCCGCGGACGGTTCGCGCAACTCGGCCTCGCGCTCGTCCTGGTGCCCGTCGTCGTCGCCCCGGCGATCGGCGCGATCCGGTCCTGGCTGCTCGACGACGAGACCCACTCGGGGCAGCGCAAGCTCCACTGTGACCACGGCACCACGAGGTCAGGGCCATCACCATGGCCCCGGACGGCCGCCGGGGCAGCCCCACGGTCACACCCCGCTAGCCACCGCCCCCGGCCCGGCGGGCCCCTGTAGTAAAGTCCGCGCAAAGGTCGGCAAAAGACGGCCCGGGGGGACGGATGACGGCGAGACGCCGCTGGCAGATCGCGTGGGGGCTCAGGGGTGCGGCGCTCGCGGCACTGCTGGTGTACCTGCCGGGCTGGCACGCCTCCCGCTCGGGCGGGCTGGTGGTGGTCGAGCACTGGCTCAACCGTCCGGTCCTGCTGATCGGTTCCGCGGTGGTGCTGACCGTGGTCTCGCTGGTGACCGGGCTGGAGTTCCGCACCCGGTTCTCGCAGATCGGCTACGCGGCCCTGCTGGCACCGCTGGTCTTCGCCGGGGTGCCGATCCTGGCCCTGTCCTTCCTGTTCAGCGGCCACGGAGGCCGGGAGGATCGTTTCGTCAGCCCGAACCGCCCGGACCGGGTGCTGACCGTCACCAACGTCGCCTTCTCGATCGACCCGGTCTACCAGGTGGAGTTGGAGGCCGGCAGTGGCTGGTCCGCCCGCCACTGGAGCATGGGCACCTGGAACACCAGGGGCGGCGACTTCGTCCGCATCGACTGGACCGGGCCCGACGAGATCACCGTGACCGGCCGCGAGAAGCGCACCGTCTTCGACGTCCTCCCCGACGGCAGCCTGAGCGCGCCCCGGGTGCTCCCCGCACAGGAGATCGTCGAAGACCGGCCCTAGGGTCCGGTGGTGATCAACAGCCCCTCTAGGCTGGCCCGGTGACACAGGGGATCCGTGGGGGGTGGGGAGCGCGGCCGCGCTGGGTGTGGTGGGTGGCGGCGGTGTGGGTGATCGGGTTCGTCGAGGGCGCGGGGGTGCATGCCTTCGATCTGCTGACCGGGGGGCTGCACGCGTACGGGGCTTGGCCGTTGCCGAGCCAGGTGCTGTTCCACGCCCTGCTGGTGCTCGATCCGCTGGCCGCCGTGCTGGTGACCCGAGGCCGTCCGGCGGGGCCGTCGCTCGGTGCGGCCGTCATGGTGGCCGACCTGACCGCGAACTGGTGGGAGAACTGGGACGGGTTCGTGCGCCATCCGCTGGACTACCTCCAGGGGGTGGTCGGGCTGCCGGCGATGACCCTGTTCGGGCTGTTCGTGTTCACCACCGCGGCGCCGCTCCGCCGGGCGTTCCACCAGGCGTTCAACCGTGCGGGCCGGGGCATGGACCCGCGCGAGGGTGAGGGCGCGGACCGCTCCGCCGACGGGGATCCGCGCGCCCAGGAGGTCTGAGCGCGCGGGGTCCGGGGAGTCGCGGGTCCGGGGATCGCGGGCCCCGGAAGTCGTGGGGGTCAGCCCGAGGCGGCCGGGGAGCCGCAGAGGGCTTTCTCCTCGAAGGCCCGGTAGAGCCCGGCAGACTTGTCCGGGTCGCTCTTGTCGTACTCGGTGTAGGACAGCGCGTACTGGCGGCTGCCGTCGCGCGTCCCGAACAGGCCGGTGGAGTAGCCGGGGATCTCGCCGGTGTTGCCCCAGACCTGGCCGCAGGAGAGTTCGTAGCGGACGACGCCGAGCCCGTACTGAGCGTGGTCGGGCGCCTGGGGGACGGGGACGGTGGTGGTCATCTCGTCGAGTTGGGCGGGGGCGAGCAGGTGGCCGCCGAAGAGGGCCGCGTGGAAGCGGGTGAGGTCGTCGGTGGTGGAGATGGCGGCGCCGGCCGCGTCGCCGATGGTGGGGGAGAGCCGGGTGACGTCCCCCGGCCCCTCGGGGAACGCGAAGTAGCCGTGCGCGTGCGGGCCGGGGATGGTGGTGGAGGTGGTGGGCAGGGTGGTGTGGCGCAGTCCGAGGGGTCGGAGGATGCGGTTCTGCACTTCCTCGCGCCAGCTGTGCCCGGTGGTCTGCTTGATGAGCATGCCGATGACGACGTAGTTGGTGTTGGAGTAGTGCCAGCCCTGGCCGGGGGCGAAGTACGGGGGTACGGCGGCGCCGATGGCGAGGAGCTGTTCCGGCGTGTATTCGATCCAGCGGCCGGTGGCGAGGAACTGCCGGTTGCCGGCTTCGGTGTTGTCGCGCACCTGCGGGTCGTCGAGGTAGTTCCCCAGTCCGCTGGTGTGGTTGAGGAGTTGGCGCACGGTGATGTTGCCGCCGTTGGGTACGGCGCCGGGCAGGTAGTGCTCGATCGGGTCGTCGAGCCGGATCCGACCTTCTCCGACGAGTTGGAGGGTGACGGTCGCGACGAAGGTCTTGGTGACGCTGGCGATCCGGAACCGCCCGTCGGCGGGGGCGGGCCGGCCGGTGGCCAGGTCGGCGGTACCAGCCGCGCCGCGCCAGACGGCCTGCCCGTGGTCGCGGACTTCGGCGAGGGCGGCGGTGCTGGTGCCCTGGGCGACGAGGGCGTTCAGTTCGGGCTGTAAGTCGGTGGCTGCCCGGGGCTGGTCGGCGGAGGGGGCGGCGACCGCGCTGGGTGCGAGGGTGGAGAGCGAGACGGCGGCCAGGACGGTCGCGGTGCGGAGGGTGGCGCCGATTCGGCGGCGGGCGGGGCGGGTTGTGGTCATGGCGTCACGCTCGCACCGGGTGCCGGGGGCGGTCCTCCTCCCGGCGAAGGGCCCGGCCCTCCGTCTTCCGGAGGAGAGCCGGGCCTCCGTGTGGAGGATGTGCGGGACGGGTCAGGCCGGACGGGTCGGGCCGGACGGGTCAGGCCGGAGGGGTCACCAGGTGTCGATGCCCATGGTCTTGGCCGCGCTGTGAATGGCGTTGTAGTGCGCGATCGACATGTCGGACTTCTTGTCCTTCGCCGGAAGGTTCTTGTCGGCGGCGCGGAACTCGTCGCGGGCGGCGGCGAGCAGGCTGGTGCCGTACGAGACGGGGACGTCACTGGTGCCGTGGGCCGGGTGGGACTTGGCGGCGGTCTGGCTGCCGGCCTGGGCGAGGATGCTGCGGGCCTGGTTGTAGGCGGCGGCCTTGACCGTCTTCGGGTTGCGGACCTGGGCCTGCACCCCGGCCACCGGCTGGGTCTGTTCGGCGGCCATGGCGACGGGCGCGACGGCGGCGGTGAGGGCGCCGGCGGTCACGACGGTGGCGAGGGCGTTGCGGATGATCCGGTTCATCGCGAAATCCTTCGGTAGGTGTCTCAAGGATTCGCCTCCGCATCGGACTTGGAGGTCGTGGGAGTGCGAACATCTCCGCCCTACCCGGGCTCCCGAGAGCGGAAAACCCGCTTCCGGGTGCTTCATGCGAAAGCGGTGCGATCAGGCCGTTTTCTGGATGTAACGAAGTCCTGTCGTCAGACTGGAAATATGGCTCTCGATCTCTCTCCGGACCCGGTCGCCGCAGGCGACCCCTCCATCCCGCCCGGCCTCGACGAGATCGAGTGGTGGTTCACCGCTGTGGCCGAGGGCCGGGTGGAGCGGGACGCGGCCGACCGCTGGGCGGGTCGCTGGCTGCTCGACGACGGACTGGAGTGGGACGAAGTCTCCCGCTGGGCCCTGGGCTTGCTCTACGGGATCGACCTCGCCACCGGTCCCGGAGGCCCGTACCTGCACGACGACGAGCAGGTACGGGAGTGGCTCGGGGAACTGCGGCGGCGCCGGGCGGGGTGAGGAGCGGGCCCGTCAGCCGTCCTCGCCGTCCCCGCCCGCCCCGCCCCGCCCCGCCCCGCCCCGTCCTCGGCGGTGTCGTCGTATGGCGGTGTCGTCGTACGGCGGTGTCGTCGTACGGCGGGGTGGCCGGTCAGGCCTGGGTGCCGAGGGCGTGGACGCCGTTGCGGGTGCTGCGGTAGACGGTCGGGCCGGCGGCGGCCAGCGAGACATCGGTGTACGCGGTGTCGGAGTGGAGCTCCTCCGGTGCGTCCTGCCAGCGCGGGCGGCCGGTGGCGAGGTCGAAGGCGAACAGCCGCTCGTCGTTGGTGCCGACGTACGCGACGCCGTCCGCGACGGTCATCGAGTTCTCCCCGCGGCCGAGCCCCGCGGTCACGGTGGCCGTCCAGCGCGGCTCACCGGTCCCGGTGTCCATCGCGGTCAGCCGCGTTCCGCTGAGGAAGCAGACCGTCCCGGCCGCGGCCGACAGCGGGCAGTTGGTCGAGCCCTGCTGCAGGCGCTGCCAGCGCACCCGGCCGGTGGCCGCGTCCAGGGAGCAGACCTGGGTGGTGCGGGCGCCCTCGGCGGCGTACATCAGCAGGACGGCGCCCTGCTGGACGACGGGGGCGCCGTAGGCGCCGAGGACGGAGTCCTGGGCCCAGCGCTGCTCGCCGGTGCGCGCGTCGAACGCGCGGGCGCCGAACTCCTTGCCGACGGCGTACACGGTGTCGCCGTCCAGGGCCAGGAAGCCCGAGGACCCCAACGGCTTGCTCCAGCGGGGCTCGCCGGTGGCCGTGTCGTAGGCGTGCAGCGAGCCGTCGTGGGCCGCGAACACGCTGCCGCCCCCGATGACCGGGCCCTGTCCCCAGGGCAGGCCGGGCCACTCCGACACCGGTACCTGCCAGCGGACTTCCCCGGTCGCCGCGTCGAGGGTCTGCAGGGAAGTCGAGGCGGCCACGCTCACCACGCCGTCCCCGACCGCGGACGGCCGGCCGCCGTAGCTCGCGGTCACGGGATCGGGCGCGTCGACGGCCCGGCTCCAGCGGACGGCGCCGGTGCGCGGGTCGAGCGCGTGCACGCTGCCGTCGTAGCCCGAGACGTAGAGGCCCTGCTGGGCGCCGTCGGCGAGGACGACCCGCCCGCTCGCGGCCGTCGTGCTCCAGAGCCGGGGGCCGCGGGCGTTCTCCCGGTCGGCCCACCACCGGGCCCCGCCCGCGAGGGCGAGTGCGCCCACGCCTCCGGCGGCGCTCAACAGCAGCCGCCTGCGGTTGATCCGGGGCGGGGCGGGCGGGTTCTGTGCTGCTGCTGCGTCGGAGTTCACGTCGTACATGACTTCGTACCCTGACCTCATGGTTCCCGGTGTCGGTGGCGGTGTCGGCCCGTCGCTGCTACGAGTCGGACCAGGCGCGGGTGGAGAGTACGAGCAGGTAGCCGTCCGGGTCCTGGACGGTCACGCCCCAGGTGTCCCAGTACGGGTTGTGGGCGGGCACCCGCCTGCCGCCGTGCAGTTCCAGCCGCTGGACCAGGGCGTCGTCGACGGGTTCGCCGAGGTAGACGACCAGCAGGTCCTCGGCGGTGGGGCGCGGTTCGACGGGCGCGGCGGGGTCGTTGACGAGTTCCAGGTGCCAGGCGGCGTCGGGCCAGCCGACCATGAGGAGTGAGTGTTCGCCGGGGGTGCCGTCCGTGGTGTGCCGGTAGAGGACGTCGAGGCCGAGGCCGGAGACCCAGAAGTGCTCGGCTGCTTCGAGGTTGCGGGAGGGACGGGCGAGGCGGATGTGCGCGGTGGCGTCGGCCGGCATGGTTCGGGCTCCTGGGGCGGCGGGGTGTGGGTGTGAGCCTAGGGAGCCGGTGATCGGGTGCCATCGGGCGCTGGTCCTAGTCCGCCGGTCGGGGGCGTGGGACCGGGGACGGGGGCGGAAACGCGGACGGGCCCGGCACCTGTGAAAGGTGCCGGGCCCGTCCGACTCTGGAGCGCCAGGCCCGGGTTGCACGGACTCTTCCTACTGAAAGTAGGACGTACTCTGGTAGTACCACTGACGCCTGACGAGGAATCTTCTCCCTCGCGACGAGAAGAACATTAGCAGCTCAGCGCCCGTGATCCAAAATGCGGAGCAACCGGGCCGGGTGGTACGGGACTCGGCGCGGATCTCCCAGCCGCGACGGCGGCCAGGTGCCGGGACGGCGGGCCGGGAGCTAGGAGTTGGTGACGAGGGCGTGGGGAAGACGGCTGTTGTCCGGGGAGGGCAGCCACTGGTGGGCGCGGTAGGCGAGGGCGGAGAGCGCGAGGGGGAGGAGCGGGAGAGGGTCGACGGTGTGGTGGAGGAGGGCGGCGAGGGCGGCGTCGAAGGCGGGGCGGTCGCCGGCGTCGAGGGCGTGGAGGGCTTGGAGGCCGGGGCTGGCGGCGGTGTCGGCGGGGAGTTCGATCTCGTCGTCGTCGGCGACCTGGGAGAGGAGGCCGGTGGCCAGGTCGTCGGGCTCGGGCATGCCCTCCCAGGTGAAGTAGAAGGCCTCGCCGTGGCGGTCGAAGGTGTCGGTGAGGATCGCGAGGCAGAGGGCGTCGATCCAGCGACGGGCGCTGATGGGGGCGGGGTCGGCCTCGGCTGCGAGGTCGTAGCTCATCCCGAAGTTCACGTGGTCGAGGAAGACGTGGAAGCGCTCGTGGGGGTAGTAGGCCGTGAAGGAGACCGCGGCGGCTGCGGCTTCGGCGGCGTCGGCGAGGACGGCCTCGGCTTCGGGGGTGGAGAGGGGGATGGTGCCGAGGTGGTCGAGGTAGGCGCGGGAGATGAGGGTCCACTCGTCGGCGGTCATGAGGCCGGCACGGGAGTAGGAGTGGATCTGGCGTCCGATGCTGTTGGCGAAGTCGTCGATCTCGGTAGACATTGACGTATTGAAGCACCGGCCGACAGAGCCGGCCGGTGCAGCTGGGGGTTGGGGGTTAGGCGTCGAACTCCCCGTTGCGGATGGCGGAGACGAGGTCGCGCCATTCGGTGGGGGTGAGTTGGGCGATGGCGTCGGGGAGCAGACTGCTGCGGATGTAGACGGCATCGGGAGCGATGGCTACCTCAGGGCAGTTACCTGCGTTGGAGCATGCACTGGGCCGAATCCACGTGTGGTTCTCCATCGGCTATATCTCCTTCTTGATCTTCGCGATCAGATCGCGGGAGTCCTCGACCGAGAGAGACCTGTCAGTCATCTGCTCGACGACTGAGCGGTACTCCTCCAGGTGCTCAGTCAGGTGGAGGAAGATCGGCCCTTCCATCGAGTCGTAGCTGACGGTGTCGAGCCGGGGCACGGGCCCATGCGCGTAATAGATGGCCTGGCCAGGTCCCTTGAAGCCTCCAGCGGCGAAGCTGATCACTCGAAGCGTGACATGTGGCAGCTGGGACAACTCCAGCATCCAGTCCAGCTGTTCCCGTGCCACATCACGGCCGCCGAACTGCATCCGGAGAGCAGCCTCGTGGACGATCGCTGTGTATGGGTGGGTGCCCTTTGCCATCAACATCTCAGAGCGCCGCATTCGTTGCTCGACGCGCGTTTCCACATCGCGCGGCGTGAGTCGGACCTGATTGTCCTGGAAGATCGCGCGGCTGTAGCTCTCCGACTGCATGGGCCCCGGCGGATGGCAGATCTGGTAGGAGTACATGCCCTTTGCATGGTGCTCGAACTCGCAGATGTCGAGGAAGCCTTGCGGCACGAAGCCCCGATACTCATCCCACCAGCCCTTGCGTCGATCCTCAGCCATGACTGAAAGGGCTTCTACGTACTCGGTATCGGTCTCGCCGAAGGCTTCAGCGAGCGTCCGGACCCGCTCCGCCGTGATGGGGTAGTGCCCCTTTTCGACCTGGGTGATCTTCGTTCGATCCAGGCCGAAGACGGCGGCGGCTTGCGCGGTCGTCCGGCCGGCGTTGTCTCGCATCTTCCGCAGCTCGATGCCCAACCGTTCCTGCCGGGCTGTCGGGATGGTACGTGGTGGCATGGCCCAAGCATCTACGCCGACTCGTCAACAGTCCAGCGGATACAGGTGGACCATGTTTCCGGATCTGGTGGCACATGTGAGTCATCATGCCCTACAGTCTGTGATGCACCGATCACCGAACGGATCGTCAGTAACGCCGCTCGGGCACCGAAGAACACCCAAGTCCAGTGGGCTTGTTCACGGCGACGCATCCGCCGGTCTCACTCATCCCCCTCTGGGAGACCCTGTGCGCAACCTCAACTCCCCCTCTCTCACCCTCTCCCGCGACACCCTCCGGGACGCCCTCACCCTCGCGGCCTGGCCCCCGTCCCTCATCGCCGACGCCCAGCTCGCCATGGTCGAGCTCATCGCCAACGCCTGGTGCCACGGCGACACCCCCTCCCCGGGCGTCGTCATCCTCATCCGCGACAGCACCCTCCGCGTCGGTGTCTCGGACCGTTCCTCCGCCCTCCCCTCGCGGTGCTCGCTGGACCCCCTCTCCGAGTCCGGCCGGGGCCTCCACCTGGTCGAAGGCCTCACCCACCGTTGGGGCGTCGAACCCCACGAGCTCGGCAAGACCGTCTGGTTCGAGCTGGACGGCGATGCCGAGTGAGCGCCCACCACCCCATCCGCCCCGCCGACCCGGCCCTGCTCCACCTCACTGGTCGCCAGCTCACCGAGCTGATCATCGAACTCCGCACCGAGGGTCGCGAGTTCGGCCTCCTCTGGCCGTCCGCCCACCCCGGCGAGAGCAACCTCGCCGGCCGCCGCCTCGTCAGCCTCGGCAACGTTCCCGCGAGCACCCTCATCAACCTCCTCGCGCTCCTGCGCGAGTACAAGCGCGACCGTGACCGATGCTCGGACTCCTGATCATCAACCTCCTCGCCGCGCTCGTCGGCGCGCTCTGCGAAACCCGGTCCTCCTGCTTCTGGCGGAAACCGCACGCGCCCCGACTCCTTTCCCGGGACGGCCACTTCCCGCAGTGAAGCCCTCGTCGCTCCCCGCCTGTACGTAGGAAGTCGACCGGTCCGACTTCCTGCGTACACCCCCGCTCATCGCCACCTCGCCGCCGAGATCCGTCAACGCCTCCGCAGTCAAAGTGGCGCAACACAATCTGTGTGACACGCGGGACTTGACGTTCCATCATGCCGTTGGAAGAGTCGGCGGCCATGCGAACTCCGGTGCGAACGGCACGAGTTCCAAGCGGTTCATCGACAACGGGGAGGCTCCACATGTTCGCCAAGAAGATCGCCGTAGCCGCAGTGGCGGTGGCCGCCGCAGGCGTCCTGGGCACCGCCACCACCGCGTCCGCGGCCAGCACCGTCTACAACACCGGTACCGCGACCATCAGTTCGACCATGGCGCAGACGTGCACGGCGCGGACCCTCACCCTGGCCGCCGGTTCCTACGGCTGGGGCTGGCACGACCTGGCCCCCTCGGTGAGCAGTACGGTCAAGCTCGCCGCCGGCAGCTACACCTGGACCGACTGCGTGACGGTGGGCTTCGACTACGACTACCTGGACTCCAAGCTCCAGCTCAACGGCAGCTCCGCGTCCCCGGCGACGCTGCATGCGTCGCGCTGGCTGGCGGACGGCCCCTACACCTACGGCAGCTTCCTCAAGCCGAACTTCTAGAGCCGCCACGCTCCTTGGCCCGGCGAGGCCTCGACCGCCAGCCGGTCGGGGCCTCGCCGGAGCCGTCCGCCCCACAGTAGTTGACCTAGAGGTCAAATAATCACTACGGTAGGGGCATGGGCAGGCCGAAGAGCTTCGAACCGGACGTGGTCATCGCACAGGCGATGGAGACCTTCTGGACCAAGGGCTACACCGACACCTCCCCGGCCGACCTCGCCGAGGCGACCGGGGTGGCCAAGGGCAGCCTGTACCACTCCTTCGGTTCCAAGCGGCAGTTGTTTGCCCGGGCGTTGGACCTCTACGACCGCATGGGTTCGGAGATCACCGAGGAGTTCCTCTCCCGGCCGGGCACCGCCAAGGACGGCATCCGCGCGTACTTCCTGCTGCTCGTGGACATGGACCTGGACGGACCGGTCCGGCGCGGGTGCCTGGCCCAGAACACCGTCACCGAACTCGGCGGGCGGGACGAGGAGGCCACCCGCGCGGTGCACCGCATGGAGGAGCGGATGGTCGAGCTGCTCGCCGCCCGTATCGAGCGGGGGCGATGGGACGGTGACGTCGACCGGGGCGTCGACGCGAGGGAGCAGGCCCTGTACCTCCAGACCGTCCTCGCGGGCCTGCGGGTCATGAGCAAGACCTTCGACCGGCCGGTCCTCGTCCGGATCATCGACACGGCCCTGGCGGGCCTCTGAACAACGCGGCCCCGTGCCGTGGTTCTTTGTGCCCCGATTCTGGACCTGTAGTTCAAGAAAGCGTAGTTCAAGAAAACGTCATCCGACACGTTCGGCAAGAGTTCGAACACGAGGGGGGAACCCATGGACCTGGGCATCAACGGAAGGACCGCGCTGGTCACCGGCGCGAGTCGCGGTATCGGCCTGGCGATCGCGAAGGCCCTGGCCGCGGAGGGAGTCCGGGTGGTGGGCGCCGCCCGGACCGTCACTCCCGAGCTGAAGGAGGTCGCGGCCGCCGCCGTGTCCGTCGACCTGAGCACCCGCGACGGGGCACGGTCGATCGTCGATCAGGCGCTGGCCGCCGTCGGCGGGATCGACTTCCTCGTCAACAACGTCGGCGCGGGCGACCCGGACGGACTGTCCCTCGGCGGGTTCCTGGACACCGACGACGAACAGTGGCAGCGGCTCTTCGACCTCAACCTGTTCAGCGCGGTGTGGACCACCAGGGCTGCGCTGCCGAGCATCCTGGAACGCGGGGGCGCGATCGTCAACATCTCCTCGGTCAACGCCCGTACGCCCACCGGCGCGCCGGTGGGCTACGCGGAGGCCAAGGCCGCGCTGACCCTGTTCGGCAAGCGGCTCAGTGAGGAGTTGGCGCCGCGCGGAGTCCGGGTGAACACCGTCTCCCCGGGCGTCGTCGCCAGCCCGCTCTGGACCGACCCGGACGGCTTCGGCGGCAGGGTGGCCTCGGCGTCCGGCGTGGGCCACGGCGATCTGCTCGCCGGGCTGCCCGGCCAGATGGGCATCGCCTCGGGGCGCCTCACGGAGCCTGCGGAGGTGGCGGACCTGGTCGCCTTCCTGCTGTCCGACCGCGCCGCCAACATCCACGGCGCCGACCACGTCATCGACGGCGGCACCCTCAAGACCGCCTGATCCTCGTCCCCGTCATCCCGCCGCCGGCCGATGGGGGCGGGCAGCTGGTCGTGATCGTGTGAGACGGCGGCCTGCCCGGCGGTGAGACATCGCCGGGCAGGCCGCCGTCGGCATGAGGTGGCAGGTCAGAGACAGCCCATGGCGGTGCCCCCGCAGGCCTCGGGCGCCGCCGCGCCCGTCGCTGCCACCGGGGCGGGCGGGGCCGCGGCCGCGTGGGCCGAGGCGCCTGCGGCGCCGAGCAGCAGGGCCGCCGCAACGCCGATCACTGTGCGGACTGCTCTCCTGAGCATGATGGTCCTCCCGGTTCGTCAACGGATCTCTGACCCTCAGTAGGCCAGTCGCCGGTAGACGATCGGTCAACGGCGGTGCGCGGGCCTCGAAATGGGGTTGCGCGCAGGGTTCGAACTGCTGACGATCATGTGATGAGCGCCAACATCAGACGCGTACGGACCGACGAGTGGGAGCGGGTCAAGGAGATCCGCCTGGCCGCACTGCGGGACCCGGTCGCGAACATCGCCTTCCTGGACACCCACGAGAACGCCGCCGCCAGGCCCGACGAGTTCTGGCAGGAGCGCACCGCCGGAGCCGCCGAGGGCGACTCCGTGCACCAACTCGTCGCGGAGGCCGCCGACGGCCACTGGCTCGGCACCATGACGGTGCTGGTCGAGCGGCCCGGCGGGGCGGGCGCCCTCGGCGGGGACGTCATCACCGTCCCGCAGACCCACATCGTCGGCGTCTACGTCCGCCCCGAGGCGCGCGGCACCGGCCTGGCCAACGAGCTGATCCGGGCCGCCCAGGAGTGCTCCTGGTCGATCACCGAGCCCCGGATCCAGCGGGTCCGGCTGTTCGTCCACGAGTCCAACGCCCGCGCCGAGGCGATGTACGTGCGGGCCGGCTTCAAGCACTCCGGCGTGTCCGTGCCAGTGCCGGGCGACGAGACCCGCCGGGAGATCGAGTTGGCCGTCGAACGGGACTGACACCGCCGGTCAGCGGAAGGCCTCCGCGTGCTCCCGCACCCACGAGCGGAAGCTGCGGGCCGGGCGGCCGAGCACCCGCTCGACCGTGTCGGTCACCCGCTCCGGCTCGCGGGTGAACGACTCCCAGGCCCGCAGTCGGGACTCCACGAAGGCCGCGTTGCCCCAGGCCGCCGTCAGCTGCTCCCGGGCCGTCCCGGGCTCCAGCTCCTCCCAGCGCACCTCGGTGCCGAGCTCCTCGCCGATGATCCGCACCAGCTCGGCGTGGGCGATCGACTCCGGCCCGGTGACCAGGTACTTGCCGCCGTCGTGCCCGTCCTCGGTGAGCGCCCGCACCGCCACGTCCGCGATGTCGCGCTCGTGGACCAGCGAACGGCGGGCCCGCCCGTACGGCCAGCGGACGACGCCGGTGCGGACCTGGTCGGCCCAGCCGAGCGCGTTGCCCGCGAAGTCGATCGCCCGCACGAAGGTCCACTCCAGGCCGGACCGGCGGATCAGCCGTTCGATCTCCTGGTGGAAGATCACGGCCGGCTCGTCGTCCGCGAGATCCGGCACATCCGTCGACAGGTAGACGACCCGCCCGGCGTGCTCGGCGATCAGCTCCACCACCCGCGGCTGCACCGGGATCCCGGGCCACATCAGGTAGACGGCCTCCACCCCGCCGCCGAGCGCGGCCACCAGGCTCTCCGGCACCGCCAGATCACCCTGGACGGCCTCCACGCCCACCGGCAGCGCGGCCTTGGCGCCGTCCCGCACCAGCGCCCGCACCTCGTGCCCGCCCTCAGCGAGCGAGGCCACCACGTGCCTGCCCACACTGCCGTTCGCGCCGATCACCAGAATCTCGGTCATGCCGGGCCCAACGCGGCCCCGGCCCGGCCTATGCCCGCAGCGCTCGCCGCAGCCTCCGCAGCCTCCGCCGCAGCCGCCGTAGCCGCCGCGCCGGAAGGTCGAATCCGCCTTCGCCGTCACCGAGTTGTCCGACGGGCACCGGGCCGTGGCCGGCTCGCTCACGCCGACCGGCCGGGCCGTGGCGCCCGGCGTCCGTCATGTGACACCCGTCAACCGGCGACCCGCACCACGTACTTGCCGGTGGCCCGCCCTTCCTGCATCGCGTCGTGCGCGGCCGGTACGGCCTCCAGGCCGGGCAGTTCGGTGAGCGGAATGGTGAGGCCGTGCTCGGCCTGCAGGTCGAGGGTGGTGCGGATGGCGCGGGCGAGGCGTTCGGGGGCGGTGGCGGCGAAGCCGCGGTGGCTGAAGCCGGTGACGGAGAGGTTGCCGCCCATCAGCCGGCCGAGCGTGGGCAGGTCGCTGACCTCGCCGCCGCCCGCGTTGCCGAACAGGACGATCCGGCCGCCGGGTGCGGCGACCGCGAGGTCGAGGTCCAGGGCGGTGGTGCCGAGCGGGTCGAGGACGAGGTCGACGCCCCGGCCGTCGGTGGCGGTGCGGATGGCGTCGGCGAGCTTCTCGTCGCGGGCGAAGGCGTGGTGGTAGCCGAGGCCGACGGCGGCGGTGGCCTTCTCGGGGCGGCCGACGGTGCCGATCAGGGTGCCTCCGCCGCCGAGCAGCGGGACGAGCTGGGCGATCGCGCTGCCGATGCCGCCGCCGGCCGAGTGGACCAGGACGTTGTCCCCGGCGGTCAGCCGGCCCGCGTCGGTCAGCAGCAGGACGGCGGTGGCGAGGCCGAGCGGGGCGGCGGCAGCGGTGCTGAGCGCCAGCCCGTCCGGGACGGGGACGGTCAGTGCGGCGTCGGCGAGCACGACCTCGGCCAGCCCGCCGCCGACCGGTGCGGCCGCGACCCGGTCGCCCACGGCGAGCCCGGTGACGCCCTCGCCGAGCGCGCGGACCGTGCCGGAGACCTCCTTGCCCGGCAGGTACGGCCACTCGGCGGTGTACCCGCCGTCGCCCCGGCGGGCCATCACGTCCACGAAGTTCAGTCCGGCCCAGGCGACGTCGATCGCCACCTGGCCGGGGCCGGGGTGCGGTGCGTCGATCTGCTGGATCTCGGAATTCTCGGCTCCACCGGGTGCGGTCATCACCAGTGCGCGCATGTCGGGCCCCCTCGACTACGATGTTCGACGAACGACGAAACTGTTTGCGCCACAGTGGTACCACTTCGTTTCGGCGTTTGTCGAACATCGCAGATCAGAGGAGGTCTGAACGTGCCCCGCAGCACCCGCCGCCGACCGGCCCTCGCCCACCCCGCGGCCGAGGAGATCGACCTGTACGACGTCCTCCACGCGCTCTCCGACCCCACCCGGATGACGATCGCCCGAATCCTGCGCGCCGAGCCCGAACGGGCCTGCGGCACCTTCCCGGTGGAGGTCGCGCCCTCCACCCTCAGCCACCACTTCAAGGTGCTGCGCGAGGCCGGGGTGATCAGCCAGCGCGAGGAGGCCAACCGCCGGTTCTCCGCCCTGCGGACGGTCGACCTCGAACGGCGCTTCCCCGGCCTGCTCGACACCGTCCTCGCCGCGCTCGCCCGCAACGAGCCCGGCTCCGCGCCCGACTCCGGGCGAGGCTCGGCGTCCGGCTCCACGTCAGATTCCGCGCCCGACTCCGCGTCCGGCTCCGAACCGGCCTGGCACGGTTAACGGCCGACGGCCAGGGGGTGCGCGGCGACCGCGCGGTGCCGCCGGTGGTACGAGACGGTGACCGCCGCCAGCAGCGGGCCCCAGGCGACCGCGGGCAGGTAGAGGAAGCCGACCAGCAGGTGCCCGAGCGGGGTCATGTCCGGGTGCGGCACCGCCCACCAGGCGAGGAACGGCGTCCAGAGTACCGTCAGCCCGGCCGCGCCCAGCGAGGCCGCCAGCACGACCCGGCGCGGGTCCACCGGCCGCCCGCCGAGGAACGGGATCCAGCGCGGCGGCACCGTGCCCCACGGCCGGACCAGGCCCAGGGTGAGCAGCGCCAGCGCCTCGGTGAGCACGCTCAGGGTGAGCGGCCACACCGCGTCCCAGCCGGTGAAGCCCACCGCGTGGTAGCCCGCGTCGGTGTAGCCGCCGTGCCGCCCGAGGACCAGTCCGAGTCGCCACAGCCCGGTCGGCAGGGCGGTGACCGCGGCCAGGTGGGCGGCGCGGACGGCCCAGCGGGGCGGGGCGGGCACGGCGGAAGCGGCAGAAGCGGCAGAAGCGGCGGGAACGGCGGCGGAGGCAGCGGCGTCGGTGGACGGTGGCGTCGTCATGGCTCCACCCTCCCGGGCGGTCCGGTGCCCCCGCGTCCGCCCGGCAACGGGCTTGCGCCGGACCCCTCCCCCCGGCGGGGGAGGGGCGGCTCCGCCCTGCGGCTCGGTGCGGCTCCGCCCCGCGACTCGGTGCGGCCCGGGCCCCGCGGCTCGGTGCGGCCCGGGCCCCGCGGCTCAGCGCAGCCGCGAGGAGGACAGGATCGACGCCAGGTGCGCCACCACCATCCCCCAGGTGATCACCGTGATCCCGGCGAGCGTCCAGCGGGTCGCGTCCAGGTTGTGCAGCCCGGCGTCCACCACGGCCGCCGCCAGCAGTACCAGCGACGCCTCGATGCCGTTCGTCACCCGGTGGATCTTGAAGATCGAGGCGAACCGGCGGGCCGTCGCGATGCCCTGGGAGCGCGGCTGGGTCGACTCCTCGCCCGCCGGCGGCTGCCCGCTGCGGGCGCGGGCCACGTCCACCAGGTCCGTCGAGGCCTTGAGCAGCACCACGCCCAGCGCGGCCGCCAGGCCCGCCGACACCCACAGCTCCGAGCCCCCGCGCGCCGCCCGCACGCCCGCGCCGATCATCAGCGCGGCGTCCGCGAGGTAGGCGCCGAGCCGGTCCACGTACACCCCGGCCATGCTGAACTGGCGCTTCCAGCGCGCCACTTCGCCGTCCACGCAGTCGAACAGCAGGAACAGCTGGAAGAGCACCGCCGCCAGCACCGCGCCGGTCAGGCCCGGGATCAGCAGGGCCGCGCCGCCGCCGACCCCGCACACCACCATCACCCAGGTCAGGGTGTTCGGCGAGACCGAGGTGCGCACCAGCTGCCGGGTGGTCCGCAGCGAGATCGCCCGCATGTAGAGCCGGCCCGCCCAGTGCTCACCGTTGCGGCTCTGCAGCTTGGCCTGCGGCTGGCACACCTCGCGCAGCTCGGCGAGCGCCGGAGCAGCCACCATGACGACATCCCTCCACCTGTCCCGAGACGGGACCCGAAACGATCACCACAGGCTACGGCCTCCGGGCGGGGCGTCCGACCGGCCGGGCACGACGGCACCCCCCGCTGCCCGACCGGATCGAGGCCGCCGACGCCGCCCCCTCGGGCACGGCTCCGCCGCCTACCGCCGCCTGCCGCCGACTACCGGCGGCTCACCGCCGCGCAGGCCGGCCCGGCGGGCGGGGGCCCGGAACCCCGCTAGACCGCCAGCGCCGTCGCCGGGACCTGGCCCGTACCCCGGTACAGCCAGGCCCGTTCGGACGCCGACCACACGCTGGTCGTCACCAGGTAGAGCGCGGCGGCCACCGGCACCAGCAGCGCGAACAGCACCGAGGCGAACGACAGGTACGGCATCAGCGCCGCCCCCGGCTGCGGGGTGGCCTGCGTCGCCGCAGCGGCCGCCGCCGCCCGCCGGGCCCGGCGGTAGTTGACGTACCCGACGGCCGCCAGCCCGGCCTCCAGCACCGCGAACACCGCGAACTGCCCGGCGCCGTGCGCGTTCCCGATGTGCAGGCCCAGCGGCACCCCGAACAGGGTGTGGTCCAGCAGGTCGTTCGGGGTGGTGAACAGCCGGTACATCACCGAGAAGAACGGGATCTGCACCAGCATCGGCAGGCAGCCCGCGAACGGCGAGACCTGCTCCTTCCGGTACAGCTCGGCGAGCGCCTCGCGCGCCTTCTCCGGGTTGTTCTTGTGCTTGGTGTTCAGCTCGGCGACCTTCGGCGCGAGCTTGGAACGGGCCTTCTCCCCGCGCGCCGCCGCCCGCGCCAGCGGGTGCAGGCAGAGCCGGACGGCGAGGACGAACAGGACGATCGCCAGCGCGGTCGGCAGGACCTGGGCGATCGAGGAGACCACGGCGTGGGCGACGGTGACGGCCGGGTCGAGAACAGACAGAACGGACATGGTGAAGCGAGCCCTCCGGGGTCTCAGAACATGAGTGGTCGGCGGAGGACGGCCGCGAAAGGACGTACGGGGGAACCCGGGGGAAAGCACGGGGAAGCCGTGCCCGCACGGGAACCGTACGGAGGAACTGCGGGACTACGCGGCCGCCGGGGCCGCCCCCGGCGCCCTGGGGCGTCGCCTGCCCCGGGCGTCCGGATCACGCTGCGGAAGGAACGCCGTACGGAACGCCCGGCGCCGCAGCACCCCGCTGCGCACCGCCGCCGGGGCTCGCGCCCCCAGCAGCCGCCGCCCGGTGAAGGCCCCCGCGACCGCACCGGCCACCAGGACCACGGCCGCCATCGCGGCGACGGACGCCAGCGCGCCGCCGTCGGTCACCAGTTGTCCGGTCAGCACCCGGAGCAGGCCGAGCAGCATCGCCACGACACTCACGGCGGCCCCCTCTCGGTGTGTTCCCGGTTCCGGACGTTCGGGCGTTCGGGCGTTCGGTCATTCGGAAGTTCGGAAGTTCGGAAGTTCGGACGTGCGCACGCGGTCTGCCGTGTTCGGACGTCCAGCAGGACGATCGTACGGCCCGCCGGGTTCCCGCCGCACCGCCCGAGGTGTAGCCACCCGTGCTACACGGGGCTACCGTGGAAGCCATGAAGACGATTACCCAGCGGGAGTTCCGGAACAACTCCGCCGCGGTGATGGACGCGGTCGAGGCCGGGGAGATCTTCCACATCACCAGGAACGGGGTCGAGGTCGCGGAGCTGCGGCCGGTGTCCGCGCGACGGCGGCTCACGGCGGAGGAACTGGTGGCCCGGCACGTCAAACTGCCGAGGGTCGACTACCAGGAGATGCGCAAGGAGGCCGAGGAGTACTTCGGCCCCGACGAACTCGTGGGCGACGAGGGCGACGACCCGTTCGAGCGCCGGCGTGGCTGAGCGCCGGAGAGCACCCCGGCGGCGGCCCGCCGGAGTGCTGGACACCTGCGTCTACATCGACCTGGCCCTGCTCAACCCCACCGACCTGCCCGCGGTGCCCGAGCTGACCGCGATCACCTTCGCCGAACTCCAGCAGGGCGTCTCGATGGCGCGCGACCCGATCAGCCGGGCCGCCCGGCTGGAGGTGCTGGGCGCGGCGATGGCCGACTTCGACCCGCTGCCCTTCGACGCGGCCGCCGCCGCCCGCTACGGCACCCTCGTCACCCTGACCATCGCCGCCGGACGGCAGCCGCGGCCGCGCCGGATCGACCTGATGATCGCCGCCGTCGCCTCCGCCCACGGACTGCCGCTGTACACCCGCAACGTGGCCGACTTCCGGGGCCTGGGCTCGGCGGTGGAGGTCATCGGGATCTGAGCCGCAGGTGTCAGTCCCGTTGCAGTCGCCAGGTCGGCCGCAGCCGTCGGACCCGGCCGCAGCCGCCAGCTCGGCCGCCGCCGTCAGGCCGGTCGGACCGTCGTCCCGGTGGCCGCCGAGGCGCGGGCGGCCTCCAGGACGGCGAGGGTGGCCACCGCGTCGCGCGGGTCGACCGGCGGCGGGGTGCCGGGGGCGGCCAGGGCGGCGGCGATGCCCGCGTAGTAGGCGGGGTAGTCGCCCGGGTCGGTGGGCAGGGAGACCGCGGACTCGTCGGTGCCCAGGGTGCCGTACCGCTCGGGCAGGTCGGTGCCCCACGGGTGGGCGCCGTCCGGGCGGTGGCCCGAGCGCAGCTCGGCCTCCTGCGGGTCCATGCCGTGCTTGACGTAGCCGGCGGCGTCGCCGAGCACCCGCAGCCGGGGGCCGATCAGCGGGGTGATCGCACTGGTCCACAGGTGCGAGCGGGTGCCGGAGGCGTGGGTCAGCGCGAGGAAGGCGTCGTCGTCCACCACCGCGCCGTCGCGCCGTACGTCGATCTCCGCGTACACCGTCTCGACCGGCCCGAACAGCGTGAGCGCCTGGTCGACCAGGTGGCTGCCCAGGTCGTACAGGGTGCCGCCGACCTCGGCCGGGTCGGCCAGCTCGCGCCAGCCCGGCTTGGGCTTGGGGCGGAAGCGCTCGAAGCGGGACTCGAAGCGGTGCACCCGGCCGAGCGCGCCGCCGCGCACCAGCCGGCTCGCGGTGAGGAAGTCGCCGTCCCAGCGCCGGTTCTGGAACACGGACAGCAGCACGCCCCGCTCCTCGGCGAGCCGGCACAGCTCCAGCGCCTCGGCGGCGGTCGCGGCCAGCGGCTTGTCCACGACGGTGGCCAGGCCCGCCCGCAGGGCGGCGCGGGCGAGCGGGGCGTGGGTGCGGTTCGGCGAGGCGATGACCACCAGGTCCAGCGCGTCCGGGTCGGCGAGCAGCTGCTCCGGGGTGTCGACGACGCGGGCGCCCGGGTGCTCGCGCCGCAGCTGCTCGCGGCGCTCGGGGTTGGCGGTGACCACGGCGTCCAGCCGCAGCCCCCGGGTGGTCGCGATGAGCGGGGCGTGGAAGGCGGAACCGGCCAGGCCGTAGCCGATCAGTCCGACGCGCAGCGGGCGGTCGTGCGGGGAGCGGGGCGTCTGCGGGTTCATGCCGCCCACTCAATCACGGGGCGCCCGGTTGCTCCCGGTTTCCGCAGGTCGCCCGCCGCATCCCGCCCAGCGGGACGTCCTGTCCCCGGCCACCGGCGCCGATTAGGCTTGGCCGCGTCAGGGCCCTCCGCACGACGTTGCAACACTTCAGGAGACACGCACGTGGCAGACCGCAAGCCCATCGAGTCCTGGCTGACCGACATGGACGGTGTCCTCATCCACGAGGGCACGCCGATCCCCGGCGCGGAGGAGTTCCTGCGCAGGCTGCGGGAGTCCGGCAAGCCCTTCCTCGTCCTCACCAACAACTCCATCTACACCCCGCGCGACCTCAGCGCCCGCCTGGCCGGGATGGGCCTGGAGGTGCCGGAGGAGTGCATCTGGACCTCCGCCCTGGCCACCGCCAAGTTCCTCAAGGGCCAGCGCCCGAACGGCACCGCGTACGTGATCGGCGAGGCCGGCCTCACCACCGCGCTCTACCAGGCCGGTTACGTGCTGACCGACAACAACCCCGACTACGTCGTCCTCGGCGAGACCCGCACGAGTAAAACGTATTTGGCCCTGACCTGCGGTTCGTTGCCATCCGTCACAAGTCGACTACAGCTAGCTCGACGCCGCGAAGGCCCTCCCACGATAGCGGGAGGGCCTTCGTCGTTCTATGGGGTTCCCGAACTTCGGGCTTGGGAGCGTGTCAGGCTGCCCCGGGTTGGCACGGCGAGGTCCACATCTCGCGGGTGACCTGGGTCCAACCCCGGGCCGTCTTGCTGTCGGATCGGGCGGCCTCGGCGATCACGAAGCCGGCCGCTCCGGCTGCCTGGGCCGCTTCGTCCAGCGGAGGCACGGGAACGGTCTCGCCGCTGACGTCGATCAGCCATCGGCCTGGATCGTCCGCCTGTGCAGTGACGTGGCGATCGGCAGAGCCGAGGTCGATATTCGCCGCGGTTACGACCTGGCGGTCAGGGCCGATGATGCGCAACCCCCAGCGGTCTCGCCAAACCGAGAGTTCCGCCATGAACAGTGCAGGCAGCCCTTGGTGGGCGGAATCTGGAACTGTCACTGCACTACTCCTTGGGCGTAACCGTTGGTGCGGAGGGAACGGTTCCAGACCCTAGCCGCCAGGAGTGACAAAGTCGGCGGTGGCTGAGCGTTCTCTCGCGGTGGTCACCTTGGATGGGAAACCTGTTCGCCTAAGGTGATCAGATCAATTCGACCAGGTCGGCAATCGACTTGACCACATGGGTCGGGCGGTAAGGAAAGCGCTCGACGTCTTCGGCCTGGGTCAAGCCGGTGAGAACCAGGTAGGTCGACATTCCGGCTTCCATGCCCGAGACAATGTCGGTGTCCATACGGTCGCCGATCATCGCGCTGTGCTCCGAGTGGGCGCCGATGGCGTTCAGGCCGGCGCGCATCATCAAGGGGTTCGGCTTACCCACGAAGTAGGGCTCCACGCCCGTCGCCTTCGTGATGAGCGCTGCCACGGCCCCGGTAGCGGGAAGCGCGCCTTCGGCGGAGGGGCCAGTCTCGTCCGGATTAGTTGCGATGAATCGAGCGCCGTCATTGATGAGGCGGACGGCCTTGGTCATCGCCTCGAAGGAGTAGGTTCGCGTTTCTCCGAGAATTACGAAGTCGGGGTCGGTGTCCGTAAGGACGTAATCGACTTCGTGAAGCGCCGTAGTCAGGCCAGCTTCCCCGATAACGTAGGCGGTCCCGCCAGGGCGCTGATCGGCGAGGAACTTCGCCGTCGCCAGGGCGGAGGTCCAGATGTGCTGGACCGGAACGTCCAGTCCCATTCGAGCGAGCCGGGCGTGCAAGTCGCGCTGGGTGTACATGGAGTTGTTGGTCAGCACCAGGAACGGCTTACCGGACTCCCGCAGCTTCCGGAGGAATTCGTCGGCGCCGGGGATCGGGGTGCCCTCGTGGATGAGGACCCCGTCCATGTCGGTCAGCCAGGACTCGATGGGCTTGCGCTCTGCCACGTTGGTGTCTCCTTGGTCTTGCGATGGTTCTGATCGCACCGAACCGGACACCAGCGGCCGGCCGGGCGCCACTGGCTGCCCCAACTCGGGCCAGCCTAGTCGCCCCGGGGCTTCGCTCGTAGGGGTGTTCGGCTGGTGGGGCTGTACGTCATGCCTGCAGGGGATCTCCTCGTCTGGCCACGGTCCGGGCGGTGACCCAGGGTGGGTTGGGCCTTTGCTTCTCTTTCGAAGCCCCAGTGCGGAGAGCGGTGTGAGACGCGGCACGACCACCGTGGAACAGGGGGCGGTTCATGTGATGGCGAGACCGACCGCACCACCGCTAAGGAGTGCGCCGTTGAACGCCCGTTCGGTCTTCGGAGCAGGGGCGGCGTCGTCAACATGACCGTATTGCCGCCCCTCGATGGTTTGTATCGGGATCGTTGCCCGTGCCTCTTCAAAAGGGCGCCTCGTTGGGGTTAGTCGGTCGAGCCGTGCCGTGCGGCGCCGCGAAGTTGCGATGGGGGCCCGATGCCGGGCAGGTTCAGGATCACCAGGCAGGAGTTCCAGATCGACGGAGCCTGGGACGGGCGAAGTCACGACGCGTTCCTGAGGCAGTTCAAGGCCGGCATCGGCGCGGGGTGCAGCACGGCGGCGGAGGCCGCCTTCGCGGCGCTGGGCGCATCGTCGCCTGTGCTGACCGGGGTGATCGTCGACCAGGTCGAGGCGATCCGGGACACCGTGGAGGTCGACTCCGGGACGTGGACCGTCACCCTGGACCTGGCCCGTCAGGAGGTCACCTTCCTCAACACTGGGACGGGGGAGATCGAGGTCCTCCCGGTGAAGTCGAACGGCGGGCAACGTAGCGCCGGCTCTTTCGCGTTGGAGTTGATGGGCATCCCCGCGGTGGAGACATCGCGCGGCTGCGTCACCATCGACAGCGTGATGGCGCTGCTGTACCTGAGGCAGGCGTACGCGGGTGTGCGGGCCTTCGGTGGCGCGACCGCCCAGGACATGGCTGTCACCATCGAGGTGGTCTTCGGGCTACTGGACGAGAAGGCAGCCAGGCTGAAAGCGGAGGCATCGTCCGCCGGGCGCCGAGCGACCCGGGCGGCGACAGACCTGCGCAAGGCGGAGGAGCAGCGGCTGGCCTATGGCCTCCCGACCGCCGCGGACCTGGATACGGCGGCAGCCACCCTGGCCAAACGGGCGGACGCGGCGGCGGCCGACGCACAGCGGCTCGCGGGTGAACTCGACCCACATCGAGCGGCGCTGACTGGCCGGGAGCAGACAGCCGCGCGGGCCCGTCAGCGCATGTCGCAGTGCGCGACGGACGCCGACCGCGCCCAGAAGGCACTCGGCCCCCTGCATGAGGCGAGGGGCCTGGCCCGCCAGACACTGCAGCGCGCGCAGGAACGCTGCCAGCCGATCACGCAGTGCCCGGAGTGCGAGCAGAGCCTCGACCAGCGAACCGGACCGGGGGAAGCCTGCCCGTTGTGCCGCCAGCCGGACCCCGGCCGCGCTGCCCGCCTGGAGCGGAGGGTCAGGGAACGCGAATCCGCCCAGAAGGCGGCTCACGGTGCGGACGACGCGCTGCAGGCGGGGAACACTGCAGTGGAGAAGGCCGTGGCAGTCCGACGCAAGGCCGAGGAGGACGTCAGCAACACGGCCGGCCAAGCGGAGGCGTACCGCCTCGCGGAGGTGGCACCACGCGAGGCGGCGCTGGCCCAGGCGATCGCTGCTGAACGCGAGGCGAAGGCCGAGTACGCCGCAGTGCTCGAACGCCGCAAGGAACTGGCGCGCATCGTCGAACTGCAGCGTGCGGCCGACCAGGCGGCGAAGCACGCGGACGACGCGCGGGCGGCCTGGGCCGAAGCGGAGGGCGACGCGCAGGAGCGCCGGAAGAGGACGGCTGCGGACCTGTCGCTGATCTTCGCCGAGAAGATGATGCAGATGGCCCCGGACAAGGTGCGCTCCGCCAGTCTCGACCCGAAGACGTTCACTCCGCGGGTGAACGGCCGCTCCCTTCGCCACGTGGCCCTTTCCGCTGGTCTGATCAGTATCGCGAACCTCGCCCTCCACCTGACGCTCCTGGAGGCCGCCAGCACCATGCCGGACGTACTCCTGCCGGCCATGCAGTGGCTGGACGCCCCGATCGACGGCGTGGGCGGCGGGCCGGAAGGCGAGCGCCTGGCTTCCGCGGTTCTGCAGGTGACCGCCGAGACGGCAGCCACTCACGGCGCCGGCGGCGCCCAGGTCATCCTCACGACGCCGCAGGATCTGCCCGTCGACGTCCCCGGCGCCGAGATCACCGAACTGAACAGCGAGAACCGCTTCATCCCGCACACCCGTCCCGACAACGACGAGACCGGAACCCTGCAGCATGTCCCTGCACAGTCCACCCACCGAGACTCCGACAGCCACGACCGCGCCGGGGCGCACTGACACCTCCGACACCAACGTCCAGACGCTCGGCATCGACGACTTCATGCTCGTCCACACCAGCGAACAGTGGATCGACCCGTACTTCGACGACGGCGTCGACCAATGGGAGGTGGGCATCTACACCAAGTGGGACGGCTGTCCCGACGCCCGTGTCGGCGGCATCCGGATCACGATGGTCGACACCACCGACTGCGCCAACCCGGTCGCCGCCCTCGACGAGATCAGCGAAGACCTGTTCAACGTCGCCAAGGCGTTGTACGACGAGGCCGAACCCGGCAGCCTGCGCAGCGACCTGGACGAGCAGCTGGCATTGCCCTACGGGAAGATCATCATCGTCGACGAGGTGAAGCTCGACAGGCGCCTGCGCGGGCACGGGCTCGGGGTCTTCCTCACCGGCATGGCGCTCAAGCACCTCAACCACGGCACAGGGCTCTTCGCCCTCTTCCCCGGGCCGTTGGAGCGTGACGACACTCCATACGAGCAGGCCGTCGAACGGCTGGGCAGGGCCTGGTCCCGGATCGGCTTCGAACCCTACCGGGACGGCACGTGGATCCTCGATCCCGGCCTTGTCACACTCCACCGCGCCATCCAGGACGAATACCAACGCCTCGCGGACCACAGCTGGTGCTTCACGTTCCAGTACAACCCCGACAACACCGGCAGCGACATCATCGACATCACGACCATCGGCGGACCCGCCGACCTGACCCTGCCTGAGGCGAACAGCGGCGGATGAGCACCGCCGGACAAGACGGCATGGTGCCTGCCCCCGTTAGATCCGAACAACTCCCTAGCAGGGCCCAGAACGGAGAGGACGCCGGGCTCGGGGCCTTGCCGGTGCCGGATCGCAGTTGCCAACTCACCGGGCCCGCAGGGCTACCTCGCACGCTCGGCACCGCCGATCGGCCAGGTGCGGCGGGTACCAAGGTGCTCCTGGGCGGGCGGGGCGGTAGTTGGCGTGCTCCATTGGGCCGGTGTCCAGTCCGCACAGAGTGCGCGGCAACGGGTCCTCGGGCACGTCGGGGTCCGAGCCTGCAGCGTGTACGGCCAGCACTACCGGCCCGACGTCGTCCGGGCCTGGTTCCTCGCCTTGCCCAAGCTCGAACAACACGATGATCGATCCCATGACGCCGAGCCTCGACCAGACCGAGGCGGGCCACACCTCGGGGATACGCTGTCCGGCCGCCATGGACGGGGTCTGCCGGTCGGGAATTGGGCCGATCGGGTGGAAGGCAGCCGGGCGGCTTGCTCCCGCAGGTTCCACTCCGACAATCTTTGTCCAGGTCTTGCGGGAGATCCCTTCGCCCCACCGGAACCGACCACTCGGTGAACCGCGGCGAACCAAGCCGGTCAGGCAGCCCGCGCCCACCCCTCAGCACTCGCTGCACCAACACCCCGTTGTCGTGCTCCGAGGTCGGCGGCAGCACGGGAACAGGACCCTCATGCGCTCGCGCGCCAACCGCCGACTCCTCTGCCGGTACACCGGCGACTCGGCCTGGTACTTCGCCCGAAGCGGCCAGGACGCCCGCGCCGGGATCCGGGCCGCCGGCGACGACCAAGCCCTCATCGAGCACCACTTCCTCACCAAGTTCAGCGGCGGTTTCGCCTACGCGGCCCACCCGGTTGCCATCCGTGCCACCCGTGTCCTGGACGATCGCACCGACGTCCTCCTCGACGACCACGCGTACACCAGCCGCCCTGACCACCCCTACGACGTCGCCGACCATGCGATCAGGAGCATCCTGCCTTCCGGCACCAGCCCGCACCAGCTCCTCGGCGTCTGCGGACTACGGGTCGGACACATCGACGACCGGGGCCTGCACCTTCGCCTGCTCCAGGCCCCGACCGCACACCTCACCCTCACCGGCCCTCCGCCCAGCCGCTGGCGCCAACTTCTCGCCGACCTGCGGAACGACACGACCGAGGACGGGGTGCCGGTGCTGTGGGATCGTCCGCAACTCGCGGCGGTGGAGCGCGACTTCCGTAATCACCACGGTGAGTGGGACGACGAAGAGGCCGAGATGCGCTGGCTCACCAGCGGTCTCTTGCGCCGCATTGGGCTGTGGCACACCGTCTCCACGGCTTTCTGCAGTCGCTACTGGCAGCGCGGAGACCAGACCATGATCTGGGAACTGCGCCACGCCTACGGCGTCCGCCCGGCCCACGACGAACTCGCGGCGGCGTTCCGCAATCCGGTATGGGGGCAGCCGCTAACCATCTTGAAGTCACACTGCGACTGCCACCACCGCCGACCCGACCCGGGCAACCGACCACACCCGGACTTCGGGCGGCAGTGCCTGTTCGAGTTCCACCACCCCGACCACCCTGGCGTCATCCAGGTACGGTTCAACACCGAGGCCCCTCGGCTTGAGGACGAACCGAAGGTCCACGTCGCCCTGACGGCCGCCCGCGCGAACGCGGTCTGGCTGGAACGGGTGCTCCCGTCCCGCAGGTTCAGGGCCACCGGCTGAGCCAGCCCGCCCACCTGTCATGAGAGCGATGCCGACAGCCCCGGCTGCCCAGTCTCCTCCAGTTCGACGAAGCCGCCTTTGGTGACGGCCGGGACGGTAGGACGAGTACTAACGTCGGGCCGCGGAACCTTGCCCGCGCGAAGACCTCCCGCCGCATCGTTCCGTGCACCCCGTGGCCCGGCGTGGCGCTGACTGGTTGGCGCCCCGCCCGCCGTATTTGCAGATCCGGGGGCCCGTTAACCCCTGGCACCGTCCGCTGGGCTACGTGGCGGCGAGGGCGGCGCGAAGTGCAGCGTGGCCCTCCCGAGAGAAATCGTCATGGCCCGCGGCGGCAGCGGAGACGGCGATTGCGGCGGCGTCCCCAACCCCGCACCACCGGATGAGGCGTTGTTCCTCCTCCGTGGGCTGTCGGCCGTACCCGTCGTAGAAGGCGGCGGCGAGGTCGGACCGAGTGCGCAGGGTTCGCTGGGTGATGCGGAGGAAGTCCCGGCCGATGGCCTCGTAGCGGCTGGTCTCGAAGTCGATCACAGCGATCCTGAGCCGCCCGCGCTCGTCGGCGTCGACGAGGAGGTTGCGGGCGGTGAGGTCCAGGTGGGAGGGCTGGGACCTCTGCGGGGGCAGGCTCTCCAACTGGTCGATGGCCGCCAGGGCGAAGTCGAGTTCGTAGGGGGCAAGGGGGTGGGTCGGTCCGGTGAGCTGGGCGCGCAGGTAGGCGGCGCGCTGGCGGCCGAAGTCCGCGATCGTTTGCTGCGGGCCGGCTTCGTGAAGGCGGCGCAGAAGGCGACCGGTTTGCCGGTAGGCGTCCTGTTCCTGGGCGGTGGTGAGGACGGCGAGGTCGAGTCGGGTGCCGGGCAGCGCAGTCATGAGCAGCACGCGGGCGTCCTCGTCGGCGTCGATCAACTGCGGTGCGGATTCACCGAGGGCGGGCGTCCAGGTGCGCAGCGCGTGCAGCTCGCGGATGAAGCAGGCCGGGCTGCTGTTTGCCTTGACGATCAGGCGCTGGCCTCCGCTGCGGCGCAAGAGGCGGACGGTTGCGGTGGTGCCGGGCCAGCTGAGGTCGGTGACGACCTCGGCTGGCCCGGTGAGGCGCGCTATCGCCTCGGAGACGCTGCTGGTCACAGGGTGCCGATGATCTTCAACGCCTGGTCGGCGACCTGGCGGGGGGTGAAGTGGGTGGTGTCGATGACCTCGGCGTCGGCGGCGAGCCAACTGTCGTACGCCGCGGTGTAGATCGGCAGCTTCTTGCGGCGGAAGGCGCGGACCTTCTCGCTGCGCGCCTCGTCGTCGGGGAACTCGACGCTGGAGTCGATGCGGGCGCTGACGGTGTCCGGGTCAGCGTGGAGCAGGAGGTGCTGGAGCGGGACGCCGGCAGCCCGGACGGCCCCGTGGATCTCGGCGGCGTAGTCCTGGCGCAGCAGGGTCATCGGGATGATCACCGGGTGGCCGTCGTTCTCCTGGTGGCAGCGGAGAGCGACCTCGGCGACCAGGGGGCGCCAGGCCGGGATGTCCTGGAAGTCCTTGTACTTGCCGGGGAAGATCTGGCGCAGGAGGAAGCCGACCTCCTCGGCGTCGAAGAGGACGGCACCGGGCAGCTCCTGCTGCAGGGTGGTGGCGAGGGTCGTCTTGCCGCCGCCGAAGGGGCCGTTCAGCCAGATGATCACTTTGTCTCGCTTTCGTCGCTGGATGTTGGTGTTTGGGCCAACTGCGTTAGCTGGCCGGCGGTTACGACGCGCGGGTGCTCCTATCAGGGTTGCACCCGGCGGGCAGGACGGGCACACGCCGCTGGTGGAGGGCGAGGCGGAACCGGTCGGCGTGGACGAGCCAGAGCCGGTCGAGTTCGGGAACCAGGTCAGTGGGAACGTCGAGGTCGATGGACAGCGGTCCTTGCGCGAGGTCGGTGGTGGTGTGGGCGTAGCTGCCGGAGCGGCTGCTGCGTGGGCGCAAGTGGACAGCGAGCAGGCCGCGTTCGGGTCCGTCGAGGGTGAGGGTGAAGGGCTGGCCGGGGTGGACGGCGGCGGGGGCGTGGACGGTCAGCAGGGGCTGGCCGGCGGGGTGGCTGTGGGCGGGCCCGCAGCGCGGGCAGGTGACGGCGATGCGGTCGCAGGGGCCGAGCACGCTGGTGAGGTGCTCCGCGGTCAGCGGCATCGCGCAGTGCGGGCACGGCGGGGCCGGTGTCGTGTGGAGGGTTCGGTGGGTGGCCCGCAGGGCGGTGAGCTGGCGGCCGAACGCTCCGCCGCGGGTTCGGGTGAGCAGGGCGAGCGCCTGTTCGGCCCACTGGCCGGCGAGGCGTTCCAGCTCCTCCTGGTTGAGGCCCCGGGTCGGGGCGGCGCGCCGCAGGAGGGTCTGGGCACTGCTGCGCGCTTCGCCCATGGAGCGCAGGCACTGGTCGAGTCCCGGGTCGGAGCGGTGAGCGAGGGAGTCGCCGAGGGCTGCCTCGAACAGGGCGGCCTCGGTGGTGCGCTGCGTCCAGTCGGCCAGGGCCCGGTCCTGCTCGGGGGTGGGGGCGGCGGGTGGACGGGGGTGGCTGGTCCGGGGTGCGGGGGGCGCGGGGCGGTCGCTGTGCACGGGGTGGGGGTGGTGGTCGGGGTCGCCGAGGAGGATCGCGGCCCCTCCGGTGAGGCCGCGTTCGGCGGCGCGGCGGTTGGCGTCCATGGTGACGGTGCCGAGGTCGGCCCCGGTGTGGAGGAGGTCGGCGGCTGCATGGGGGTCTTCGGCGGTGGTGTCGGCGTCGCCGCGCACGAGACCGAAGACGGCGGCCGGGTGTCCGTCGACGGCATCCAGGGCGAGGTTCACCGTGGTGGGGTACTGCTCGTCGGGGCCGAGGCAGATCGCGTTGCAGATGTAGAGGCCAAGGATGTCGGCGTGCAGGTCGTGGGGGTGGTGGACGGTGGTGCCGCTGGACGGGGAGGTCTTGCACCGGCCGGGGGTGCAGCCGCCGGGGACGAGGTGGCCGGTGCGGGTGGTGCGTTCGGCGTCGCCAGGCAGGCCGCACAGGACGGCGGTGCCGAGGTGGGCGTGGGCGGCGGAGCCGTGCGCGTCGATCAGCAGGGTGCGCCACGGGGTTGTGATCGCGTCGGCGGTGGTGATCCGGGGCGCGCCGGGCCGGTGGAGGTGGCGGGAGCGGCCGGTAGTGCCGTCGATCAGCGCGGATACCCCGTCTGGGGTCGAGGGGGCGGCGAGGATCTTGGCGAGGAGGAACACAGCAGCGGGCGCGTCGCGTCCGGTGAGCAGGCCGAGGCGGGTGCCGCGACGGGTCCACGTGTCGTGGGCGGGCAGGAGGTCGGCGAGGGTCAGGTGGGCGGCGTCGGCGGTGAGCAGGACACTGCCGCCAGCCGGGCCGGGGTCGGCGAGGGCCTGGGTGAGGGTCGGGTAGTGGTGGTGGGGGCGGCCGAGCGCGGTGGCGGCGAGCCGGCCCAGGCGCGGGTCGTCGCCGGTGGACACGACGCGGGCGCACGCCCGGGCCGCGCGCGGGAGCGGTCCCGCGGCGGGCCCGTAGCGGGCGAGTACGGTGGCGATCCGCTCGTCGCGCTCCCGATCGCCGGTGGCCAGGAGGGGGACGATCGCGTCGGTGAGCAGGGCGTGGGCGTCATCGAGTCCGGTTGCCCAGGCGTAGCCGTCCGGCAGGCGTGCAGGGGCGTTCACCGCGTCTCCAGCCGGGTGGTCAGAGCGCGCAGGCGGTAGCGCACCGGCCCTCCCGCGAGCGGGAGGGTCTGGGCGAGTTCCTCGGCGGCGGCCATCCCGGCGGCGTGCTGCTCGGTGTCAGCCTGGTGCTGGTAGGGCCAGGCCCGGGCGGCGAGCGTGGCCAGGGCCTGGGCGGGGCTGCGGTGGTCGTCGTACTCGGCGAGGAGTGTGTCGGTGGTGGCCAGACCGTGGTCGGCGAGGTGGGTGGTGACGAGGTGGTCGGTGCCCTTGCCGGTGATCAGCGGAGCGGGCCGGCCCTGGAAGGCAGCCTTGCGGTAGGCGGCGTCCAGGTCGGCGGCCGGGTCGTCGCCGTGGGCGTGCAGGAGCAGGCGCACGAGCACACCGCCGGGGCGCAGCACTCGCAGGGCCTGGTCGGTGGCGGCGAGCGGGTCGTCGGTGAACAGCAGCGCCTCGTGCTCGACGACCGCGTCGGCGCTGGCGTCCGGCAACGGGATGGCGAGGGCTGTCCCGAGGAACAGCCGCACTCCGGACAGGTTCCTGGCCGCCAGGAGGGCGGCCATGTCCGGGGACGGTTCGAGTGCGGTGTAGGTCGCGGGCCCGGAGGCTAGGCGGGCGGTGATGCGACCGGTGCCGGCGCCGAGTTCGAGGACGTCTCGTCCGGCGAGGTGGTCGGCGGCGAAGGCGCGCAGGGCGTCGGCGAGAGCCGGCGCGACCGGCCGGTGGTCGTCGTACGACGTCGCCAGGCCCGTGCCGTACAGCACGTCGGGCACGGGCGCGGTGAGGGTGGCGTCGAGGAGGGGGATGAGGTGGCGTTCGAGGTCGTGCCAGGGCCAGGCGGCTTCGGCGCCGAGCAGCAGGGCGGAGTTCTGGCGGAGGCGGCCGAGTAGGTGGAACAGGGCGGTCACCGAGCGGGCGAGCCCGGTGGGGGTGGTCGGGTCGGCTCGCAGGGAGGCGTTGAGCAGCGCGGTGGTGGCGTGGCCGAGGTAGCGAGTGATTGCGGCGTCGGGCCAGGGGCGCGGCTGGCGTCGTGCGAGCATCGCGGCGAGGCGGGTCAGGGCGCGGCGTGCGCCATCCAGGTGCAGCGCCGCGGACAGTCGGTCGCCGACGCCGTGGGCGTCTGCGGCGTGGGTGAGGGCGGCGGCGGCCTCCGTCAGCAGAGCGGTGGCGTGCCGGGCGGCCGAGGCCCGGGTGGCGGCAGTCCAGGGCGGCAGGTACTCGGCACCGGGCGGCGCCGGCTGCGGCATCCAGGCCCCCGGGTGCCCTGCCGCGTGGGCCGCCTCGGTGCCGGGCGGGACGAGCCGCCACTGCGTGAGCTGGCCGTTGTCGTCGCCGGAGGTCAGCGTGTGCTCGCCGGTGGGCTGCGCCCAGGCGGCGTCGCAGGTGGTGAGACGGGTGGCGACGGTGTCGGCGGGCAGGCCGGTGGCGAGGTAGCGGGTGCGCACGGTCCGGTGGTCGTCGTGCTCGGCGTGGCCGGGCGGCGGCGCGACGGCTTTGACCGGTTCGGGCGGGGCCGGGCGTCCGGGATCGTAGGGAAGGGCGACGCCGAGGTCGGTGAGGTGCCGCTCGAAGGCGTCGGCGCCGCCAGGCTCGCGGAAGTGGTGGGCGTGCAGCCCGACCGCGCGGGCCGCTGCGGTGTTGATGTCGGAGTCATCCGTGAAGGCGACCTGGCCGGCGGCCAGTCCCATGGTGGCGAGGGCGTGTTCGTAGGCGCGCGGGGACGGCTTGGTCAGGCCGGTGATGGCCGAGTTGAGGACGTGGTCGAAGAGATCGTCGAGCCGGTGGTGGGTGAGGTCGGCGGCGAGGATCGTGGTGTTGTTGGTGAGCACGGCTGTGGTCAGGTCGGCGGCGCGGGCGCGGCGCAGCAGGGCGACCATCGGCGCGTTGGGCTCGCCGCGGTCGGCGCTCCACAGGGCGAAGGCCCGCTCGGCCCGCTCGGCGCCGAGGCCATCGGCCATGCGCTCGCGGACCCCGGTGGTCCACTCCTCCCAGGTGAGCGCCCCGGCGTGGGCGGCGTCGCTGTGGCGGCTGGAGGTGTAGGCGCTGAGGGTGCGCGGCGGCAGGCCGAGTTCGGCTTCGGCCGCTGCCGCGCCCTGGCGGCGCCACAGGCGCACGACGCCGTCGAGGTCGACGAGGATGCCGCGGATGCGGGGCGGCTCGGCGGCGGGGCGGTTCATCGGCTCCTCCGGATGGTGTGCAGCAGGTGGGTCGCGGTGGGGTCGCCGGCGAACTGGGCGATGGTCAGGTCGGTGTCGTAGTGCTCGTTGAGGCGGGCGAGCAGGGCGAGGGCGCCCAGCGAGTCGCCGCCGGCCGCGTAGAAGTCGCCGCACTCCGGGGCGGGAGTGCCGGTGGCGTCGTGCCACCAGGTCGCCAGCGGCTCGGGCAGCACGGTGCCGGCCGCCTTTGGCGGGGTGTTGGGGTCGGGGGGTTCGGTGGCGAGGGCGTGGCGGTCGAGCTTGCCGGTGGCGGTGCGCGCGAGGTGGGGCCGGCAGGTGATGCGGGCGGGGACGGCGGCCGGCGGCAGGTGCTCGGCGAGGTGGCGGCGCAGCGCGGCCGGGGTGAGGCCGGTGGCCGTTTCGGCGTGGAGGGCGATCTGCTGCCGGTCGGGGTCGAGGACGACGCATGCCGCCTGGACATCTGGGTGGTCCAGGGCGCGGGCCTCGATCTCGCCGGGCTCCAGGCGCACGCCGTGGAGGTTGAGCTGGTGGTCCGTCCGGCCGAGGAATTCGAACTGGCCGTCCGGAAGACGGCGCACGCGGTCGCCGGTGCGGTAGGCACGCACCGGCCGGCTGGTGGCGGGGTCGGTGATGGTGAGGAACGCGGCAGCGCTCTCCGCGGGCCTGTGCAGGTAGCCGTCCGCGAGTCCGGTCCCGGCGAGGTGGAGTTCCCCAGCTTCGCCCTCCGGCACCGGCCGGCCCTCGGAGTCGAGGACGATCGGGACGACGCCGGGCAGGGGCCAGCCGATCGGGACTGGGCTGGCGTGCGGGTCGACGTCGGGCGCGAGGAACGCCTCGATCCCGGCCTCGGTGGGCCCGTAGGCGTTGGCGATCCGCCGACCGGGCGCGAACCAGGCGACGAGCGGGCGGGTGTGGAGGGCTTCGCCACCCAGAACGATCAGCCGCAGATCGGGCAGATCGCGGGCCGGGGCTCCGGTGGCGGCGAGCTGGCTCGGGGTGCACGTCAGCGCGGTGATTCGCTGCTCGGCGAGGAACCGTACGAGGGCGGGCCCGGGAGTGCGGGCAGCGGCCGGGGCTGTCACCAGGGTGGCGCCAGTGGCCAGGGCGCACAGCACCTCCCACAGCGCGGCGTCGAACGCCGGGGAGGTGAGTTGGGCGATCCGGTCGTCTGGGGTGAGGCCGGCGGCGGGCGGCATCTCCCGGGCACGCTCGGCGAGGGCGCGGTGGGAGAGGACGACGGGCTTGGGGGTGCCGGTGGAGCCGGAGGTGTGGAACAGGCACGCCGCCGCCTCGTCCGGAACGCGCGGCAGGTGGCAGGAGCTGCGGGCACTGGCGGCGATGGCGGGCAGAGCGGGCGCCCAGTGGGGGGCGGTGCCGTCTGGGGTGACCGCCGCGCGGGCCCGGCAGCCGTCCGCAAGACGGGCCAGGCGGGCGGGCGGGTGCCCGGCGTCGAACGGCACCGCGACCGCGCCGGCCCGCCACGCCCCGAGCAGCGCGGTCACCCAGTCGGTGCCGGGTGCCACGGCGAGCAGCAGCGGTCCACCCGCGCATCCGGCGTCCAGTAGCGCGGCGGCGAAGGCGCGGGTCTCGGCGTCCAAGTGCGCCCACGTCCAGGAGGTGCCGTCAGGGGTGGTGAGGGCCATGGCGTCGGGCCGGGTGCGGGCGGCAGCCCTGATCAGCCGGGTGAGGGTGCTCATCGTGCGGCCCCCACCCGGTTGAGTTCGTGACGGGCGGTGCGCAGCAGGTCCAGGGTGTGGACGAGGTCGTGGTGGGGGACGGACAGGTTGACGCGGATGCGCGGCTCGCCGGGGTAGAGGGCGTTCCAGGAGGCGAGGTTGCCGCCGAACAGCAAGCTGGGGTTGAGCTTGAGGTCGAAGCGCCGACCGACCGTGTTGACCCAGCCCACCAGGTCCTGCGAGGTGGGCAGGTCGACGTTCAGGCGCGGCAGGAGCGAGTACCCGGCGATGGGCCGCATGTCGTCGCTGACCTGCAGGAGGCCCATGCCGTGGTGGGTGAGCAGGCGGAACGCCTCGGCGAAGTGCCCGGCCATGCGGTCCAGGTGGTTGGTGATCGCCCGGCAGGTGGACTCGGTCGGGCACGTGGACACCCGATGGCGCCTGTACTGGGCGCGGACCCAGGCGTGGCGCCGGGTGAAGGTGCCCGGGGCGCTGTCGTGGGCGGCCTCGGCCATCAGCAGGACGGTGAGGTAGAGCAGGACGAGCTGGCCGGTCATCGGGTTGGCGCTGGCGGTGCGGTCGAACACGTCGTCGCGGCTGGCGGCGATCAGGGTGGTGTCGCCGCTGATGAGTAGTCCGGCCCGCAGGCCGGGCAGGGACAGGTCCTTGGACGGGGTCATCAGGACGGCGGTGTCGGTGAGTCGGCCGGCCAGTGCGGTGCGGGCGTGGTCGGCGACCAGGTGCCGCCTGCTGCTGTGCCCGCCGGCCTGGAAGACCAGGTCGACGAGGCGGAAGTCGGCTTGGACGGCGGGTGGGCGGAAGCCGGTGCCGGTGACGCCGTTGGGGAGGATCTCGACGACGGCGGTGTGACTAGCTCCGCCGCCGGACCAGTGGACGGCGCCGTCGCCGCGGTAGCGGCCGGCGACGGCCAGCGGGTGGCGGCGCGGTGTCTGCTCGAACGCGAAGTAGCACGGCGCGGGCAGGAGCATGGCGGTGTCGCACGCCGTCAGGTACCGGGAAACCAGGCCGATTCCCTCGCTCGCGCCCGCGCAGAACATCACCTGGTCCTCGTCGACGGCGACGCCGAGGTACTCGCTGGCGAGGGTGGCGGCGAGGGCACGGTCGTGTTCGTCGTGGACGGTGCCGTACTCGTGCATCCGCCCGTCGCGCAGGCACGCTTTCAGGACCTGCTGCAGGTGCCGGGAGGTCGCCGTCGAGATCGGGTAGAGGTTGTAGCCGTAGCCGATCTGCGCTGAGGAACGGGCCACCCCGTCGCGCAGATCGCGGTACACCGCGACGCACGAGGCGTCGGCCGCCAGCTCGGGTGCGGGCAGTGCCATCAGCTCGTCCCCCCTACCTCGCCGCCGAGCAGCGCGGTGACCTCGCCCAGGGCAGTGGTGGCCGCTTCGTCGGGGTGAACGGCGAACGGGAAACGCTCGCCGGTGCGCAGGACGGCGACGTCGGTGGCGATGTCGGCCGGCTCGCGGGCGCCGGTGAGGGCCTGGTCGATGAGTTGGGCGAGGAAGGGCATGTCCGCGGGTGCGAGGCCGCACCACACGGCTTCGGCCAGGCCCAGGCGCAGCGCCGGGTGGCCGAGCGGCAGGTCCTCCAGCCAGTTGACGCGGATTCCGGCCGCGTACAGGCGCTCGGCTGCGACCCGGGCGGCCAGGCGCGGGGTGGTGGTGACCCACAGCTGGTGGGTGTGGGTGTAGCCGATGTCCGCGCCGGCGACGTCCCAACCGGCCGAGGCGAGGTGCTTGCCGAGGGAGCGGGCGCAGGCGACGACGGTGTTCGCGTAGTCGCCGGCGCGGTCGGCGAAGGATGCGAGGGCCAGGCCCAGCGCTGCGACGGAGCCGAAGTGGTGGCTGGAGATCAGCTGCGGTTGCACCAGCTGCCACGAGGCCGCGATGCCGCTCCGGTTGGTGGCCAGGATGCCCTTCTGCGGGCCGGGGAAGGACTTGTGGGTGGACGCGGACAGACTGTCCGCGCCGCAGTCGAGCGGGTTCGGGACGGCGCCGCCGAGGACCAGGCCGAGCAGGTGGGAGATGTCGGCGTGCACCACGGTCCCGGGCGACGCCTCCTTCACAGTGTCGGTGATCGCGGCGATGTCGTAGGGCATGAGGGCGTGGCACTGGTCGATGTAGAACAGTGCCGGGCGCTTCGTGGCGCACAGCCCGGCGAGCTGCCCGAGGTCGAGGCGGTGCGGGTCGGGGCCGGTGACGGTCAGGACGTGCTGGCCGAGGCGGCGGGCGATGTCGGCGGTGGCGTAGTGCCCGCCCTGGCTCGGGGACAGGACCGCGACGGGTGCGCCGGCCGGGTAGCAGGCCAGCGTCATCTCCATGGCCTGCAGGCCGGACAGCGGCCTCACGTTGACGTGGGCGGAGCCGAGCATTCGCTGCAGCAGGGGGACGGTGAGGCCGGTCTCCAGCCACTGGGCTTCGCGGGCGCCCGGGAAGCGCCACTGGGCGCAGTCGGGGTCGGGGTGCTGGTCGAACATGTACCGGCTGGCGAGGTCCGCGATGAGCGGCAGCCGGGCGATGGGCCACATCGCGTTCTCGGCGGGCACCAGGTTGATCACCTGTCGGGCCGCGCGCTCGTGCCCGGCGAGGATGGAGAGGGCGGTGGTGAGCAACTGCGCACCGCTCGGGTCGTCGGTTTCGGGGTCGATGCCCAGGTCGAGGTTGGTGGTGAGGGTCATGCCGTGCTCCTGGCGTGAGGTGGTGGACGGGCGTCAGACAGTGGGGCGGGTGGTGAACAGGGCGCGCAGGAGCAGGCGCGGGGCGGCGGAGTTGTCGGTGAAGGGGGTGCGGCCGTGGCAGAGCTTGTCGTTGGCCAGGACCAGGGCCTGCCCGGCGGCGAGGGTGAAGGTGGTGCGGTGCCGGGAGCCGTCGTCAGCGGCGTCGGCCAGCGCGGCGAGGGCGCGGTCCAGGTGCTTCTGTCGGCCCGGGGCGGTGGGGTGGTAGGAGTCGGTGGCGGTGAGGCTGTAGCGGGTGATCAGGTCGCCGGACGGATCGCGGCCGAACGCCGGGCCGGCGGTGGACAGGCCGTCGACGAAGGTGGAGGTGCGCCGCAGCGCCCCGGGGTGGGTGAGCTGGGCAGCCGCTTCCGGGTCCACCGCCTGCAGCTCGGCGAAAGCCTGGACGGCGTTGAAGAGCTGGGTCTGGCCGCCCGAGCGGCCCGGGCGCACGCAGATCATGACCGTGGTGGCGACCTGGCCGAGGTGCTGGAGCGTGGCGTCGCAGTGGAACCTCTGACCTGCCCGGTTCTGGAAGGGGTGGGCCGGGTCGGCGGTGGCGGTGAGGCGGCTGACCGCGCCCTGGGTGTGGGTGCTGCCCCGGTACTGGGGCGGGCTGAATGCCGGGCCGAGCCCGAGTGCGTCGGCCAGCGCGGTGAGGTCGGCCTCGGCGGGGACGGTGCCCGGAACGTGGACGACGGCGTAGCCGCGGGTGCGGTAGCCCTCGGCGATCTGCTGGCGGGCGGCGGGCTCGGGGATGCCCCAGCTGCTGGCGACGGCGGGTTCGGCGGGGGCAGGGGCGAAGCCGGGAAGCTGGAGGGGTGCGGTGACGCGGGCCGGGGTGCGGCGGGTGATGGCGGGAGCGGGCACGGTGGCCTCCGGTCGGACGCGGGGTCAGATGATGGCGGGAGAGCTGGTGGTCAGCGCCGGGGTGTCGGCGAGCAGGCGGGCCACGGCGGCACGGTGGGCCGGATCGTCGCGGTCGGGTGCGGGTCGGCCCTCGGCGATCAGGTGCAGGAGCGGCTGCAGGTGGCGTTCGAGGTCGAAGCGGGGCGCGGCCAGGTCGAGCGCGGCGAGGTGGCCGGTGCGGGCGGGGCCGTCGTCGGTGGCGGCGAGCAGCGCGACGGCGAGCGCCTTCGGGTCGGCCGGGTCGGCGACGACGCCAATCCCGAGGGCGGCGACTGCCTCGCCCGTGGAGCCGTACGGGTCGGCGACGACCGGCAGCCGGTACAGGGCCGTGTCGCGAAGCCGCAGCCGGTGGCAGGTCTGGTTCTCTGCCGTGCGGCTTCCGGTGATCGCTAGGGCGCGGGCGCCGTTGAGCATCCGGTCGCGGTCGCGGTGCCTGAGCGGCCCTTCGGGCAGCTGCACCTGGCCTTCCAACTGCAGGGCGTGCACCTGGGCGCGGAAGGCGGGGCCGGGCTCGTATAGCAGGCGCAGCGTCAGCTCCCGTCCCAGGCCCCGCGCGTGGAGCAGTGCGGGCAGCAGCGGGGAGGGGTGGCAGTACTCCCACGCGCCGCCGCTCCACACGATGTCCACTGGCGGCCCGATGGGAGCTTCGGCGGTGGCCTGAGCGGAGTGCCGGTTGTAGCCGAGCGGCACCAGGCTGAGCAGATGGTCCAGGGCAGGACCGGCGCGGTGGTGGATGGCGGACAGGCGGCCGGTGGCCACCAGCGCGCCGAGGGTGGAAGCGCGTTCGGCCTCGGAACGCACCAGGAAGTGGTCGGCGAGCATCAGCTGCAGCCGCCAGCGCGCCACCGTGTCCGCGTACAGATCCTGTCCGTCCGGGCCAGCCAGCGCGTCGTAGTGCAGGTGCTCGATCGGCGGGGCGTTCTCCGCGACTAGGAGCAGGCCGGCGGCGTGGGCGGCGAGCAGCAGCCTTGTGTCGGGCAAGTCGGTGGTGACCAGCACCCGGTGCCCGGCGAGGAGTTCCCCCCACGACCGGGTGGTGACCGTGACGCCCTCGTGGGTGAAGCCGGAGGGGCGCGGGGCGGCGATGGTGACCCGGTGCCCGGCGTCGGCGAGGACCTGGGCCGACTCCCACAGGCGCAACCCGATGCCGCCGAGCCCGTCGTCGACCGGGTAGGGACCAGCGTGGAAGAGGACGGTCGTCACAGGACGCTCCCGGTGATCGCGGCAGCGAGGCTCGGCCAGGTGCCCAGGTCGGTGAATGGGCCGACGTCGAGCGTCGGCGCGCCGAGCAGCGGGGCGATGCCCTCGGGCCCGAACGGCTGGCGCAGCGTCGCGCGGTGCAGCACGTCGAGCACGGCGGGGCCGTGCCTGTGGGCGAAGGCGTAGGCGAACCAGACGGCGTTGAAGCGGTCGGCCTGGTCGAGACCCGGCTTGTCCGCGAAGTCCGCCACGTTCGGCCACGCCTGGTCGGCCACGGTCTCCAGGCGCAGCGCCCCATCGACGGCCAGCCGCTGGCGGTCGCTCTCGGCGGCGGTGAGGAACGCGGCCCGGTGCCCGGCGCGGACGAGGTCGAGGAGGTCGCCGACCGCGCTCGGGGCCGGTGCGTTGAGGATCTGGTCCGGCAGCAGGACGGCCGTGGCCGGGCCCCACCATGCGGCGCAGCTCAGCACCGCACCGGTCGACTCCGCCAGCTTCGCGTCCTGCGAGCAGAGCGCGAGCGGCAGGGCGAGGTCGGCGCAGCGTGCCGTCAGGTGGCGGGCGGTGGCCTCCCGGCCGGGGCCGAGCACGGCGACCAGGCGCAGCCGCTGGGCGTGCGGGGCGAGCAGGTCCAGCGTGTGGTCGAGGGCGACCCGGCCCGGCCCGGTGGGGACGAGTTCCTTCGGGATCGGCAGGCCGAGGCGGCTTCCGGTGCCGGCGCACGGCAGCACCACGGTGTCGCGTCCGCCGGTCACCGCGCACCTCCTGCGACGGCGTGGAGGGCGTCGGCGACGGTCCGGGCACCGGCCAGAGCGTCTTCCTCGTCGATGACCAGCGGCGGGGCGATCGTGAGGACCGGCCCGAACGAGCGCACCAGGACACCGGCCTGCTGGGCGAGCGTGGCCACGTCCTGCGCTGCCTCGATGGAGGCCGTCTCCACGCCGATCAGCAGTCCGCGGCCACGGACCTGCCGCACCACCGGGCAGCCGACCAGATCCTTCGACAAGTACGACTGGACGACCGAGCCGACAGCGGCGGCGCGAGCCGGCAGACCCTCGCCCTCGACGATGTCCAGGACCGCGAGCGCCGCCGCGCACGCCGTCGCGTGCCCGCCTGTGGTGTGCCCGTGCCGCAGCCCGCCCAAGTACGGATCGCCGGCGAACGCCTCGTAGACGCCTTCGTGGACCGTCACGGCGGCCAGCGGCGCGTACCCCCCGGCCAGGCCCTTTGAGGTGACCACGATGTCCGGGCTGGCGTCGGCGGCGAGGTCGTGCTGGAAGCCGAGCATGTGCCCGGTGCGGCCGATCCCGGTGGCGACCTCGTCGGCGATCAGCAGGATGCCGTGCCGGTCGCACAGTGCCCGCAGCTCGGCCAGGGTGCCGTCTGGCGGCACGATGACCCCGCCGACGCTCAGCACCGGCTCGACGACGATCGCCGCCACCCGGTGCGCGCCGATGGCGGCGATCTGGGCCTCCCACTCTCCGGCCCCGGGAATCCGGCACTCGTGCCCGCCCGCGCCGGTGGCGCAGCCCGTGCACCGAGGCGTGGCCAGGTGGAGGTAGCCGTCCGGCAGCGGCCCGGCGCCGTCGCGACGGAACGCCGCCCCGGTGGCGGCGATCCCGGCAGTGGTGGCGCCGTGGTACCCGTCCGCCCAGGACGCGACGACCGTCCGCTCCTGGTCGCTGCGGTTCCAGTGGAACATCCGGGCGATCTTGAGCGCGGCTTCGATGCCCTCGGACCCGGAGTTGCAGAAGAGGGTGCGGGACAGGGGCGGCGGGCAGACGGCGGCGATCCGCTCGGCGAGCAGCGCGGCCGGCTCGGTGGTCACCTCCGCCAGGTCCCACGTCATCAGCTGCCCGGCCTGGCGGCTGATCGCGTCGACGACGCGCCGCTCGCCGTAGCCGAGGATGGCGTTCAGGGTGCCGGCGCGCAGGTCGAGGTAGGTGCGGCCGGTGTCGTCGGTGACGCGGCAGCCCTCGCCGCTGGTCAGGACGAGTCGGGGAGCGTCGGCGCGGATCGGGCTCCACGGGTGCCACAGGTGGCTGGTGTCGGCGCGACGGACCGGGCTGGGCAGGGCGACGGACATGGGTGGATCACCTCCGGGTGAGGTCGTGGGGGGCGGTGGGTGGGCGCGTTGGTCAGCGCGCGGTGCGGAAGGGAAGGGCGAGGATGGCGTCGGCGATTACGCGGGCCACCTCGGTCACCTCTCGGCCGGTGGTGTCGACGACGAGCAGGCGTTGGTGACGGCGGCCCATCACGGCGAGCGCCTGGTGGAAGCGGTCGGAGAACGGCTCGTCGAGTGCGCTGCGCAGGTCGCGGACGTCGACGTGGTCGCGGCCGTGCAGCCGATCGGCGCGGGTCTTGATGTCGGCGGTCACGTGGACCGCGAGGTCGAAGCGGGCGAACATCCCAGGCCAGCGCAGCGCTGCCCGGGCCGCGAGGTACGGGCCGCCGGCGAGACCGAAGGCGGCCGTCCGGTCCACGTAGCCGTCCACGATCAGCACGTCGCAGCCCCCGGCCAGGGGCGGGCAGACCCGCATCAGCAGGTTGTCCAGGGCGAACCCGGCGAACAGGTACGCAGCGGTGGTGAACGCGCTGTCCGGCTGCCGAGCCATGGACAACTGGCGCAGCGACCGATCCAGCGGGTGCCACCGGGTCAGCATCCCGCGGTGGCGCCGCGCCACCACACCGTGATCGGCGAGGTAGCGCACCACGGCCTCGACCAGGGTCGTCTTGCCGGCCAGGTCGATGCCGTCGAACATCACAAGACGCATCGAGACTCCTCGTACATCGTGGGCAAGGCTGTCCGTCCTTGAACCCACTGTCGGGAGGCACAAGGACACACCGAACCGGTCACGCTGAACAGGGCGCTTTCGGGGGCTCTTTCCCGCACGCTCGGGCCAGGCGGCCTCATTTCGTCGCCGCGCCATCCGCGTCGGCGACGCCGCCCCGAGGTTCATGAAAGCCGCCCCCGGAAAGCCGGGGAAGGCGCAGGCGAGCACCTCGCACACCGTGTGCAAAGGCTGCAAATTCGGTGAACCGGCCCGGGCGCAACGGCAGGCCAGTAGCGTTGAAGCAAAGGCGAGTTGGAGGTCCTCATGGCTGCCGCGACCGAGGAGTATCGCCTGCTCGGGGCAGCCATGCGGGCGGCCAGGTCCGCCAACCGGTGGACCCAGGGCGACCTCGGCGCCCGGTGCGGCTACTCCGCCTCCTCGGTGAGCCGGATCGAAGCCGGCACCCTGCATCCCTCGGCGGAATCGCTCGACAGAATCGTGACCGTACTGGCGCTCGACCTGGCCGAGCTTGGACTCCACGCCCTGGCATGGATGCTGACGGCCCATCGCGCCACAAAGGCATCGTCCGGCGCTATGGTGGCGAGAAGTGCGACGGACGAGGAGGACTCCATGCGTCGTAGAAGCCTGCTCACCGGGGTGGCCGCAGCCTCAGCCGCGCTCGCACTGCCACGGCCGGCGGTCGCTGCCGCCCAGGAAGCCGGGCCGCACGATACGGCGGCAGACCTCGAACGCCTCCTGTTCGCGCCGCCGCCCACACAGCTGCCCCTCGCGGCACTGCGCCGTGAACTGGCCTCGGCCCGCGCGCACTTCACGGCCTCGCGCTACCACGACCTCGGCGCCGGCCTCCCGGACCTGATCGCCGCCGCCGAGGCCCACCGCGACACCTCAGTCGGCCGATCGCGCGAAATCGCTCATGCCATCACGGCGCGCGGCTACGTGCTGGCCACCGAACTCGCCGCCAAGACTCACAGCGAGCTGGCCTGGGCAACCGCGGACCGCTCCCTGCGTGCCGCCCGCCAGAGCGGCGACCCGGTCGTCGTGGGTGAGGCCGTCCGCGTGCTCGCGATCACCATGCGGCGGGCCGGACGCCCGGCCGCCGCCGTCGACCTTCTGCGCCGGACCGCCGCCGACCTCGACACGCAGCCGGACCCAGCCGCACGAGCAGTCGCCGCCACCCTCTGGATGACCGCCGCCTACACCGCCGCGTGTAACCACGACCCCGGCGGCGCTCACGACCTGATGGCTGGCGCCGCCGAAGCCGTCAACCGGCTGCCCTCTGATCTCCCGGCGCAGCCGCTCTACACGGTCGAGGCGACCACCGCCCAGGTCGACCTCTACCAGGTCGGCGTGCACACCGCGCTCGGCACCCCTGACCTGGCCGTGCGCTACGCGGCGCGAATCGACCCCGCAGTGCTTCCGACTGCAGAGCGCCGGGCCCGCCTCGGCACCGACACCGCCCGCATGTGGCGCGCCCTCGGCGACGCCCCCCGTACCCTGGCCGCGCTGCAGTTCGTGGAGCGGGTGGCTCCCGAGGAGGCCCGCCGCCCGGCCTTGCGGGCCCTGGCCGCCGATCTGGCCTTCGCACCCATGCCACCCGCTGGCGCGCAGGAGTTCGCACGCCGGATCGGCGTACCAGGCTGAGGCAGCGCATCGCCGCCGTGCCCGTCAGCCCTCCTCCGGCCCGAAGCGCCGTATGGGTCGAGGGAGGGCTGGACGAGGGCGCGGTTGCTCAGGCCACGGGTGGGAGTTCGGTCCTCACCCGATGCGCGAGGTTACGCACCCTGGCGTCCTCCTTCCACGGGGCGAGCCGCCCCACAAGATCGTGGAGGTAGCTATGGGCCCGCGGGGAGTGCACCGCGCTGAGGATGTCCACCGACCGGTGCCCGCCGGCGACGGCCTGTTCGAGTTCGCGGTCGATCGCGTAGGTGGTGGCCACCACGGCGGCCCGGATGCCGACAGCCCGCGTGAAGCGGTCCACGGGCATGCCGCCCGCAGGCTCCGCCCACTCTCGCGCGGAACGGGTGAGACCCAGATCCCGATGGATCTCCACGCTGTCCGTCGCGAGACGCTGCTCCGTCATGTAGGAGATGTACGACGGGTCGTGTCCGCCCGGACGGATACCGGACAGCAGGGTCTCGCAGTGGGCGAGGGCCGCTCCGGCGCCGGCGCCATCACCTTGACGGGCAAGCGCGCGGGATTGGGCGAGCCGACAGAACGCAAGGACCCGGGGAGCGGCATGTCCCCGGCCACGCTCGTAGGCGGCCGAAGCCATCTCGGCGGCCTCCGACGGACGCCCACTCAGGAACGCCGCCAGCGACATCGTGGCAAGGACGTAGCTGCCCAGCTCGATGTCGCCAGCGGAGCGGGCCAGCCGGAGTGCCTGGATCAGTAGACGGTCCGCCGCGCCGGGATGGCCCGCGTCCAGCGCCGCCCAGCCCACCACCCGCGACAGCTCGCCCAACGCGGCGTGCAGCGCCTGCCCGGTCTCGGCGCTGTATGTCCCCTTGAGTAGAGGCGCTGCCCCTCGAAGGCAGGCCAGGACCTGACTTGTGCGCCAGTCCCCGCCCCCGTAGTGGGAATCCCACACCTGGGCCTCGGCTGCGGTAGCCCACAGCCGGTCGACGTCGCTCTGCGCGACGTTCACGCCCTCCGCCTGGGCGGCCGGTTCGTCGGCGGGCTGTGCCAGCCAGCGCATCGCGGGCACGGTGAAGGCCGCAGCGCCCGGCAGACGGAGAACTTGACGACGGTGCACGGTGCTCCAGCAGGTCATGGCGCCCTCAAGGGCGGCTCGGCGGTCCTGGGGAAAATCCAACCCGACGTTGGCAATCGGGATGGCCGAACCGCCGAGGCCGGCATCCGCAAGAGTGACAACCCGGCCCAGAAGTTCACCGAGAACCGCGACGATCCGTTGCGCCACGGCCTCGTCCTTGGGCTTCACACCGCCCAGCCACCGTCCGACGTGCGTGTGGCTGTAGGCGGTTTGGCGCCCGGTTGAGGGAGATTTCGCGTTGACGCGCCGGGCCAGCTCCTTGCGCGATACGCCCGTCTCGTCGAAGAGCGCGCCGAGTAGCCGGTTGGGCGCCAGCTCGTGGGACTGCATGGAAAGCCTTCCGGTTCCTATCCGGGGTAGGGAAGCCGCGCACCTGCTCGAACCGATGACGCGAGGAGCACCGATCCGATGTGACGTTGATCGAGATGGAAGACGGCCCTCACGGGTGAGAGCGGACAGGTGCGGTGAGCGGAGCCGACACGGCGGACTCGACCACCGAGCGGTGGCGGGTGAGCCACAGGGCCGCGTCGTCGAGATCGGCGTCGGTCGGGACCAGGTCCTCGTCGGCCAGGACCTGCTGCAGTAGGGGGTGCCCGCCGGCCTCGATGACGGCGGCGATGAACCGCTCGCCCGTGTTGTAGCCGGGCTGGTTCGTCGGAGCGGCGGGGTCGGCCTTGAGTTCCTGGTACAGGCCGCTGGGTTCCGGCTCGCCGTGGATGGCGCCAATCACGGGCTCTCCACACAGCCTCTCGGCGACGAGGCGCTCGACGTACTGGCCGTGCCCTTCGATGAGGGCAGCGGCGTTGCGGTGCTGCTCGTGCGGAAGGCCCACGATGGCGTCAAGAAGCTTGCACCTGAGCGGCGCGAACGCCAGCTCGGGCCGGACCGCGAACTGCGCGAGGTGGGTGACCTCATGTGCGAAGACCGTCACCAGCTGGCGCTCGGAAGGGTGCAGGTGCTGGTCGTAGACCTCGGGCATGAACGTGAGTTCGGCGTGCTCGGAATCGCGCCACATGATCGCTGCACGGTTGGTCGGGTAGAACCTGGAGACCATCGTCTCGACGTTCGTGCGGACGTGGTCGATCATGGCCGTGGCAGCCTCGGCGGGAACGGCGGAGACGGTGTTGAGCGCGAGGCGGTTCAACAGCACGGAGTGCTCGATCTGCCGCTGGATGAACTGGGCCGGGGTGACCGCAGCAGCGGTGATCCGTTTGGGCAGGGCGAGGCCGGACAGATCGGCCACCAGGGAGGCGGCGGCCTCGACGAGACCGCAGTAGCGGGCGTGGTCGTCGGCGTCGAGATCGGCGTCGTTGCGGAACTCGAAGGTGGTCATTGGCATTCCAAATCACTTAAGAGATAAGGGTGTTCTTGCTCAGAAGGCCGGGGCGGTAGGGGCGTCCGGGTCGGCCAGCAGAGAGGGAGTCCGCGCCGATCATCCTCAGCGCCGGGAGGCGGCCCCGGCCGCTCTGGTCCGAGGTCAGCTGGAGCAAGGTCCAGCCGCCCCACACCGCGGAGCGGGCGATCAGCCCGTTGTGGCGGGCCTCGACTCCCAGCGCCATCTCGACCGGGGTGGCGAGGTAGGCGCTGGAGGTCGTCGAGGCGCCGGGGAGGGCGCAGCGGACAAGTTGCTCAGGATGCGGCCCGCCCGGGGCGTGGACCTCGGTGCGCAGGTCGTCCTCGTACAGCGCGGTGGTGGAGATGTAGCGGAGCGGGTTGCCGCCGGTGCCGGCGGTCAAGGTCGGCACGCCGACCAAGCCGGCGAGCAGCAGTACGGGAATCCCAGTTCGGCCGACGAGCACGGCCGCCTGGTCGCCCGGAACGGCCGGCGGGTCGCCGCTCACGCTGCGGCTGGGCGGTGTCTTGTCGTTCATCTCCGAACTTTCGCTAGTCCTCCGAACCGGAGGGTGGGGAGGTGCTGGTTGGGTCAACCACGCTGCTTCCCAGCTCAGTTGAATGCGACTGTGGCAGTTGGCTGTCCATGCCTGGGGCGAGCTGGGGGTTCGCCGGCGGGCCGCGCCGGGTCGTGCGTGCGGCGCGGCCCGCGCCCTCACGGCGACCGTTGGGCATGGGGCGAGGGTGTACCTCAGAGAGGCTCGGCCGGCTCTAGATCAGGTTGCTGATCAGGGCGCGCGCGTCGTCGCCGTAGACCGCGGTGCGGCGGAGGCGGTCGAAGACGTCCCGGAAGCGACCGACCGACGCCGGATCGGTGACGGTACGGGGGCCCTCGTACTGGTCGATCTCGACCCTGACCGAGTTGATAATGGTGAAGTCCCAGTAGGTGCCCACCAGGGTGCCGGTGGGGATGACGCCGAGCGTCAGGCCCGGGCGCTCCATGCACTCCAGCAGGTAGGCCAGCTGCTCGCGGAGTACGGCCGTACCCGCGACGTCCGCCGTCAGGGCTCGCGTGGTCGTGATCATCTCGAACTTCCGCTCTCCGTCGAAGAGGTCACGCCTGGCCATCCTCGCCTGGAGCGCGGTCTCGATGTCCTCGCGCGAGACCGGGTAGAGCTCGTGAGCGTGCTCGAAGATGGCGCGAGCGTAGTTCTCGGTCTGCAGGGTGCCGTGGACGATGCTGTTCTCGTACGACTGGACGGTGGTGGCGGAGCGGTGCAAGTCCAGGAGGCTGTTCTGGATGGGCGCCAACACGGTGCTCACGGGGTTCATGCTGTCTCCTCTTTCGGTTGTCCTGCGGGGCAGGGGGATTGCGGAGCGGCCTGTCGTCGGTGACCGGCCTGTGGCTGGGGGCCCGCCGGGACGGTCGGAACCGGAACGGCAGGCAGGCGCTGGCTTGTGGTCGCCGCGCCGGGTCAGGTGGTCACCGCGGCTTCCGCCTTGGCGCGGGAGGCAGAGCGCCAGTGCCACGGGAACGGCGGCAGGGGGGAAGTGAGGATGGTGGCCAGCCGGCGGTCCGCCTCGCCCTGGAGTTCCGGGTCGATGCGGGTGTACTCGGCAAGGAAGAGCCACGCGCCGAGGGCGAAGAGCGGGGTCATCGCACGGTAGGAGTGGCCGTCGTCGTCGCCGGTGACGTCGTGACCGTAGGCGGTGAAGAACTCGCTGCTCTCCTCGCCAGGCGTGGCGAAGATGTCACGCCTCCACCCGGCAGCGGCCTGGTCCCACACGCCGGGCCCGACAGCCGTCCGCTCGAAGTCGATCAGGGCGGGACCGCGCGGGGTGATGATGCAGTTCGTCGGGGTGGCGTCGCCGTGGATCACGCACATCGGGCCGGGCGGCGTGGCGCGCCAGGTGGCCCGGGCGCCGGCCAACAGAGCGCGCAGGTGCTGTTCCTGGTCGGAGGACAGCGTGCCCGGGGGCAGGTTCCTGATGCGCTGAGACAGCGTCGTGAACGGGTTGAACTTCGGCAGACCCAGGCCCGCGGGGACTTTCAGTTGGTGCAATCGCCGCAGGACGTCCGCGAGGTCGGCCGGACGGGGCGGGCGGTCGCCGAGGTCCTCGGCGAAGGTGACCTGGAGGTGGTAGCGGCCGGAGTGCACGAGCGGGTAGGCGGACGTGCCGGCCGGACGCGGGGCCTGGATGCCGTTGCGCAGCAGCCATCGTGCGATCCGGGTTTCACGCAGGGCCGTCTCGGCCTCGGTGCCCGGGCGCCAGACCTTGGCGACGGCCCCCGACTCGGGCAGACGCCAGGTGTGATGCGGTCCACCCTGCAGGAGGACGGCGCGCCGCGGGTCGAGGCCCGCGCGCCAGGCCGTTGCGACGACTGCGGCGCAGCTTTCCTCGGGCTTCACAATGCTCCGATCAGTCAAGAAAGTTGGCGACTATTCGAGTGCTACGGCAGGCAGCGGGGGAGGCCCCCGTCCGGCCCTGGCTGAGGTGGGTCTGGCCTGGCGGTGCGCCGAGGTGCGCGAGGTCGCGGCGGCCGGTTCGTCGTGGTGTCCCGGTGTCGGCAACGCCTCAGGGGCAGCGGCCGACACCGGGAGGCTTCACTGGTTGAACTGGCCCGCAAGGGAGACGAGTTGGGATCTGGCGATGCTCACAGCCTCGGAGAGGCGGTACGGGTCGGTAAGTACCGCCGGGCGGCCCGGCAAGGCCCTCGGCAGGTAGAGCCAGTCCCGTCCGTCCGCACGGCGGCTGGGCGGAGGGCACTTCACCATCTGCCTCTCCAGCCGGCTCCCGTCGATCAGCTCGGCCCCGGTGCCCTGCCACACCGCCGGGGCAAGGGGTACGAGGACCTCGATGACGCCCGCCGAATGGTCGGCGAGCACCGGCCCGACCAGGCTGGGGGTGCCACCGGCCAGCGCGCGGACGGCGGCTTGGCCTAGTGCTTCCGGAAGCCGCACCACGGCGAAGCCGTCGCCGATCGGGATGGGGACCGCGCGGCCTTCCGCCCACACCCTCCAGGTCGCCTCCGGGTCGCGAGTGTGCCCGCCGAGCCAGCGCATGCCCTCGATCACCTGACGCATAAGCGTGGTCGGGACAATCGTGGCAGCTGTCATCGTGCCCTCCGTGCCTGGTTGTTGGAGTCATCGGCCTGGGGCTTCGGCGGTCGCGGCCCGCGCTGGCGAACGTCAGAGGAGAGGTCCCGCCTTCGCCCGCGTGGGGAGGAGCGCCGCACGACGGCGCGCACCCGGTGCAGCGCGACTGCGAGATCCGAGTGACGGGTCAGCATCCCCGTGCCGTCCGGCTCGACCAGCCACTCCAACACCCCGACCCGTCCAACGCCAGGTGCCGGCATCGCGACCAGCGGTGGCTCGCTACCGTCCGCTGGAGCGGTCAGCAGTGTGGTGGACGACATCTGCCAGTCCAGGTCGGGGCGCACCGGCACCAGCCAGGAGCTGACGTGGACGCCGTGGTCGTACAGGACCGGACCGATCGCGTGCTCGCTGGCCCGTAACTCGTCTACCACCGCCCGCGTGAGGGCGGCGCCGACAATCGCCACCACGTCGAATCGGCAACTCACCTGTATGGGGGCGGGCTGTCCGCACCGCCACATCCCGCGGATTTGGCCGGGGTTGCTGCTGACGCCGGCGAGCCAGGCACCGCCGAGCACATGCGAGGGAGGCCGGGTGAACGCGATCATCGTGGCCTTCCCGTCATAGGAATTCGGAAGAGCTGCCCAGTCGCCGCTACCGGGGAGGCGCGCTGGGGGTGCCGGGCAGGCCGCCGTCGTCCCCCTGCAGGACGGGGGGAAGGTGGCGGCGTGGGGACGGATGCGGAGTGTCCTAGGTCTGCCTCGCTGCGCCACTCACAACGGCGCGATCGCAGCTGTCCTACGGCCGGAGTTCAGGAAACGAGCCGGCAGTTGATCGGAGACCACTGGACACATGCCGCGTCGCCTAAGCGGCGAGCCACTCCCTGGCTCGCCGGAGCGGCCACCCTGCCTTGGTCAGCCGCTTGCGGACGGCGGACATCCTCGCGGCGTGCAGCCTTCGAGGCTGTGTCGAGACCGAATCATCCGGCTGCACTTCCGCCTCAGCGGTGGCCTGACCGAAATCCGGCAGCTCCTGCACCTCAAGTTCGAACCACACGGACCATCCGTCCACCCCGCCTTCCGGGTCGAGGCGTTGGCCCCAGCCGACGTCGTCCGCGTAGCCAGCAACCACCACGAGGCCCCGGCCACTGGTCGCGTCCAGGTCGTCGACGCGACTGTTCATCGTCGGCACGGACTGACCGGGGTTCGTGAACGTGATCCGCAGTCGGCCGCGTTCCTGGTCGACGTCGCCCTCGATCAGCAACACGGCGTTGCTGCCGGGGGGTACAGGACCGCGGTACTTGATCGCGTTGCCGAAAAGCTCCGACGAACCGACCCGAAGTGCATAGGCCCGGAACTCGTCGAGGACGATGCCAGCCTGGGCGACCCGGCTGGCCAGCAAGTTGCGGATGTTGCCCACAGAAGCCGCTCTGAGCGGCGCTGTGAGCCGTAAGACGTGATGCATGACAGTTCCTCCGGGGCCGGTGAGGCGGCATCAGATGGTTCCGAGGAGGCAACCCCGCGGGTCGCCGGCGAGGCGAACGAACGGCCCCGCCCTGGATCTGGACATGCTCAAGTACGCGACTCGCCGATCACTGCCCGAAGGCAATGGCGTGCGATCCGTGACAGTGAGGATGGCAGTCGGATGCGTGTCAGTTCAAGTCGTTCCGCAAAATTTGAGAATTCTCATTGGATCTTCCATAGCTCGCACGCCGGACTCGGGGGCGGTTGGCGAGCGGTGCGACGCAGAGGGCAGACTGGCTGCTCGATGGTCCAGATCTGAGAAAGGGGTACTGCCGATGGCGCCGGCCACGGTTCGGCAACGCCAACTCGGCAACCAGTTGCGGGCGCTGCGCGAGAAGCGCGGTCTCACCCTGGAGGCCGCCGAACAGCTCACGGGCATCACCGTGGCGAAGCTGTCACGGCTTGAGCTGGCCAAGACGCCGGCGAAGCACGCCGACGTCGACAAGATCGCTCGCGCCTACGAGTGCGACGTCGAACTCCGCGAATCACTCGTGGCGGTCGCCAGGGAAGGCAACAGGCGAGGTTGGTGGTTCAACTACCAAGACGTGCTGCCGCCCTGGTTGGCGGACCAGATCAGTTTGGAGTCCTCGGCGCTCTCGTTCCACACCTACCAGGTGCAACTCATCCCTGGACTCTTCCAGACCGCGGACTACGCGCGCGCTGCCATCAGCCGACTGGCGATAGGCGCGTCGCCCGAGGATGTCGAGGCGCGGGTACGCATCCGGCGCGAACGGCAGGCCGTACTCACCCAGCCGAAGCCGCTGGAGATGTGGGCTGTCATCCATGAAGCCGCTCTCCGCAGCCTCGTGGGCGGAGCGCAGACCATGCGCGGGCAGCTGGAGAAGTTGTTGGAACTCGCCGTCCTTGCGAACGTCACCATCCAGGTGATGCCCGCGACGACCGGGGTTCACCAGGGCATGAATGGGCCGTTCTCCAAACTGGGATTCCCCGGCAGTGACCTCGACGTGGTCCTGCTCGAAGGTCTGCTGACAAGCGAGTGGGTTGAAGACCCGCAGCGGGTGAGCGTCTTCGATCGGGCGTTTCGCGAGATCGCCGCCGAAGCGTGGCCCGTCAGCCAGTCCCTCGACTTCATCACTGAGCAGAAAGACCGATTGAAGTGAGCATCGTGCCAGACTCCACGGCCTTGCAGGTCGTATGGAGGAAGTCCAGCTACAGCGGCGGCAATGGAGATTGCGTTGAAGTCGCTGCCGCCAACTCGACGATGTACATCCGCGACTCGAAGGACCCTCGGGGCCCGGCGCTAGCCCTTCCCGCAGAGACCTACGCTGCCTTCCTCCAGACGGTGGTAGCCGGAAGGTTCGACCTCGGCATTCTGTGACATCTCCCTGAACAGGCTTACGGCCCGACACGCCCTTGGAGTGTCGGGCCGCCGGGGTCGGCAGGGGCAACGGGCGGCCCCTGACCGACCTACTCCGCCGCGGGTGTCTTCTGGCGTGCCTGCGACACGGCTCGCAACAATCGGAAGCGTCAGACGCCGTGGAAGGCGACGATGAACCGCAGCTGCCTGTTGCGCAGAGGGGCCAAGGCCATGATGCGGACGGGGACCTCGCCGGCGCCGCCGTGCGGGATGCGCATGTGTCGGATGTCGCCGTCCGGGTGCTCGTAGAAGTCGTGCCGCTCCCACAGCTCCTGGGCTTCCGGGCAGCCCTCCAGGATGTCCGCGACGAGCTTCTTCAACTGGGAGTTATCGGGGTACTGGGCGGCGGCGGTGCGGATCTGGGCCAGGAAGGGGACCGCCCAGGATTCCTTCCAGTTGACCAGCTGCTCGCGGGCGCCGGGGTAGAGGAATGCCCACCTCATGATGTTGCGCTGGTAGACCCAGGGGTACATCTCCCGGGACGGGTTGTTGTGCGCCACGACGTTCCAGGCGACGTCCGAGATGTACGCGGGGTGGGGGAGCATCTTATCGAGGAGGCGCTGCATGTCCGCGTCCATGGCCGCCATCGCGTCGGGCTCGGTGTCTCGCGGGGCAGGGGCGCGCCCGGTGGCGTGGTGGTACAGGGCCAGACGCTCCGCATCGCTGAGCCGGAATGTGAATGCCAGGCTGTCGAGGATTTCGTCGGAGAATTGTGCGGGCTCTCCGTTTTCCAGCTTCGAATACCACTTGACGCTGATGCCGGCCAGTTTGGCGACTTCGGTCTTGGTGAGTTCCCGCTTGCGGCGGCCCGGGGTTGTGACCAGACCTGGAATGGAGTTGGGATCTGTTCGCTGTCGCCAGCACTGGATCATGGCGGCGAGCGTTTGATCGCGAGCCGCGAGGCGCTCGAAGTCGGTGCTCATGGCAACCGAGTCTAGGCATCACTAAGGCGCCGTACGGCACTGGAGGGCGTGTGGGGAAGGCCACAGAAGCGCAATTGTGACCCTTTGGTTCAATCTTCAATATTACTCGTTTATGGAATGACGACGTGTTATTTGATCATGTGGATGCAGTGGATTCGTGATGGGTCGTCAATGCGCCGTCGGTGCTTCTGATGTGGCGCAAGCCGGGCGTTGCCCAGAATATCCAGGAGATCACCCTGGGTGATCTATGCGTGTAGTCGGGAACTGTGAGTTCGCGAACTGGGACTTCCGGAACTGGGACTTCTGGAAGTCCGAGTTCCAGTCGGGGACTGGCATCGTGGAAGCCGCCGGGCAGCCCGGCGATCCGAACCATGAAGGAGAGTTCCCATGTCCCGCTCGGCCCTGGTCATCGGAGGCAGTCGAGGCATCGGTCTCGCGGTCGCGCAGCGGCTCGCCGCGGACGGCGCCACCGTGGCGGTCGCCTCCCGCGGCGGCCTCGCGCCCGAGGGCCTCCTGGGCGTGGAGTGCGACGTGACCTCCGGCGAATCCGTCGACGCTGCGTTCACCGCGGTCGAGGCCGCCCAGGGGCCGGTCGAGATCCTCGTCGTCAACGCCGGCATCACCCGCGACACCCTGCTGCTGCGCATGGCGGAGGACGACTTCGCGGCAACCCTGGACACCAATCTGACCGGCGCCTACCGGGCCGCCAAGCGCGCCGCCCGCGGGATGCTGCGCGCGAAGCACGGTCGCCTGATCTTCATCTCCTCTGCCGTCGCCATGACCGGCGAGAGCGGACAGGCCAACTACGCCGCATCCAAGGCCGGCCTCGTGGGCTTCGCCCGCTCCCTGGCCCGCGAACTCGGCCCGCGCGGCATCACCAGCAACGTCGTCGCCCCCGGTCTGACCGAGACCGACATGACGGCGGCGCTCACCGAGACGCAGCGCGAGGCGCTGCTCCAGCGTGTGCCGCTCGGCCGGATGGCCCAGCCGGAGGAGATTGCCGCCGCGGTGTCCTTCCTCGCCGGCGACGCCGCAAGCTACGTGACCGGAGCGATCCTGCCCGTCGACGGAGGCGCCGGCATGGGGCACTGACCCGCTTGCCGGGCCTGGGCGCGCGAGGGGACGCCCAGGCCCGGTGAACCACCCTCACCACTCGCATGCCCGGCGCGCCCACGGCTCCAGCTGCGACCACCTTGTACTGGACCCGCCACGGGACCAGGCGGCCCAGGCGATGCCATCGGCCTCACCTGCGTACGCCGACCAGCGGTCGGATACGGCCGACCGGTCCCCGGCGCCGCACACCTGCGAGATCCCCTTGTTCTCTCCTGCAACACCGGCGCCCCCGGCGCCCCGCCGACAGGCCGCCCCGGCGGCCGGCACCCACGCCCGCGTCCTCACCGTCCTCCAGGCGGTCACCCAGGGCAGCGGTGTCCAGGGCGTACTCGACCTCACCAGGTCCACGGGCATCCCCGACTCCACGGTCCACCGCATCCTCCAGGCCGGCGTGGAGACCCGCACGGTCGACCAGGTCAGCCGAGGCCGCTACCGGCCGGGCCCCGCCATGATCGAGATGGCCCTGCAGGCCATGACCTCCACCCCCGCAGCGGGCGACGTCCAGCGGATGCTCGACGACCTCCAGCGCGCCACCGGTGGCATCGCCATGCTGTTCACCGTCACCGGCTTCGGGGGCCTGCGCCGCCTGTGCACCGACTACACCCTCGGCGACCGCGACCCGGAGACCCTCAAGGCCCTGACCTACCAGATCGGCTCCATGCCCCGCTCGCTACGCGTCGGCGCAACCGGGCGCGTGATCCTCGCCCACCTGCCGACCCACATGCAGGAAGCGGTGCTCGCCGAAGCCCCGCCGCCCTCCCCGGCCCCGGGCGCGATCCGGGAGGAGGCCGTCCTGCTCGCCTCCCTCGCGGACATCCGCCGGCGTGGCTTCGCCATCGGCCGCCAGGAGGCGCTGGCTGGATGGGACGGCATCGCGGCGCCCGTCATGTGGGGGTCGACAGTGATGGGATCAATCGGCTTGGGAATGCCTGCCGAGGAGATGAAGGGCGACCTGCGCGATGTGATCCGGCGGACCTGTGATGCCGCGCGCGCCATGAGTCTAATTGCCGGTGGGCGTATGGCCGCGTAGGCGGGCGTCGTGTTTTCGTTGTGGCCGAATTGGCGGCCGACAGGAGAAGCTGTCGGCCGCCAATTTCTTTTCCGGGATGCGAGAGCTGCCGGAGGGGATGCGGAGATTGGCTGATGCAGTCCGGAGACGTCGGAACGGCTGGGTCATTGTGGTTAATGTGCATCTCTCATTCATCGGGCAAGATCATTTCCCGCCAGGCGGGAAATGGGAGCTGCTACTCGCGTAGATGGCTTGAGATTCTTGACCGGAATCAATTGGCGATCATAAGGTTTCTTTGATGTCGCGGGGGCCTGGAATTCTTGGTCCAGCCCTTGGCTCGGGGTTGCCGTAGGTGACAGCGGCCGGCACCAGGACGAGCCGAGATCGTGAAGCTTGCCCCCCAGGGCCTGGCACTCCCGGTGCGGCGAGGGGCGCGGGGGCGGTGCACGCACGAGTCTTCCCCGCTGGGGGAGTTAAGGACTGGATGTGTGGCGCCGAAGGCCCTAAGGTTCTCACCCCGCCGCGGAGGCGACAGGTGGGCAGAGAGGGGGAGTCGATGCAGTAGGACACGTCCGGAAAAGAGAGCCGGCGCCCTGGAGCTACCAACTCCTGGACGCCGGGCCAGCGCCCCGAAGGCCGCTGATTCACTACCGCGCGAGCGGCGGGACTTCTTTTGCACGAGAGGCCGCCGCGCGCGTTTCCTACGAAACACGGAGTATCGCATGCCTGCCCTGTCCAGGGGAACCCAGTACGTGGAGCCCAGCCCGAGCCAGCAGCGGCTCGGGGCCAAGCTCGCGGACATGATCCCCGGTGCGGTCGCCGTCCGGGTCAGCCTCGCCCACCCCAGCCGCCAGTGGCCCCACCCCTACACCGTGGCGGTCGACGGGCGCGGCGAGCAGCTCATGCTGAGCGGCAACACCACCAAGGTCGCCGCCCGCTGGGTGCTGCGGTCCTGGCCGGAGGCGGACTGGACGCGCCCGCACAGCCTCGACCTCGCCACCGGGCGACTCGCCATCACCTCGGTTCGGGGCCGCTGACATGGCGCGTATCCGACCCGTCAAGCCGGAGACCTGGGTCTCCGAAACGCTCGCTGAGGTGTCCATACCGGCGATGCTCACCTTCATCGGCATGACCAACCACTCCGACGACAGCGGTCGGCACCGCGACAACGCGGCGGTCGTCTACGGCCTCATCTGGCCGATGCGCGACGAGATCAACCGCGCGGAGGTCGAGGACCACCTCCAGCAGCTCGCCGCAGTGGGCGCGATCTGCCGATACACGGGCTGCGACGGCCGCCGGTACTTCCATTACCCGACGTGGCGCAAGCACCAGAAGATCGACAAGCCGAGTCTGTCCCGGCTGCCCGCGTGCCCGCACTGCGAGCCGGAGCGGTGCGGCGTGTGCAAGGGTCCCTGCATCCAGCGGGCCGCCCTCGCCGACACCCCGGGGTCCGGAGTCGTCGCCGCCGCGAGCGCTCCCCGAGTGTTCGGCGAAACCTCGGCGAAGGCTCCGGCAGCTCTCCAGCAGCCGAACGAGTCCTTCTCAGCGCTGGCCACGGAGGCAGTTCCGTGCACCGCCGAAGCGGTCGTCCCGGTGGTCGACGCCGAGCAGAAGCCGGTTCCGACTCCCCGGAAAACCACAGGTCAGACGGCATTCGGCGAAGTCTCCCCGAAGGTTCGCCGAACCCTCCCGGGGCCCTCGGCGCCTGGATCTAGGATCTTGGATCCTGGATCTTCTTTCCCTACGGGGCGCGAGGCGCCCGACGAGGACGCCGTCTCGGCCGGTCAGCTGATCGGCGAGTACGTCGCCGCCTGCGCCGAGCGCCCGCCGGGCAGCGTGCTCGGCCACCTCGGCAAGGTCGTCAAGACCCTGCTGGACGAGGGCATCGCAGCCGAGCACGTCCGGTCGGGGCTGCGGCGGTTCGCCGAGATCCAGGGCCACCCGTCCCGGCTGCCGAGCCTGGTCAACGACGCCATGAACGCACGAGGCTCCGGTTTGGCTCGGCCGGGATTCCGGCCTAACGTGCCCGCTCACCAGGCGTGGACCAACCCGGTCGACGCCGTCGCCGCCTACGCCGAGGAGCTGTGATGCGAACCCGCCGCGACCCGCAGACCCTCGCCGACGCGCCCTCGGTCCTCGACCGGATGGCCCGCATCCTGGCCGCCCGGGGCATCGAGCAGCACGCGGTCGACGCCCTCCCGGACGAGCCGGAGCCGTACTCGGCAGAGGAATTGCTGTCCGCCGGGCTGCCGCCGCGCTACCGCGAAGCGGTCGCCACGAACCCGCAGGTCCTGGCCTGGGTGCGGCAGGTTGCCGCCGAGGCCACCGCGCCGAGCCTCGGTGCCCGACGCCAGGTCGCCACCGGTCCCAGCCTGCTGATGGCCGGGGTCGTCGGCGCCGGGAAGACCCACGAGGCGTACGGCGCCGTCCGCCGCCTGGTCGAGGCCGGCATCGGTGTGCGCTGGCGCGCCACCACCGCCGCGGACCTCTACGCCGAACTCCGCCCCGGCTCGGACACCGACGCCGAGCGGGTCCTCGCGGCCTACAGCCGGGTGCCGCTGCTGATCCTCGACGACCTCGGCGCCGCCAAGTCGAGCGAGTTCGTCGAAGAGCAGACGTACCGGCTGATCAACCGCCGCTACAACCACATGCTCCCGACCCTGATCACCAGCAACCTGCCGATCAAGGACCTCCGCACCTGCCTCGGTGACCGCGTCACCTCCCGGCTCGCCCAGATGACCACCCGGGTCAGCTTCGAGCCGGTCGACCGCAGACGCCTCCAGCGCGCCGCCTGAGCCGCCGCCGCGCCCGGCCGCCCCACGGTGAGCCGCCCGACCATCACCGACCCAGCGCACCTCTCCGCCGACGCCGCCCTGCGCGCGGAGAGCGATCGGAGCAACCCCGCATGACCACCACGACCCGCCCAGTCCGCCACCGCGCGCTCGGCGACCAGACCTGGCAGGACCAGGCCGTCTGCACCCCGACCGAGTACAACCCCGTCGACCCCGAGGTGTTCTTCCCCGGTCCGGAGGACTCGGCCGCGATCACCACCGCCAAGGCGCTGTGCGCCCAGTGCCCGGTCGCCCGCGCCTGCCTGGACGCCGCGCTGGAGACGGGCGACACCCACGGCGTCCGGGGCGGCCTCACCGAGGAGGAGCGCGAACCTCTGCACACCAGGCTCAACGACCGCCTCGACTACAGCCGGGTCAACGCCGTGCTGGCCGGGCGCGACATCCACATCACCCGCGCCGAGCGCCGCGCCGTCGTCCTCGCCGGCTACCGCCAGGACGTGCCGGTCGAGCGCCTCGCCTGGCTCCTCAAGATCAGCCCGGAGCACGCCCTCAAGCTCTACCGCGAAACCCGCCGCGCGATCCGCCACCGCCAGATCGCCGAACAGGCCACCCGCACCGCCTCGGCCGACTACGACGCCACCAGCACCGAGCAACTGCACCGCGACGACTTCGGGACGGCCGCATGAGCACCACCACCGCGACCACCCCGAACACCGCGCCCGTCACCGGCTGGGACCGGGCCGTCGTCATCGCCCTCGGCGGTGCCGGGTGCGCGCTCTCGTACGACGCTCTCCAGCAGATGGCTGTCGCCATCCACGTCCGAGGCTTCCTCACCTACCTCTTCCCGCTCGTGATCGACGGCTTCATCGCCTACGGGGTCCGCGCGCTGCTGGTGCTGCGCGATGCCCCACTGCGGGCCCGCGCCTACGTCTGGCTGCTCTTCGGCGCGGCCACCGGGGCGAGCCTGTGGGCCAACGCCCTGCACGCCGTGCGGATGAACGAGCAGAACGCCACCACCGGCCTGCGCCTCGGCGACTCGGTGGTCGCCGTGCTCTCCACGATCGCCCCGCTCGCCCTGGCCGGCGCCGTCCACCTCTACATCCTCATCGCCCGCGGACCGGTCAGCCCCGCCGACCGGGACGGCCAGGGTGACCGAGGGCCCGACGCTGACCGAGGTCAGGTCACCCCTGACCTCGGTCAGGTCAGCGCCGAGGCCGGTCTGACCGACCGGCTGGCAGCGCTGAGCGGCGGTCAGGACAGCGGAGGTCACCCCGGTGCGCCGAGGCCGGTCGGCCACCCGGTCACCGCACCCGGCGGCCAGCCGGTACTGACCCCGGTCAGCGCGGTCAACCTGACCAAGCCCTCTGACCTGGGCGGTCACCCGGTCACCGGCCGACAGGCCACTGACCGACCGGCGGACAACAGGCCGGTCGCCACCGCGACGGCCAGCCGCGCCGAGGCCACCGAGCCGCCGGTCACTGACCCGCCAGTCACTGACCCGCCAGTCACTGACCCGCCAGTCACTGACCGGGACAGTGGCCGCCGTCCTGACCTGGACACAGATGGCCTGCTGGCCATCGCCCGGAAGGCCGCGCCGGAGAACGGCAGGCTGACCCGCAGGGTGGTCGCCGAGGCGATCCGAGGTCAGAAGATCCCTCTGTCCAGCGCCACGCTGACCGAACTGATGGCCCAGCTCCGGCCGCAACCCGGTCAGCCGGTCACCGCCGACCGGAGCTGACCGACCCGAACGCCGGGGTGACCGACCAGGTCACCCCGGCCGGTCACCCGCCCGTACCACCAGCATCCGGGAGTACCCCACCATGCGCACCACCCCCGCCACCTGGGCCGAGGCGGACTCCTGGCTCGCCGTCCTCACCCAGCAAGGCCACCTCCACCGCGTCGAGACCGGCCCGGACGGTACCCGCAGCGTCCAGCGCGGCCGGCACTCCCGCCCCTGGACCCTCCACCACCCCGTCCTCGCCGTCGACTACGTCGAAGACCTCCTCCTCGACCTCCGCCAGCGCGACACCGAGGCCAGCCGATGACCGCACCCGGCCACGACGGCACCGCGCAGGTCCCGGGGAACGACCCCAACGCTGCCCCTGGCGGAGCAAGTTGTGGGGTAAGCGATGCTTACCCCGCCCGCGCCCCGAAGGGGGCACGGGCACCCTGGTCGTCGGCGGACCCAGGGGGGCCCACCGACGACCAGGGAGTCGACCCGTGGGTGTCGACGGACGGGACAGACACCGCGCCCGCTCCCCAGCGCGCCGCCTCCCGACGCCGCCGTCCCCGCCACGCCACCCAGCGCCGCACCTGCGTCAGCCTGCGGTTCAGCGAACCCGAGTGGGCCGCCGTCCGGAAGGCCGCCGACCACGCCGACCTCGCCCCCGGCGGCTTCTGCGCCGCCGCCACCCTGGCCGCCGCCACCAGCACCGACCCGGGCGCCGCCATCGCCGACTACCGACGCGGCATCCAGGAACTCATGGAGTCCAACCGCCAGCTCGCCGCCATCGGCAACAACGTCAACCAGGTCGCCCACTTCCTCAACGCCGGCGGCCAGCCCACCGCCGACCTCCGCCTGCTGCTGCAGCGCGTCGAAGCCTCCATCGGAGCCGTCGACGAAGCCGTCGCCTGGATGGTCCGCCGATGATCCCCAAGATCCGCACCGGCACCGGCGGCACCTACGGCCTCATCCGCTACCTCTACGGACCGGGCCGACGCGACGAACACACCGACCAGCACCTCGTCGCCTCCTGGAACGACTTCGCCCCCGACCCCGGACGCAACCCCCACCACACCATCGCCCAACTCGCCGCCCAACTCGACCAGCCCGTCAAGGCCATCGGCCACCGCGCCCCCGCCGACACCATCTGGCACTGCTCGGTGCGCGCCGACCCCGGCGACCGCCACCTCGACGACAACGACTGGGCGAACATCGCCCGCCGCATCGTCCACGCCACCGGCATCGCCCCCGAAGGCGACACCACCGCCTGCCGCTGGGTCGCCGTCCGCCACGCCGACGACCACATCCACATCGCCGCCACCCTCGTCCGCCAGGACGGCCGCCTCGCCAACCTCTCCTTCGACCGCCGCAAAGCCCAGGCCGAAGCCCGCCTCATCGAGAAGGAGTACGGACTGCGCCAGCTCAACCCCGGCGACGGCACCGCCGCCAAGAACCCCACCAGCGCCGAACGCTTCAAAGCCGAACGCACCGGCCGCACCGAGAGCCCGCGCGAGACCCTGCGCGAAGCCGTCCGCCAGGCCGTCGCCGGAGCCGACAGCGAGGACGAGTTCTTCACCCGCCTGCGCGAGGCGGGCCTGCGGGTGAAGCTGCGCCATCTGCCTTCCGGTGACCTCGTCGGCTACAACGTCGCCCTGCCCGGCGACCGCAACGGCGCAGGCGAGCCGATCTGGTTCCCCGGGTCCAAACTCGCCCCCGACCTCTCCCTCCCCAAGATCCGTCACCGCCTCGACGCCGCACCCGCCACCGGCACCCCCACGCTGGACGACCGTCCGGCCCGACCAGGCCAATCCGCTCCCGCTCGCCGCCGCCGAGACGCCGCCCACGTCGCTGAGCGCGCCGTCGCCGCGCTCGACCAGGACGACGACGAAGCCGCCGCCCACCTCGTCGGCGCCGGCGAGATCCTCGACGCGCTCGCCCAGACCTCCCCCGCCGCCACCCGCGCCGAACTCCGGGAAGCCGCCCGCGCCTTCGAACGCGCCACCCGCAGCCACATCCGCGCCGAGAACGCCGACAACCGCGCCCTGCGCTCCGCCGCCCGCGGAATCGTCCACGCCGGCAGCGCGCTCGGCCGGGGCGAGGACGGCGGCGCCACCGCCATGGTCCTGTCCACCTTCGTCCTCGTCACCCTGGCCGCCGCCCGCTGGCACTCCGCCCGAGGCCACGCCCAGCAGGCCGCCGCCTCCCGCCAGGCCGCCGACCACCTGCGCTCCGCCTACCAGCAGGCCGCCGCCACCCCCATGCGCACCATGCGCGAGATCGGCCGCGCCCTCCCGGACGGCGAGCGCCGCCGCCACGACACCACCATCCGCACCGTCCTCGGCGACACGGCCACCCCGAAGGGCCCGGCCCGCGAGCATGACGCCCTGGCCGCCGTCCTCGCGGAAGCCGAGAAGGCCGGCCACGACCCCAAGGCCCTCCTGGAGAAGGCCGCCGACCGGCGGGAACTGGAAACCGCCCGCAACACCACCGACGTCCTCGTCTGGCGCATTCGCCGCCTCGCCGACCTGCCCGCCAACCCCGGACACCCCCGCACGGCCCGTGGTGCCCAGGCCCGGACCGAGCCCGTACGGCCCCGCGCCACGCAGCCGGCACCGGCCCAGCCCACGACCGACCCGCGCCGCCCGGCACCACGCCGCTGAACCGGCCACCCACCGGGCAGCCCTCCCCGAACCCCTCGACACCCGCTTCCACCAGGTGTTACCCAAGTACCCGAGCATCACGAACGGAGAGCCCGTGACCAGAACCACCGAGAACACCAGCACCGCCCCGGCCCCGATCACCACCCCGGTCCCGGCCGGCTCCGACCCGCTCCTCCAGCTGGAGTACGAGACCCAGACCCCCAGCGGCCCGGAGGTTGTTCGCGGTCTGCTGCACCCGGCCGAACTCGCGCTGCGCGGCATGCCGGTAACCTGCTCCGCCTGCCGGGCCGGCCGCGACTGGCTGCTGCTCAACCACCGCCGCAACGTGTGGGTCCGGTGCCGCTGCGGCAACGAGTGGCTGGAGCTGGAGATCACCCGCAAGGACTTCGACGCGATGATCGCCAACCCGACCTGGACCCACCACCCCGACACCGACGCTGCACGGGTGGCCCTCGGCTTCGACGGCACCTTCGCCGGCATCTACCTGGACTAACGAGCGGAATTGCATCCGATGCAACACAAATCGGGTGCCGCGAACTGCCTCGACCTGGGGCTGTATCAAGGGGGGCCGACCGAAGTCGGCCCCCCTTGGTACGTCTTCCGCTACCCGATCGTGAGCAGGGCGAGGAGGAAGGATGGGGCAAGGAGGCGCATCGCCTCGCGGCCGTCGTCGTCGGTGGTTGTGAGTGTGGTGTTGAAGGCGTCGGCCATGAGGATCAGCTGTACGGCGGTGGCGGTCTGCTCCGCCAGCGTCGGGTTCGGCTCGGACAGGCCGGTCAGCAGGAAGGACCGACTCGCCCCGAAGATCATGCCCATCGCCCACTGCTCGGTGGCCTCTGCTGGTTGGCCGGCGAACAGCTCGGCCTCGACGGCCGCGCAGCTGGTTTCTGCCCAGGACGGGATCTCCCCCGCCGCTGCCCAGGCCGCTCGCAGCCGCTCGATCGGGGCTGCCCGGGCCACGGCGTAGAGGTGGTTGGCGATGCTGTCGGCAGGTAGCCCCGGGAGCTGGTGTTGCGGCGAGGCTGCCAGAGCCGCCAGTGGCTCTCGGGGGTCGGTCTCCAGCAGATGGGCAGCCCACTGCGGGGTGCCGTCCGTGACGAAGCCGCGGGCTGCTCGCGCGAGCGTATCGGGGCTCATCTCGCTGGGCCCGGCCATGGCCGTGATCGCCGAGTGGAACGCGAAATCGGTCCTGCCCAGTGGGTCGGCCTCGGCCGCTCCCGGATCGAGTTCGGTGGCGAACTGCCACGCCGGGGCGAGACCCGGCTTTGCCCGCACCTGCCGATCGATCGCCTCGACGCGGCGCTGCACGGCGGTAAGACGGCGCTCCTGAGTGCCGACCAGGTCGGCCGCGCCGTCGTACACCCACTCCTGGAGATCACCGTCCACCGGCAAGGGACCGAAGCCACGGCGCAGTTGCTTGGCCAGGTCCTCGGCCGGACGGGCGAAGGCGTGGCGGACGGTCTCCTCGGGTACGGGCAGGCCAGCGCCGAAGGCCCGCAGGGCGAGGTGACCGCGGTCCGCCCCCTGGCGGCGGTTCTGGGCGAGCCAGACCACCAGCGCCACCAACTGCTCGTCCGCCGTCGAGGAGCTGCCGCCCGAGGGACGGCCGGGGTAGTCCCGGTGGTGAGCGGGGAGCAGCGGGTTCGGACGGCTACGCCAGCGTTCGAGATGGCGCGCCGACACCTCAACGCCGTGCTGTGCCGCGAGGTCGATCAAGCGCCGGTCGGCGGGACTGTGGGAGGTTCTGGCCATGAGCCGAACGTAGTGCTGCCGCATGCGCGCTGGCCGGTCTGCGGCGAACTCCCGGCGGTCGGCTGCACCCCGGTGTAGTGTCCGCCCGCCGTAGAACCCCCCGATGTTCCCCCGGTTTGGGCGGAACGCCACTTGCTTCGATGAGGGCAGGCCGGACAACCAGGCCAGTGGCGCCCACATGCGTAGGAGGGGTAGGAGATGGCAACAGGCTCTGTTGAGGCGGGGCAGGCCCGTGGCGGCAAAACGAGGGGCCGCAGGACAGTTGGAGTCCGGTGGCGGCGGTACCTGCGGATGGCCGGAGTCCACGCGCTGAGGGGCGCGTCGTCGGCGGCGGGTGCGGCTGTCGTCAGCGGTGCGCTGTGGTGGCTGGGCCATCGGTGACCGACCGAGTAGGTAGGCCGGGCAGCGAGAAAGGCCGGCACCGACGTCGGTGGCGGCCCTGCTCGATTCTGGTCAGCGTCCCGAGTCGGGATGAGCTGTCGGGGGGAGCCGGTGGGTTGCGGCCAGTCGGTGGAGGCTGAGCCGGACGGTGGCCGGGCGCAGCCCGAGGTCAGCGGCGATCCCCTCGGGGGTGAGACCGGGGCTGCGCTGCAGGCGTTCGAGGACGGCGTGGTCGGTTCGGTTCTCGGTGGCGCGGACGGTGCGGTAGGCGGCCAGCGCTCCGCCGCCGAGGGTGAACAGCCCTGCGGCGCACACCGCGTACGTGCCGGTGACCGCAGCGCCGATCGCGGTGGCGGCGCCGATCGCAGCGGCGCAGCACCAGGCGACCAGGGCGACGGGACGGCGGGCCAGGCGGTTGGGCATCGGCAGGTAGTCCTCTTCGTACTCGTCGGCAGGTGCCGGCCGGTCAGCCGGAGGCGGGCTCGGACGGATCGCCGCGCAGGTCGCTGCGGTGGCCCTGGCCGAGGGGCTTCCAGCCCTGGAAGGTGGAGGGCTTCCAGCGGGGGCGGTCCGGGATGCTGGTGTCGTCGGGGTCGGGCAGGGTGCCCCGGTTCTTGCGGTTGCGGGCGGCGCCGACGCTGATGCCCAGGTGCTTGGCGACCTCGGCGTAGCCCCAGAGCTGCTGGTCGTCGGCCATGCGCGTGTCCTAATCCTCGGTGTTCCGGTGACGAGCGTACGCGCCGCCGGTCGGGCCGGTGAACGCCGAGGCCGCCCCGGCTGGTCGGCGCGGGGCGGCCTTGTGCGGTGGTGTTCAGGAGTCGGTGAGGCGGTTGGCGAGTTCGAGGGCGGCGGTGGCGACGGCGAGGGCGGAGCACAGGCCGGTGACCTCGTGCAGGGTGGGGCGCACCAGGCGGGGCCAGTCGTCGGGGGCGGCGGGCCAGGTGGCGAGGTGGACGTCGGTGGTGGCGAGGCCGAGGCGGGCGGTGACGTCCCAGCCGGCCTCGGGGGCTTTCTCCCACCGCAGCAGGATGCGGCCGAAGGGGGGTCTGGGGGCGCTGTCCGGGAGCCAGAGGACCTCGATCGGCTGGCCGGGGTCGGCGGGGACGCGGCGGACGAGCGCTCCGCTCGCCCACGGCGGCAGGGGGTGAAGCGCGAAGCGGTCGAGTGGCTGCGGGCGGGTGGGGCGGTGAGCGGTCGGGATGCGGCTCTCCTTCGAGCGGGGTGGTTCAGGCCCAGGCGAGTTCGTCGCGGACGGCGGTGGGCAGGTAGCCCTCCTGGCCGTCCTCGGCCAGGTAGACGAGGCCGTCGTGGACGACGACGTTCGAGGCGAGCAGGTGGGAGAACGGGAAGTCGGGGTTCACGGCGAGGCGGACCCGCAGGCTCGGGTCGACGTTCTGGAGCTGGGCGATCAGGTGGGCGACGGTCAGGTACTGGGGCACGGTGATCTCCTGGGTGTCCGGTGGAGGGGAAGGATGAGGACGGGTTCGTCGGCGGGCCACGGGTCGCAGCACTCCCAGGGGACGTCCCGGGTGAGGACCACGGTCCCGTGCGGGCCCTCGACCTCGGGCAGACCGCAGACGCCGCACCCGCACGCCGGGTCGTACGGTTCGGGGGCGGCGGGGTAGGGACCGCTGGCGAAGTAGTCCGTGCGGCGCAGGCGGCCGGGGTCGGCGGGTGCGAAGGCGGAGACGATCAGGTCGCCGGGGCGGACCTCGTCGGCGCGGGCGACCCGCAGGGCCGGGCTGGCGAGGACGCGGCGGGCGGCGCGGTGTTCGGTGGCGGCGGTGACGACGAGCGGATGCAGGGCGACGCGGTGAGTGTTCGCGGCGGTGTCCCTTCGTTGGCCCGCGGTTTCGGCGGGACCCGTACTTTGACATGCGGTGTCCCGAAGTTGCTAGTCCTTTTCCGGTACCGGTGGTCTGCCGTGGACGAACCGGACGGGAATGCATCGCGGGCTCGGAGTGCTGAACCGAGGTTGCGGCGCAGGGCTGCACGGAGTCTGAGGGGGACGAAGGCATTGGTGACGGGCAGAGGCCGGGACATGGCGGCGCTGGAGCGCAAGATCCGCAGCGCGGGCCGGGCGTGGACGATGGGCGACGTCGCGATCATCGCCGAGGGCCAGTGGGCCGTCGCCACGGACCGGGCCGGGCGCGAGCGGAGCGTTGAGGTCGAGGACCGGCTGGCGGACGGCCGGCGGGTGGAGCTGACCCTGGAGGAACTGGCCCGCGTGGTGGGCGCCACCGACCTCGGCGCTCACCACGACAGGGCCGCGGACTGACCGGCGGCTACCGCCGGTTCGCCACCAGCGGGGCCGGAGCGGCAGCCGGCGGGGCAGGTCGGTCGGCAGGCGGCCCCAGGGGGCGAGTCGCCTGCGAGGTGCGGGCGGTGGCGACCCGGACCCGTTCGGCCTCCGGGCCGCCTGCCGCCGTGAGCGCGTGCTCGCGGGCGTCGACAACGTGGCGGATCATCTGGACGGCCGTGTTGCTCTCGGCGTAGGCCGCACGCAGGGCGCTCGCCGAGGTGGTGATCCGGTCGAGGTCGTAGAAGGCGGGGACATGGCCGGGCCGGGTGAGGGCATGAAGCCGATCCTGGTGCACGGCGATGGAGTTGGACACCACGACCAGATGGGCCCGGTGGTGCATGGCCGAGCGCAGCATCGGGTCCGTGGCGGCCACGCGGGACGCGGACTCCTCCAGGTCGGCGATCGGCCACCCCCAGGCTTGCTCGATCATCGCGTCCGCGCAGTCGAGGGCGGTGGCGTCGGACACAGTGCTCTCCGGTTGGTGACGGGGTGTCAGTGGATGGGGCGGGCGGTGGAAGCCGTTCTGGTCCTGGTGCTCACGAAGGTCACCGGCCACGTGAGGGGTGGGAGGCCGCCGTCACGGCGGCGGGGACACGCGGCGGCTGCACCGGAGGGTGGCTGAACATCGTGGAGGGGGCGGCGCTGCGGCGCAGTGCCGCCGCGGTCCGCGCGGACTGCGCGGGGGAGGTGAGGGTGCGCTCGGCGGCCGGCACCGCAGGGGCCACGGAGGAGGTGTGCCGGTTGTCCCACTGTCGGAGGGCGGTGTAGACGGGGGCGAGGGCGTCTCCGGCGTCGGTGAGGACGTACGGGGCGCTGTGCCGGTCGCCGGTGCGGGCGACGAGGCCGTCCGCCTGCATGCGGTTCAGCCGGGTCGCCGCGAACTGCTCGGAGGCGCCGAGGCGTTCGGCCAGATCGGGCAGGCGCATGCTCCCGTGCTCCGAGAACAGGCGGACCGTCTCGGTGGTGCCGGGGAGCTGCAGGCGCTGCAGGGCGTCCTCGACCCGGTCGTAGCGGCCCTGCGGGGTGTGGTCGACGTGGTCGGAGGACCACTGGGCGAGCGTGCGGTAGACCGGGCCGAGCGTGCGGGCGGAGGAGGAGAGCCGGTAGGGCGCCGCACGGTCGAACGTGCCGTCGCGGGTCACCAGGCCGGCCTCGGACATCGACGCCAACCGCTTGCTGACGTACGACGGGGACAGCGCAGTGAGGTGCTGGGCGACATCGGCAACCCGCATCTCCGGGCCGTACTTGGCGATCGTGTGGACGACGTGGGTGGTCCACTTCGGTGCGATCCGGTGCAGGACGGCCTCGACGCGCTGCGAGTCGGCGGCGCTCATGGGAGTGATCTGGGCGGACATGGCCGGGAGTTCCTTGCTCAACGGGTACGGGCGGAGACGGAGGGCTGGGCCGCGCCTGGCGAAGGCACGGCCTGGGCGGCGCCGGCCGAGATGGGGGTGATGCAGCGGTAGAGGGCGGCGACCTGGCGAAGCCGCTCCGTGCGGGCGGCGGAGTTGACCGCTACGCCTTCGGGAGTGAGGGAGAGCATGTGCCCCATCCGGGAGGCAGAGGTGTTGGTGTTGACAGCGACAAGGCCGGCGCCGATCAGCCGCTCGACCGCCTCGGCCTCGATCGGGGCATCGCGCCCGGAGCCCCAGATCACATACCTGTCGCCGTGCGCGCTCTCGCGCAGCCACAGGTCCCCGTCCTCCATCGCGTTCAACGCCGCCCGGGCGGAGCCCTGCTCGTCGTCCCAGGCGGCGGTGGCGGGTTGGGTCCGCTGGTCGGCCGGGGCCGTTGCGCCGTTGGCGTGCGCGGAGTCGTACCGGAGTTGAGGTGCGGCGGCGGGCCGGTCGGCCTCGGCGCCGCGCTCGTAGGCGCCGAGGACCTTGTCGAGCTGTCCGTAGGCCGCTCCCCTGCGGGCGGTGAGCAGCTCGACCTGGAGCCCCGCGGACTGGATGATGCCGTTGACGCCGCGCATGCTCGCGTGGTCGCCGCGGGCGATCGGCTGCAGGCGCTCGATCACCGTCTGCGCGCGAGCGGTGAGGTCCTGGTGGAGCCGGTCGACGTCCCGGGCGCACGAGGCGACCACGGAAGCGAGGTGGGCCAGCGGGCTCTGGTGAGGGTGCCGGCCGGACAGCTCCCCGGCATCGCCGGCACCGAGGCGCTCGTAGACGAGGTGGGCACCGGGGTGGGTGAGCGGGTTGTGCGGGTTCACCGGGCCTCCTCCAGGCGGGAGAGGAGGGAGCGGACCAGGGTCGGCAGACTGTCGGGACCCTCGCCGTCGAGGCGCACCGCGCTGACCGACTCGTCCAGGAGGCGGTGGGCGTCCTCGGTCAGCGCGCCGATGATCTCCGCGCACGCTTCCGTGAACTCCGCGCAGGCGAGCAGGGCCCGGCCCAGGAGCCGGAGGTAGAGGCCGGGCGGCAGGGCGGCCTCGGCGGCGAGGACCGTGATGGCCTGCCGGTCCTGCGGGGCGTAGGCCGACAGGTCGACGCCGGAATCGCCGTCGTCGTCGGCCTGGTCGGCTTCGGTGACCAGGAGGTCGACGGCCTGGGTGAGGTCGGCGAGCGACTCGGTGAGCCAGCCCAGGGCGGAGACGTAGGAGGCGAGGGTGAACAGGGAGGCGGGGGTGGTCGGCAGTCGCGCTGCCTGCAGGTGCTCCAGGCGGTCGGCGAGCGCGGTGATCGCCTTCGGCCCGGCGGTGAGCGGCCCGAGGACGGGGTGGAGGTGAGAGCGCGAGGGCGGGGCGGTGTGCCGGGCCGTGGCGATGCCGGAGACGGCCTCGGCGGCTTCGACGAGCCAGAGGGCGAGGTCGGCATGGGTGGGGGCGGTGGTCATCATCGGGCCCTTCGGGCGGCGGTGCTGGTGGCGAAGCCGGGGGAAGCGGTGGTGTAGGCGGGGCTGGCGCCGGCCTGTGCGGGGCGTACGGATTGGGCGCGGGCGGCCCGGACGCGGGCTTCCTCGGCCGGGCCGGGGCCGGTCGGCAGGTTGATCCCGGTGCGGCCCAGGCGGTTCTGGGCGGAGCGGTACACCTGGTAGTCGAGCCGGGGTCCGGCGGCGACGAGGTGGACTTCGCGCCGGTGCTGGGATTCGGGCGGGGAGTCGCGGAACTGCACGACCAGGCGGTGCGAGGCCCAGTTCTCGGCGACGCCGAGGTAGATCTTGTGGCAGCCCTCCAGCCGGCCTTCGAGGCGTTTGGCGACGCGCTCGCCGCGGACGAGGTCCTGCAGGTGCAGCAGGGCCTGGTCGCGGATGGCGTCGGGGAGCTGGCGCAGGTCGGAGATCGCGTCGGGGTGGGCGGAGAAGCCGAACTTCGCGCGGGTCACAGCGACCGCCCCCGATCGGGCTGCGCGAGGGCGGCTGCCGCGGGCGCGGCGGCCACGATCTCGGCGACGCCGGGCGCGGTCGGGGCGGCGCTGCGGGCGAGCGCGGCGCGGGTGCGCAGCGCGTCGGCGTCGTTGCGGTACTCGGGCGGCTCGGGCAGCGGTGTGTTCCGCTCGGCCAACCACGCCTCGGCGCCGGCGCGGTCGGGGAAAGCGCCCTCGCGGATGGTGTAGGTGTTCTGCTCCGCGTCGGAGTGCTCGATGAAGAGCCGGACGGGCAGTTCGATGGCGTTCCGGTCCGTGACCATGGTCCACGCCTCGCCGGGGCTCTCGCGGGCGGCTGCGAGGTCGATCAGGTCGTAGCGCTCGCCCGCGCGGTGGATCTGGTCCTCGATCCGGTAGGTGAGTTCGTCGGCGCCGATGAGGTCGCCGTCCACGGTCATCGCCCCGGGCGGGCAGCCGCGTTCGGCGAGCCACTTCTGGGCGAACGCCACGCCCGCGTGCGCGGAGGCGTCCAGTGCGAAGGTGCCCTGGGCCTGGTCGCGCCGGACGTCGAACGTGAAGAGGTCCGGCAGGTTCCGTCCCGGGCCCCAGGCGGCGCCGTTGTCGAAGGCGAGCAGGTAGCTGCGGTTGCCGACGTCGTGCCGGGCCAGGAGGTCGAGGTCGCTCTGCGCGGCGATGTCCCGCAGGAGGCCGGAGCGGTCGTCGGCGGGCGACAGGCCGGCGAGGTCGAAGTCGGCGCTCATGCGGCGAGTCCCAGCTGGTCGGGGGTGGACAGGACACGGTGGGCGGGCCGGGACGGGCTGGTGGCGCACGCCGCGAACGGGCCGTCCGGGGCGCGGAGCTGGGCGAGCGCGTGGTCGAGGTGGTCGCGGTGCCAGGTCGAGGGCCCGCTCTGGCCGGCCTCGGCGGCGGTCAGCTGCTGCCACGCGAGCCACAGCGCGTGCAGGCGGGCGACGGCTTCGGGGTGCTCGTGCCACTTTGCGCACCAGGGGCGGGTGGAGCCGATCTCCCGGCCGTAGACGGGCAGCAGGAGGTGGGTGACCCAGGCCGAGAGCTCGGCCAGCTCGGCGGCGTACTGCGCGCCGCCCATGGCGAGGATGAACAGCGGTGGGGCGGAGCCGGGTTCGTCCCCGGCCCCGGGGTCCGGCCCGGTTGGGCCGGACCCCGATTCGTCCTCGGCTTCGGAGCCGAGGCGGTCGAGGATCACGCCGTGCTGGCGGACCTCGGCCATGGTGCGGGTCAGGGCACTGACGAGGTCGTCGAGGTCCTCGTCGGCGATGCGGATCGGCTCGGGCTCGGAGGAGCCCGGCGGCGGGATGGACTCGGACATGGCACATCCAAGAGGCTCGGACGGACGGGGAGGGCGAGGCCGGAAGGCGTTCTTCGGGTCATGGCGGGGCTCCGGTGAGGCGCGGTGGTGAGGGACAGAATCCGCAGGATCGGCGGTTTGGTCAGGCCGCCGACTCGTGCTAAGCGCAGGCCAGTTGGGCGCCGCGGTCCTGGATCAGGCGCAGGCCCAGGGCGACCGCGTCGGCGAGAGTGTCGGTGAGCGGGTGGCCGGCGGCGGCGAGCTTGGCGGGGTGGTGCAGGCCGCCGGTGTGCAGCACCGCATAGGCGCCGTTGGCGTGCGCGGCGTCCGCGTCGTCGACGGCATCACCCACCAGCAGCACCCGGTGTGCCTGCCCGGTGAGGCCGAGGGCGTCGAGGTGCGCGGCGAGCGGGGCGGCCTTGGTGCCGCCGGAGGGCCCAGTGCGGCCCTCGAACCGGGTGAAGAAGTGCCCGATGCCGGCCTGCTCGACCTCGCGCACCAGGGTGTCGTGCGGGCACAGCGACAGCAGCGACTGCGTGTGGCCGGCCTCGCGCAGCGCGGCCATCAGCTCGGCGGCGCCCTCACGCACCCGCACCGGCTGGCCGCGCAGGTGAGCGAGGAAGGCGTTGTCGCTGGAGATCCACTCCTGCTCGGTGATCGTGCGCCCGAGCAGGCGGGCGTAGAAGTTCGGGATCGGCACGGTGTGCTTGGCCCGGTAGGTCTCCCGGTCGACCGACTCGCCGCCGAGGGCAGGCAGGGTCGCGTTCAGCGCCGAGACGTGGTCGTCGAGGTCGTCCTTGACCGTTCCGTTCCAGTCCCACACGACGTGCATGCGGATGGCGGGAGTCGCGGCGGCGAAGAGGGCGGTGTTCACGGCGGTGTCCTTCGGGATGAGCGTGGTGGTCAGGAGGAGAGGCGGTCGTTGAAGCGGTGCAGCAGCCACAGCGCGAAGGCGGCCCCGGCGAGCGGGACGGCGGCGACGAGCAGCGGGCCGGGGGCGACGGAGGCCAGGGCGGTTCCGGCGGCCTGGCCGACGCCGATGCAGGCGATCAGCCAGGCGAACGCCTCGGTCGATTCGCCCTCGGGAGCGAGGCGGTCGACGGTGAGGAACGCGGCCGTCAGCAGCGGCGCGAGGAAGGTGCCGGGCAGCACGGCGCCCAGGACGGCGACGGCGGGCGCGGGGTCGGGCAGCAGCGGCAGCCACCCGGCGGCGAAGCCGATCGAGGCGGCGACCAGGTGCCGGGAGGGGGCGCCGGGCCAGGCGTGGCGGCCGTAGGCGAGGCCGCCGAGCATGCTGCCGATGGACAGCGCGGCCGGCATCACCCCGGCCAGCCACCCGGCGTGGTGGCGCTCGGCGGCGGACAGCGCCAGGACGTTGACGGCGCCGAGCGCGACACCGGTGCCGATCAGCGCGGCGAACAGCACCCGCAAGCCCGGCACCCGCAGCGGACCCGTCCAGTGCACCCGTTCGGTGAACTCCGCAGGCGTCCAGGCGCGGGAGGGCTGGGCCGTGACGACCAGGCCGGTGCCGAGCAGTCCGAGCGCCGCGGTCGCCACCAGCGCGGTGGTCGGCCCGGCTCCGGCCGCGAAGCCGGTGGCCAGCAGGGGACCGGCGACGAACACCAGGCCCTGGGTGCTGCTGTCCAGCGAGAGCGCGCTGCGCTGGCGCCCGGCGTCCGGCAGCAGCACCGGCCACAGCGCCCGGAGCCCGGCCTCCAGCGGCGGCGTCGCCAGCCCCGCCACGAGCACGGTGAGCGCGGCGAGCACCGGGTGGCGCGCCGGGCCGGTGCACGGCAGCAGCAGGAACGCCGTGCTCGCCGTGGCCGTGGCGGCGACGAGGACCCGGGTCTGGCCGTGGCGGTCGACCAGGCGCCCCAGCAGCGGCTGCCCGAGCGCCGAGGCGAGGCCGAACAGGGCGCCGAGGGCTCCGGCCAGGGCGAGCGGGCCGTGCTCGGCGCGCACCAGCAGCAGGATCGCGATCGGCGCCATGCCGGTGGGAAGCCGGCCGATCAGGGTGCCGCCCAGCAGGCGGGCGACGTACGGCGCACCCAGGACAGCTCGGTATCCGCTGTCCTGGGCGGGGCCGCAGGCGGTGGTGGTGCTCAAGGAGGAGGTCCTTCGGTCGTACGGCCGGCGGCGCGCGGGCGCGCCGGACCGGGGCATGCGCAGGCATGACAGCCCCCTCGGGTCGGTGCGGCTGCGGGGAGAAGAGTCCGCGGATTCCGGGATTTGGTACGGCCGGGAAAAGCAGGTAGAAGCCCCTCAGTCGGTACGGCAGCGCGGGCAGCGAGCGAAGGCCGGGGTCAGCAACTCCAGAGCCTTGGCCGCCTGTTGGGGAACGACACCGTTGCCGAGGGCGGTGAGCTGCGCCGGGCGTCCCAGTCCCGGGGTGGCGGTCACCCAGCCCGGCGGAAGCCCCTGCATCCACTCGACGAACTCCGCGCGCAGCCGCCCGCCTTCGTCGGTGGGCGGCGGCGCCGGGCGGGTGAGCGTCTCCCATCGGGCGACGGCTACGGCGTACGGTCCCCACCGTCCGGGGTCGAGCAGTCCTGCGGTGCGGCCTCCCCCCACAGGGGCAGTGCCACCGCTTCCATCGCGGGCGCGGACGGCCTCCTGCGGGAGCGCGAGGCCGGGTTCCGGGGTGAGGAGGGCCGGAGTGAGGCCGCCGCCGAGGGCAGGGTCAGGTCCCCGCCGCCGTGCCGCTGGTTCGGCGAGCCCTTGATCCCGTCCGACGCCTTCGGCGTGGGCAGCAGCCACTCCACCTCGTCCGCCAGGTTCGGGCCGTGACCGCCGCGCTTCCTCTTCGACGGGTGCTGGCTGCCGCCGTTCGTCGCGATGTTGCTCGTGGGGGTCTTGAGCAGCGCCGCTGTCGGCGGGCCAGGCGGTGAGGAAGATCCGGGCCCGGTGGTGGGGTGCTCCGACGTCGGAGGCGCGAAGCACGAGCCACCGCGCGTCGTACCGGAGCTGGGCCAGGGTGCCGAGTACGGCGCCAAGTGCCCGCAGATCAGACTGAGCTGGGTCGTTTCCCAGACACCACGGGCAGCGTTCCACGTCGCCAGTGGAGGCGGCGACGGCGGGGGAGGTGAGGAGTCCTCGTACATTCTCGACCACCAGGAGGTGCGGGCGCAGGGCCTCGACCGCACGCGCTACGTGCAGCCAAAGACCCGATCGGGTTTCGGCGTTGAGGCCGGCGCGACGGCCGGCGACCGAGACGTCTTTGACAGGGGAAGCCCGCCGTGAGGACGCACACCCGCTCAGCATCGGCCCAGTTGATCTTGGTGATGTCGCCCAGGTTTGGCAGTCCCGGCCAGTGCCGGGCCAGGATCTTCGAGGCGCCCGGGTCGACCTCGGCGTGCCACGCGACGGAGCCTCCGAGTGCGGCCAGCACCCCGAGGTCGAGTCCCCCGTACCCGCTGCACAGGCTCCCGATCACCGGCCCGGGTCCGGTGGCCGTGGGGTTCGGCGTCACCGCCGGTGCCGGGTGGTGTGAACGGCCGCCGCAGCCGGAGCGGGAGCGGTCGGAGCAGTTGGAGCAGGCGCGGCGGTCGAGCGGTGTGCCGCCGCCAGGTGTCGGCCGGCGGCCAGCCAGGGCAGGACCGTGGCGGTGTTGTTCAGGACCGTGACGGCCTGCAGGAGTTCTTCGCGGGCGCCCGCGATGGCCTGGCGGCTCACCGCCGGGGCCTTCGCGCGCAGGTTCCGGGCCCACGGCAGGTGCTGGTCCTCGTTGGTCCTGGCGATCAGGGCGATCTGGCCAGCGGCGTCGCTGAGCTGGGTGGATGCCCGGCTGACATGGCTGATCGCGCTGGTGTACGCCTCGGCGGCCCGGGCGATGTGCTCCGGGGCGGAGGGAACGGTGGAGAGGAAGGCGAACGCGTGGCCCATCTCGTTGATCAGGGAGCCGAGGTGGGCGACCTGGCGGCCGAGCGCGACGGCGTCCGGCAGCTCGTCGGGCGCCACGTCGGGAAGCCTGTCCGCCTGGTCCCGCAGGGTGTTCGCGTGTGCGGTGAGGGCGGTGGCTGTGGCGGTGGTCACGAGGAACTCCGAAGGTGATGGCGGATGGCGGGGAGGCGAACTCCCCCGGGGAGCGGAGGCGCTGATGGACTGGGCTCCGGGCCCGGTCGCGGGGACGGCTGCGTGGGGCTGCGGGCGCGGGCGGCTTTTACGCGGGACTCCTGATCGGGGGCGAACCGGGGCTGGGCTGCGGGAGGCGAGGTGGCGGTGCGCCAGCGGGCCCGTACTTCCTCCAGCGGGCCGAGGGCGTGCAGGGCGTGGCTGATCAGCTGCCCAGGGGCGAGGCGCCGGTCGTCGGCGTGGGCGGCGATCTGCTGCGCGGCGCCGGCGGCGGCGCGGGTGAGGGAGGAACGCAGGAGCTGCTCGCCCAGCCACTCCGCTGACCCCGCCGCGCCGTCGCGCAGCACCGGCCCCAGCTGTTGCTCGGTGAGCACGCCTTCGGCGAGTAGGCCGCGCCGCTGGACCTCCCACAGCGTGGTGACCGGGTCGATCGGCTCGCCCCGGTGGTGGAGCGCACCGAGGCAGCGGTAGAGCTGGCCGTGGCCGGGGACGGCGAAGTCCTGGGGGCGCAGCCAGTCGAAGACCTCGCCGATCGCGCCGTTCTGGTGGACGAGCAGGGACAGCAGGAACTGCTCGTCCTCCGTCTGCGCCGCCGCGGGGGGCTCTCCGGCGGCAGGGAGTGGAGGTGTCCTTGGGGCGGCGGCCCGGGGGCGGGTTCCCCAGCGCGTGGCGAGGTCGTCCAGGACGCCCGCGAGCACGTCGGCCTGGGCGGCGGTGCCGTGGACCTCGTGCTGCCCGGCGTCCTCCCGGGCGACGGCGAGCAGACGGTCGGCGTGCTCGGCGACGGTGCGGTGGATCGACCCCTCCAGCACCATCCGCCCGTACAGGGGCGCGTGGGCGGGGCGCGGGCAGGCGGCGACGAGGGTGTGCAGGTAGGAGGCGGTGAGCCCGCGCACCTGCTGGCCGGCCTCGGCGAGGGTGTCGGTCAGCCACGCCACCGGCACCGCGCCCTGCGTACTGAGGGCCGGATGGTCCTCGGTGCGGAGCTTGCGCAGCGCGGCGAACAGCGCCTGGTGGCCGGGCCGGTAGAAGTCGCGCGGCTCCAGCCAGTCGAGGCCGCCGAGCTGGCGGGGGTCGAGCAGGACCGCCCCGAGGACGGCCTGCTCGCCGGTGAGCAGCGGGTCCATCACCGGCTCCGGCGGCGACGGGTGCCGCGGTCGGCGCGCAGCTGGGCCACCGCGAGGTCGGCGGCGGCCTTCGCGGCGGCGAAGCGGTCCAGCTCACCGCTGAACGTCGGGTCGGTGGCCAGGATCGAGCCTTCGCCGGTGATCAGCCACCACTGGCCGCCCCGGCGGACGACCGGCGCCCCGGTCAGCGGAGCCGGACGGTGCTGGGCAGCGGAGGAGTTGGTGTCGGACACGGGGACCTTTCGGGGAGTCGATCGGGTCAGCGGCTGCGGCGGGCGGCGGCCGGGCCTGCCGCCTGGCCGGC
>NZ_MECK01000222.1 GCF_014596465.1 Streptomyces sp. CBMA123 | reverse complement strand
CGGTGGCGGGAGCGGGCGCCTCGGGCGCGGCCGGCGGCTCGGGCTGCGACTGCGGCTGCGGTTGCGGCTCGGCGACCAGCGGGGCGACCGGCGCCGCCTGGTACTGCTGCTGGTACCCCTGGTACCCCTGCTGCTGGTAGCCGTACGGATCCTGGGCGTACACCGGCTGCCCGTACTGGTCGTACGACTGCTGCTCGTACTGCTGCTGGTACCCCTGCTGCTGCGGGACCTGCCCGGCCGGCCCGTACCCCTGCTGGTACCCCTGGGCCTGCTGCCCGCCGCCGTACGCGCCCTGCCCGTACACCGGCTGCCCGTACTGGTCGTACGCCTGCTGCTCGTACCCCTGCTGCTCGTACGGCTGCTCGTAGCCCTGCGGCTGCGCCTGCTGCTGGGCCTGGTACCCGTGCCCCTGGCCCTGGCCCTGCTCCTGGTACGGCTGCTGGTACTGCCCGGTGGACCACTCCTCCGGCTGCTGCCCGCCGTTGCCGCTGCCGTTACCGCTGCGATCGGTCACGCCCGCTCCTGGCTCAGGTCCCGTGCGGCGTCGCGTACAGCGCCCGCTTGTCGATGTAGCGGACCACGCCGTCCGGGACGAGGTACCAGACCGGCTCGCCCTTGGCGACCCGGTTGCGGCAGTCCGTGGAGGAGATGGCCAGCGCCGGGACCTCCACCAGGGAGACCCCGCCCACCGGAAGCCCGGCGTCCGACAGAGTGTGCCCCGGCCGGGTGCATCCGATGAAGTGGGCCAGCGAGAAGAGTTCGTCCGAGTCGTGCCAGGACAGGATCTGGGCCAGCGCGTCGGCACCGGTGATGAAGAAGAGGTCGGCGTCCGGGTGGAGGGCGTGCAGGTCGCGCAGGGTGTCGACGGTGTACGTCGGGCCCTCGCGGTCGATGTCGATCCGGCTCACCGAGAACTGCGGGTTCTCGGCTGTCGCGATGACCGTCATCAGGTAGCGGTCCTCCGCCGGCGTGACGTGCCGGTCGCTCTTCTGCCAGGGCTCCCCGGTCGGGACGAAGATCACCTCGTCCAGGTGGAACGCGCTCGCCACCTCACTGGCGGCGACCAGGTGGCCGTGGTGGATCGGGTCGAAGGTGCCGCCCATCACGCCGAGGCGCTTCTTCACCGGTTCCGGTCCGCCGGGATTCCCGGCCTGCTCTCCCATGCCGCCACACCTTACGCGACACCCGTTACGGTGCGGGAACAGCCGTGTGGGGGTTGTCCGCAGATGCGTGAGGGAGCGGCCGGCCCACTGGCCGGACGCTCCCCGAGCGGCCCCGGAGCCCGGCTCAGCGGTCCCGGTTGAAGCGGGTGGTGATGAAGAGCAGGAGCACCAGGATGAACAGCGCGGCGCCGCCCGTCAGCAGCGGGTTCAGGCTGTCGTGGTTGCCCCCCTCGCCCTCGGCGAGGAGGTTCAGAACGGGGAGTGCGGCAGCAGTGCTCATGGTCGGCGGGACCTTCTCGGCTCGGGGAACGGACCAGGGGGTGGTTCCGGGCCGGTGAGGGCCCACCCGTCATCGTACGGGGGGTTACACGGCAACCGCTCGGCGGCCCACCGCCGCTGACCGGGCGTGAGCGAGCGGAGCGGGCACCGGGGCCTACTGCCCCCGGAAGGCGCGGGCCATGATCCAGACCAGCAGACCGATCCCGACGAAGGACGCGATCACGATGATCCGCAGGAACAGGCCCGGGCCGGCCTCGTCGGAGATGGGTGCGGCCAGGCTGACCAGCGCTTCGGTGGACATCTGAGGGGCTCCTCGAACTGCTCGTACCGCGGCCGGGTCCGGTCCCGGTTCTCCAGGGAACTCAGGGTAAACCCGCCTCACACCGGCGCCGCCCACCGGCCCCCGTGACCCGCCGCCCCGCCCGCGGCCCCGGTCCCGGGGACGAGTACGCAACCACGGACGTTGCACAGGCAGTCGTTGCAGGCGAAGACCAGCGGGGGGCCGGGCGCTGCGCCGGGGCCGCCGTCGACCAGGAGGTACGCAGACCATGACCGACACGACCGCGAACACCCCGAGCCGCCGTCGCCGGCGCTTCCCCGAGATCTCCACCCGGGCCTGGGAACACCCGGCGGACCGCTCGGCGCTGGTCGCCCTGCGCAAGCTGTCCGGCTTCGACGACATCCTGAAGAAGCTCGCCGGGCTGGTCTCCGAGCGCGCGATCCGGCTGATGTTCCTGGCCACCGCCGTGAAGACCTCCGAGCGCCAGTTCCCCGAGCTGTACGACATGGTCCGCGACGCCGCCTACGTGCTCGACCTGGAGCAGGTCCCGGACCTGTACGTCACCCAGGACCCGACGGTCAACGCCTTCACCATCGGCATCGACACCCCGATCATCGTGATCACCAGCGGCCTGGTCGAGCTGCTGGACGAGGAGGAGCTGCGCTCCGTCATCGGCCACGAGGTCGGCCACGCGATGTCCGGCCACGCCGTCTACCGGACGATGCTGATGATCCTCACCAACATCGCCGCCCGGATCGCCTGGGTGCCGCTCGGCAACCTGGCGATCACGGCGGTCATCACCGCGCTCAAGGAGTGGTTCCGCAAGGCCGAGCTGTCCAGCGACCGGGCCGGCCTGCTCGCCGGGCAGGACCTCCAGGCCTCCATGCGGGCCCTGATGAAGCTGGCCGGCGGGCACAACCTGGCCGAGATGAACGTCGACGCCTTCCTGGAGCAGGCCGAGGAGTACGAGAAGGCCGGGGACCTGCGCGACGGCGTGCTCAAGCTGCTCCAGCTGCTGCCGCAGACGCACCCGTTCGCGGTGGTGCGGGTCGCCCAGCTGAAGAAGTGGGCGGAGAGCGACGAGTACCGCTCGATCCAGGCCGGCGCCTACCCGCGCCGCACGGACGACCGGGACACCTCGGTCGGCGAGCAGTGGAAGGCCGCCGCCGAGCACTACTCGACCTCGGTGAAGGAGAGCAAGGACCCGCTGATGGGCCTGCTGCGGGACGTGGCCGGCGGCGCCGCGACGGTCGGCGGCAAGCTGCGCGACACCTTCACCGGCGGCACCCGCGGCTCCTCCCCGGGCGCTCCCGCCGGCGGCCCCTCGGACCGCGCCTCGGAGCGCACCGACGGCTGAACGGCCACCCGCGTACGGCGGCCGGCGACCCGCCCGGGTCACCGGCCGCCCACCGTCCCCGACCGACGGCCCCGGCCGACCACTGTCCCCGGCCGCCCACCGTCCCGACCGACCGACGGCCACCGACCCGGGCCCGCTCAGCTCCCCGCCAGCACCCCGCACACCTGCCAGGCCGGCCGCGCGTGATCGCCCGGGTCGACCGGCGCCGCCGGCGCCACCGCGGTGCCCTGCGCGGTGGCCAGCACCGGCTGCAGGAAGCCCGCCATCGAGGCGGTGCACGGCGCCGGCCCGGCCTGCAGCACGGCGTCGACCAACCGCAGCTGCGCCTGCCCCAGATCGACCCGGTCGAACTGGAAGGTCAGCTCGCGCCGCACGGTCTCCAGGGTGACCGGCGCCCCGGCCGGCGCCCCGGCCGGCGCCCCGGCCGGCTTCAGCGCGTAGACGAAGGTGTGGTCGGTGGTGATCTGCAGGGTGCTGCCGTCCGCCTCGTCGACCCGCATCGCGCCGACCGTCTTCACGGTGTCGGAGGCGAGCGCGACCTGCGCCGGGTCGAAGCGGACGATCCAGCCGGTCACCGCGTGGTGCCGGTCGTCCACCGGCTGGGCGGTGCTGGCGTCGAACTGGGCCTGCTCACCGGGCGTGACGTAGGCCCGCACATCGGTGGTGACAGCCTGGACCAGCGCCGCCGGGGACAGCGAGGAGGCGACCAGGTAGCGCTGCACGGTGTCGAGCGCCTTCGTCACCTCGACCTTGCTGAAGTGCTCGGTGGCGGCCCCGGCGGGGGTGTTCAGTCCGGCCGTCCCGTCGCCGTAACCGGGCGGCAGCGCGGCGAACGGACGCGCCGGGTCGGCGACCGGGCGGACGGTCGAAGCCGGGCTCAACGCGACCAGGCTGACGGTGAGTTGACTGCCCTCCGGTCGCAACGGGACGCCCTTGGGCGAGTTCACCCCGAAGTACACCGCGGCCCCGAAGGCCAGCAGGATGAGCAGCAGCAGGGCCAGCGCCTGGCGCGGCACGGTGCCCAGCGGGCCGAGCCGCACCCGGGCCCGGGTGGCCTTGCCGAAGGAGCCCGCGAGCCGCTCCCGGGCGGAGAGTTCCTGGATCCGGGCAGCCCGGACGAACGACTCGTCGAAGACGACGGACCGGAACTCGTCCTCATTGCCGGAACCGCCCTCGGGCGTACCCTCAGGAGGCTCGCGCGGGTCACCCATAGCACCAGGGTAGGCGCACACCGGGCCCACCACGAGGGCCCCGGCGCAGTTTGCCGGGAACGCTCCGTGACCGGCCGCCGGGGGCGCACCCCCCGGTCAGCCGGCCGGTGCGGTGACCACCGGGAGCGGCTCGGCAGGCGCGGACCGCGGGTCCGTCCCCCGGCTGCTGCTGCCGGACCCCGGCCTCGGGGGCGCGCCCGAGGAGCCGCCCACGCCCTGGTAGATCGCCGCGACCGCCACCGCCACCAGGCTCACGCCCATGATCACCGCGAGCACCCAGGCCACCGGCCGGTGCCAGCGCTGCTGGGCCACGTACCGGCCACGGGCCCGCACCGGGTCGTAGCGCCGGCCCCAGCGCCGGCCCCGTCGGCCGCCCGCCCGGCCCGGGCCCGACCAGGGGTCGGGGTACAGGTGGTCGTCGTCGAGTCCGCTCGGGTGCGGGCGCAGCTCCAGCGGCAGCCCGTCCCCGGCCGGAACGTCATAGCTCCAGCCCGGTCCCACGGCATCCGGCTCGAACCGGGCCTCGGCAGCGGCGAGCTGCCGCTCCTTGGCCGTCGGCTCGTGCACGGCGGCGGACCGGACGAAGGCCTCATCGAAGACCACGGTGGCGAACTCGTCGTCCGCACCACCGTGGTCGGCGCCGTCGGGGTACGGCAAGCCCCCCACATCCTCAGCCACGGATTCAGCGTATTACCGGCCGGGCGATTTGTCTGTGGCTCCCGGCAGTTGGTCCGTCACACGTGTGACGGACCACCGCTCAGCGGCCGTCCCCGCCGCCGCCCACGGTCTGCGTCGGCTCGCCTCGGACATGCCCGTCACCGGTGACGATGTACTTGGTGCTGGTCAGCTCCGGCAGGCCCATCGGGCCGCGGGCGTGCAGCTTCTGGGTGGAGATGCCGATCTCCGCGCCGAAGCCGAACTCACCGCCGTCGGTGAACCGGGTGGAGGCGTTGACGGCCACCGTGGTCGAGTCCACCAGCTGGGTGAAGCGGCGGGCGGCGGCCTGCGAGGTGGTGACGATCGCCTCGGTGTGGCCGGAGGACCAGCGGCGGATGTGCGCGACGGCGGCGTCCAGCGAGGGCACCACGGCCGCGGCCAGGTCGTACGAGAGGTACTCGGCGCCCCAGTCCTCGTCGGTGGCCGGCACCACGGTGGCGCCGGTGCCCCCGGCCGCCTTCTGCACCGCCTCGTCGCCGTGCACCGTCACCCCGGCCTCCGCCAGGGCGGCCAGGGCCAGCGGCAGGAAGTCGTCCGCGACGTCCTGGTGCACCAGCAGCGTCTCGGCGGAGTTGCAGACGCTGACCCGCTGCGCCTTGGAGTTCAGCAGGATGCCGACGGCCATCGCCAGGTCGGTCCGCGCGTCCACGTACACGTGGCAGTTGCCGGTGCCGGTCTCGATCACCGGGACGGTCGAGCCCTCGACCACGGTGCGGATCAGCGAGGCCCCGCCGCGCGGGATCAGCACGTCGACCAGGCCGCGGGCGCGCATCAGCTCCTGCACCGAGTCCCGGCTCTCCCCCGGCACCAGCTGGATCACGTCGGCCGGCAGCCCGGCCGCGACGACGGCGTCCCGCAGGACGGCGACCAGCGCGGTGTTGGAGCGGTAGGCGGAGGCGGAGCCGCGCAGCAGCACCGCGTTGCCGGACTTCAGGCAGAGCGCGGCGGCGTCGGCGGTGACGTTCGGCCGGGCCTCGTAGATGATGCCGACCACGCCCAGCGGCACCCGCACCTGGCGCACGTCCAGGCCGTTCGGCAGGGTGTAGCCGCGCACCACCTCGCCGACCGGGTCGGCCAGGCCGGCCACGTCGCGCACGTCGGAGGCGATCGCGGCGATCCGCTCGTCGGTCAGGCTCAGCCGGTCGATCACCGACTCGGCCGTCCCCGCCGCGCGGGCCCGCTCCACGTCCTCGGCGTTGGCCGCGACGATCTCGGCGCTGCGGGCGACCAGCGCGTCCGCGATCGCCAGCAGCGCGGCGTCCTTGGCCCGGCGCGGCAGCGGGGCGAGCACGGCGGCGGCCTCCCGGGCTCGGCGCGCTACGGCGAGGACGGGACTGTCGGCGGTGGCGAGGTCGCTGGTCATGCCGCCAAGGGTAGCGACTGGCCCATGCCCCCCAGCCGTCGTTTCGCCCGGTGAGACACCCGCCGGACAGCCGGTCAGTACGGGTGCACCCCGCCCAGGTGCGGCGACGGCGTGCCGAAGCCCTCCGCGACCCGCTTGTGGTACGTCGCCCGGTCCACCACCTCCAGCCCGACGATCTCCCACGGCGGCAGACCGGCGGTCACCTTGTGCTCGCCCCACAGCCGTAGCGCGATCGCCGCCGCGTCGTGCAGGTCCCGGGCCTGCTCCCAGTACCGGATCTCGGCGTGGTCGGCCGCGTAGCGGGCGGTCAGGAAGAACGAGTGGTCGTGCGCCAGCTGCTCCAGTGAGGCGCGCAGCGAGGACAACGGGGTGGTCTGCCCGGCCACGCTCAGCACCACGTGCCACAGCCGTGCCTGCTCCGGCACGGTGGGCGGGTCCGCGGCCTGCGCGCGCTGCGGCCGCACTCTGCGCACCCCGCCGGGCCTCTGCGGCGGCGGACCGGCCGGCTCGGCGGGGCCGTCCCCGCGTCCGCCGTCGATGCTGGTCAGCCGCCGGCCCGCCGTCCCTCCGGTCAGCGCTGCCTCGCGCCTGTGTTCCACCGGCGGCCTCCTGTTTCGGCGATCTCGTGTCGTCCCCACCGGCCCCGTCGGCCCTCGGCCGACCGGTACGGCTGCGCCCCTCCTCGCCCGCGGCCGGGCCGCTCCCGTACGGAGCGGCCCGGCGACCGCACTGCGCCGCTCGGCCGGTGCCGGCCGGTCAGCCGTGCAGAACGACCAGGTCGTCGCGGTGGACGACCTCGCGCTCGTACCCGGCGCCGAACTCCTGGGCCAGGTCGCGGGTGGACCGGCCGAGCAGGCGGGGCAACTCCCTCGCATCAAAGTTGACCAGTCCGCGAGCCACGATGTGGCCGTTTTCGCCAAGAAGGTCCACCGGATCACCCGCGGCGAACTCCCCGTCGACCTTGGTCACCCCGGCCGGCAGCAGCGAGGCGCCGCCGGAGACGACCGCCTCGACCGCGCCCGCGTCCAGGTGCAGGGCGCCGCGCGGGCTGCTCGCGTGGGCCAGCCAGAGCATCCGGTCGGAGGTACGGCTGCCGGTGCGCCGGAAGAGCGTGCCGGTGGACCGCCCGGCCAGCGCGTCGGCGGCGTGGCTGGCTGCGGTGAGCACCACCGGGATGCCCGCGCCGGTGGCGATCCGGGCCGCCTCCACCTTGGTGACCATGCCGCCGGTGCCGACGCCCGCCTTGCCGGCGCTGCCGATCCGGATGCCGTCGAGGTCGTGCGGGCCGCTCACCTCGGCGATCCGGCTGGTGCCGGGCTGGGACGGGTCGCCGTCGTAGAGGCCGTCCACGTCGGAGAGCAGCACCAGCAGGTCGGCCCGGACCAGGTGGGCGACCAGCGCGGCCAGCCGGTCGTTGTCCCCGAACTTGATTTCGGCGGTGGCGACGGTGTCGTTCTCGTTGACGACCGGCATCGCGCCCATCGCCAGCAGCTGGTCCAGCGTCCGGTAGGCGTTGCGGTAGTGGGCGCGGCGGCTGGCGTCCTCGGCGGTGAGCAGCACCTGGCCGACCCGGATGCCGTACCGGGCGAAGGAGGCGGTGTACCGCGCGACCAGCAGTCCCTGGCCGACGCTGGCGGCGGCCTGCTGGCGGGCCAGGTCCTTGGGCCGCCTGTCCAGGCCGAGCGGGGCGAGCCCGGCGGCGATGGCGCCGGAGGAGACGAGGACGACCTCGGGCGCGTCCGGGCGGCTGCGCACCTTGGCGAGCGCGTCCACCAGGGCGTCGACCCGGTCGGCGTCCAGGCCGCCGGCCGCCGTGGTGAGTGAGGAGGAGCCGACCTTGACCACGATCCGGCGTGCGGTCAGCACCTCCTCCCGCAGTGAGTCCTCGCTCATCTCGCTGTACGCCCTTCCGGTGTGGTGCGGGTGCGGCGGGGCCCGGCCCGGCCGTCATGCCCGAAATCTACGCGATCCGCGCAGGTCGCCCCCACGGTGTTTCACCGGCTGGACCCGCCCCGCTCACCAGCCCGCCACAGCCCGGCCGAGCATCCGGATGGCTGGTATGGTCCCTGACCGAAAGCCAGATCGGGGGACGGCTTCTTGCCCGCTGTGCCCACTCGTCTTCGACCTTCCTGTGACACGGGGGCGGCGCCGCACTGGGCAGGCCGGCAACGGTTCGCGGTCGCGCGCCAGGAGAAAAGCACACCATGCGTTCGCACACCACGAAGCTGACCGTCGCCGCCCTGGCGGCGGCCACCGCCCTCTCGCTCGCCGCCTGCGGTCCGGACAACCCGGACTCCCCGGCCGGCACGGGCGGCTCCACCGGAGCGGCTCCGGCCCAGAGCGGCGCGGCCACCAGCGGTGCGACCGGCGGTGCGGCCGGCGGTTCGACCGCCGCCCCGTCGGGCGCGGCCACCGGCGGTGCC
>NZ_MECK01000221.1 GCF_014596465.1 Streptomyces sp. CBMA123 | reverse complement strand
GCCGCGGCGGCGCCCCCGACGGCCACGGCCGGCATGCCGGTCGGCCGCCCGCCGCGCGGCCCGGCCACCCGGGCGGCCGTGACCATTGCTCCCGCTGCCGCTCACCGGGATGACGGTCGTCCTGTCGTCGCTGTTCACGTCGCCACTGCTTTCTGTCCAGGTCGGCTGGTCGGGTGCCGACACCTGGGAGACCCCCTGGCGAAGCGTCGATAACAGAAAGTCCGAACGAATGTCCGGCGACTTGGTCACGCGACCCGATCGCCCGTCCGGGTCCTGCCCGGGCGGGCTCAGTGAGCTGTGCTCGCCGGGGCCATGTCGTACGTGACGAACATCGTCCGGGTGGCGACCTGGTCGTACTTGCCGCGCGCCCGGTGGTTGTCGTCCGCCGTGATCCAGCGCACCGTGCTCCACCCGCGCTCGGCGGCGATCTCCCGCAGCCGGGCCAGCAGCTGGTCCACCGCCCCGCTGCCGCGCACCTCGGGCGCCACGAACAGGTCGTCCAGGAACCCGCCGACCGCGCCGTGCAGCGGCCGGGAGAACGGCCGGAAGTGCGCGAACCCGACCGGCGTCCCGTCGGCGTCCCGGGCCAGCAGCGCCTCCAGCTCGTGCGCCGGGTCGTTCAGCCAGGACCACACCAGCTCGGCCTTCTCCTCCGGCATCGGCACCCGGTAGAACTCGCAGTAGCCGCGGAACAGTTCGCGCCAGCGCGGGTAGTCCCCGGCCTCCGGCACATCGATGCTCCAACGGTTCGCGGTGGCGCTGCTCAACTCGGTCTCCTCGCTCGGTCGGACGGGCCCGCCCAGCATGACGCCCCGTCGGCCACCCGCCGAACGACACCGCGGCCAACAACCACCCGCCCCACACTCCACTCCGGCGGTGGCTCCTCGGCCCCGGCCCACCCGGGAGGGTGAAGCGCTTTCCCCCGCCGGGGCCCATCGCCTACGGTGGGTCACCCCGATGGCACGGAGCGGAGGTTCCCTGCGGTGGACGAGCCGACGACGCAGTACCAGAGCTACACCTGGGAGGACGAGAACGGGGGCCGGTACATCGTCCTCTACCCGGGCAACGAGGAGGCCGACGAGGAGGGCAAGGCGCGGCTGCGCGCGATGGGCGCCCGGGAGATGGCGGCCCTCCGGGCCGAGGAGGAAGCGGAGCAGCAGGAGACGGAGCGGGAGGAGGCGCAGCAGGACGGGGCGCCACCCCGCGCGGACCGCACCCGGGGCGGCCGGCGGCGCCGGTCCATCACCATCGACATCACCAAGCCCACGCCGCTGCCCGGTCCGCAGCTCGACCCGGAGTGGCTCCGGACCTGGTGCGAGGAGACCGAGACGGCCCTCGCCGGGTTCACCCGCTCCTTCGCCGAGCGGTACGGCTTCCCGCCCGGCGAGAACGCGCTGGCCCCCGCGACGCCCCACAGCCGCCGGGCGGCGGACGCGCTCGCGGAGCTGCTGCCGCTCCCCGCCGACCTGGCCACGCTCCACCAGGCGCTCGCCGGGGCGTCCCTGCCGGACGTCGACAACGGCTACTTCATCCACGCTCCGGAGACGGTCGCGGCGCAGCTGCGCGAGTACGGCGTGCCCGCCGTCGACGGCGAGCGGCTGCCGCTGGTCTTCGGCAGTGACGGCGGGGGCCACCTGTTCGCGACCGGACACACCGGACGGGTCTGGAGGTCGGCCACGGCGTCCGTGGACGGCGACTTCGAGCTCGTCGCCGAGACGCTGGAGGACTTCCTTCGGAGGATCGGCCGGCTGATCGCCGGCCGCTGAACCCGTTCCGGGCGTTCCGGCTCCCGGTGCCCTCGTCCAGGCACCGGGAGCGGCGGGCTCGCAGCCGCTCGGGCTCCCAGCTGCTCGGGCTCAGAGCCGCTCGGGCACCGGGTTGCCGACCGCCTCGATCGCGCGGCGCACCGGGACCTTCACCAGCACGGCGAAGCCGATCACGAAGAAGACCAGCAGCGAGATGATCGCCGAGCGGTAGCTGCCGGTGATCTGGTAGGCGAGGCCGAAGACCAGCGGGCCCATCCAGCTGGTGCCGCGGTCGCTGACCTTGTAGAGGCTGAAGTACTCGGCTTCCTTGCCCGCCGGGATCAGGTGCGAGAACAGCGAGCGGGAGAGCGCCTGGCTGCCGCCGAGCACCAGGCCGATCATGCAGGCCAGGACGTAGAACCAGGCGGGCTGGTGGGCGGGCATGAAGTAGCCGAGGGCCAGGGTGACCACCCAGCCGACCAGCGAGCCCAGGATCGTCCTCTTGGCGCCGAAACGGCGGGCGACCCGGCCCAGCAGCAGCGCGCCGCCGATCGCCACCACCTGGACCATCAGCACGGCCGTGACCAGCGAGGACTGCTCCATGCCGAGCTCCTCGCTGCCGTACAGCGAGGCCTGCGAGACGACGGTCTGGATGCCGTCGTTGTAGCAGAGGAAGGCCGCCAGGTAGAGCAGCGTCAGCGGGTGCTTGCGCATCCCCTTGAGGGTGCGGCCCAGTTCGCGCAGGCTGCCGGCCGTGGGCTGGTCCGGCGCGGCCGCGGCGCGCTCGCGGGCGACACCGGCCCGGGACGGCAGCCGCAGCATCGGGACGATCGTGAACAGCGCCCACCACAGGCCGGCCGAGGCCAGGCAGATCCGCACGGCGGTGCCGGAGGACAGGCCGAGCGCGTCGTGGCCCTGGAACAGCGCCAGGTTGGCGATCAGCAGCAGGCCGCCGCCCGCGTAGCCGTACGCCCAGCCCTTGGAGGAGACCGCGTCCCGCTCGTCGGGGGTGGCCAGGCCCGGGAGGTAGGCGTAGGAGAGCGCCACGGACACCGCGTAGGAGAGGTTGGCGACCACCAGCAGCGCGCCACCGAGCAGGTAGCGGTCGCCGTGGAGGAAGAACATCCCCATCGTGGCGAGCGCGCCGACGTACGCGAAGCCGCACATCAGCTCCTTGTGCCGGCCGGTGCGGTCGGCGACCGTGCCGGTCAGCAGCATCACCGCGACCGAGATCAGCACGGAGAAGGAGACGGTGTACGGGAAGAACGATCCGGCGCGGATCGACAGGCCCAGCGGGTGCACGTCACCGGACGCGTCGGCGGCGTTCTTGGCCACCTCCGTCAGGTACGGCCCGAGGAAGACCGTCAGGACGGTGGCCGAGAAGGCCGCGTTGGCCCAGTCGTTGATGTACCAGCCGAACTGCATCCGGCGCAGGTCCCGGCCGTCGCCGGCGGCTGCCGGGGGCGACGAGACGTCATCCGGCAAGTGGTCCGTGGTGCTCATGGGGCTCCTATATCACCGTGCTGGAGCCGGTGCTGCCGTCCGTCCAGCAGCCGCGCTCGCCGAGGACGTCCCGCAGGACGTCGATGCGATCCGCCATGATGCCATCCACACCCAGGTCCAGGAGAGCCCTGATCCGTGTGGGATCGTCCACAGTCCAGACGTGGACCTGCAGGCCGAGGCGGTGCGCGGCCCGTACGAAGGCCCGGTCGACCACCGGGATCCCCCGGTGCCGCTCCGGCACCTGGGCGCAGATCCCGGCGAACCTCGCTCCGCGCTTCGGCAGCAGCGGGCCCGCCAGGGAGCGCAGCCGCAGCCGGGCCACCTCGCGCGGGCCCAGCGAGGTGGCCAGCCGGGGGCCGGCCGCGGCGCGCACGGCGGCGAGCCGGCTGTCCGAGAAGCCGCCCACGCAGACCCGGTCCCAGGCGTTCGTCCGGCGGATCGTCTCCACCAGCGGGCCGACGGCGGGCGCCGCCTTCACGTCCACGTTGAACCGGGCCCCGGGGAACGCCCCGAGCAGGTCCTCCAGCAGCGGCACCGGCTCGCTGCCCCCGATCCGGGCCCGCCGTACCTCCGCCCAGGGCAGCTCGGCCACCGCCCCGGCGCGGTCGGTCACCCGGTCCAGCCGGGAATCGTGGAAGGCCACCAGCACGCCGTCGGCGGTGGCGTGCACGTCCGTCTCCAGGTACCGGTAGCCGAGCGCCACGGCAGCCTCGAACGCGGCCAGCGAGTTCTCCGGGTGACCGAGCTCACCGCCCCGGTGCGCGAAGGCCAGCGGCCCCGGGTGGTCGAGGAAGGGGTGCATGTGGTGCTCCGAGCTGCTGGGGAGGAACGCGGGCGCGGCCCGGTCCGACGGACCCTCGGACCGCGCGCGTTACAGTATTACGCGCCCTGTCAAGCAGTAACGTCGGCGGCCGTCCGCTCCGTTCCGGCCCCTCGCTGGGGCTGGGCGGACTCACCGGGTCGCGGGGTTCCCGGGCGGCTCCGCCGACCCGTCGGTGCGGCGCAGGTCGTAGAGGTAGGACCGGCCGGCCTTCCAGCTGCGCCACGGACCCAGCGGCGGGAACCCGTCCTGGCCCGAACGACCGTGCAGTGGCCAGCCGTTGGCCGTCCCGCCGGCACCGACGGTGCACCAGCCGCGCCCGGGCAGCCAGCGGCACCACACGTCGAGGTCCAGGCGCCGGAAGGCCGGCCGCCCGTTGAACTCGCCGTCCGGGCGGTAGCGGTAGACCAGGCCGTCCACCCGGCGCACGAACTCGATCGACACCGCGCCTCCCCCTCGTCGGATCGACCACCGGACGGGAAAGGCTACTTCAGCGGCCCGCCGGGGCCCGGGGGCGTGTCCAGCGGCCGGCTGCCGGCATCCCCGAAGACCGCGCCGGATCCCCGCCGGCAGGCGCGCGGGCGGGCGGGAGCGGTGGGAGGCGGGCACCGGACCGCAGCGGTGCCGGGCGTGGGGGTGCGGGGGTGGGGGCGGGCGTTGATGCTGGGTGGGTGGAGGTGTGGGCGGATGGGGTTGTGGCGGCTGGCGGAGGCGTCCCGGGAGGTGGCGGCGGAGCCCGGGCGGCGGGCGAAGGTCGGGTTGTTGGCCCGGTGTCTGCGGGAGTTGGGGCCCGAGGAGGGGGCGGCGGCGGTGGTGCTGCTGTCCGGTGAGGCGCAGCGGTTGCGGACCGGGGTCGGATGGGCGGCCCTGCGGGACCTGCCGGCGCCGGCGGCCGCGCCCTCGTTGGGGGTGCGGGAGGTGGAGCGGGAGCTGGAGCGGATCGCCGGGGTGCACGGGGCGGGTGCGCAGGCGGAGCGGCGGCGGTTGCTGGCGGGCCTGTTCGGGCGGGCGACCGAGGTGGAGCAGGGGTTCCTGCGGGCGGTGCTGGTCGGGGACCTGCGGCAGGGGGCCCTGGACGCGCTGGTCGGCGACGCGGTGGCGCAGGCGGCCGGGGTGCCGGTGGCGGCGGTGCGGCGGGCGTTGATGTTCCGGGGGTCGGCGCGGGCGGTGGCGGAGGCCGCGCTGGGCGGCGGGGCGGCGGCGCTGGCGGGGTTCCGGCTGGAGGTGGGGCGGGCGGTGCGGCCGATGCTGGCGGCCTCGGCGCCGGACGTGGCCTCGGCGTTGGAGCGCACCGGTGCGGCGGCGGTGGAGTGGAAGCTGGACGGGATCCGGGTGCAGGTGCACCGGGACGGCGGGGAGGTGGCGGTGTTCACCCGCGGTCTGGACGAGATCTCCGCGCGCGTCCCCGAGGTGGTGGAGGCGGCGCTGGCGCTGCCGTTGCGCTCGGCGGTGCTGGACGGCGAGGCCATCGCGCTCGGTCCGCAGGGCCGGCCGCGCCCGTTCCAGGTGACCGCGGCGCGCACCGCGTCCCGGCGGGAGACGGATCGGCTGCGGGCCGAAGTGCCGCTCAGCGTCTACTTCTTCGACCTGCTGCACCGGGACGGCGAGGACCTGGTGGACCGGCCTGGCCGGGAGCGCTGGGCGGCACTGGACGAGGCGGTGCCGACGGGGTCACGGGTGGCCCGTACCGAGACCGGGGACGGGGCGGAGGCCTTGGCGTTCTTCCGCAAGGCGCTGGCGCTGGGCCACGAGGGCGTGCTGGTGAAGGACCCGGCGGCCGGCTACGCGGCCGGGCGGCGCGGGGCGGGCTGGATCAAGGTGAAGCCCCGGCACACCCTGGACCTGGTGGTGCTGGCCGCCGAGTGGGGCAGCGGGCGGCGGCAGGGATTCCTGAGCAATCTGCACCTCGGGGCCCGGGCGGCGGGCGAGCCGGGCCTGGGGCCGTGGGTGATGCTCGGCAAGACCTTCAAGGGGCTGACCGACGAGACGCTCGCCTGGCAGACCGCCGAGCTGCTCGCCCGGGAGGTCGACCGGGACGCCCGGACGGTGCTGGTCCGGCCGGAACTGGTCGTCGAGGTCGCCTTCGACGGCCTCCAGCGCAGCCCCCGCTACCCCGCCGGGCTGGCCCTGCGGTTCGCCCGGGTGGTGCGCTACCGGCCGGACAAGAGTGCCGCCGAGGCCGACACGGTGGCCTCCGTACGGGAGTTGGCCACCGCCGAAGGCCTCTGAGGCTGCCCGCGCGGCCGTGTCCGCCGACCCGTCCGGCGACGTACCGTCGACTGAAACGCGGTGCGCCGCAACGGCGTTCACCCACGGGGCCCGAATCAGCCATTCTCGATCCGGCCACCGTACCCCTCCGTGGACGGACCAGTGACGGCTAGGTTGACCGTGACAACGAGAGGCGGCCGCCGGGCAGCCGGCGGCGCCCTGGCGAAAGGTGCCCGACATGCAGGTGAGCGTCGACCGGGACCGTTGCTGCAGCTCCGGCATGTGCGTGATGAACGCCCCCGCGGTCTTCGACCAGGACGACCGGGACAGCCTGGTGAGGCTCCGTCAGACCTCCCTGCTGCCCGAGCAGTTCGACGACGTCAGACTCGCCGCCGAGCTCTGCCCGGGCCGGGCGATCACCGTCACCGGGGACGAGCCCGCGCAGACCGGGGCCTGACGGACCCCAGCCGCCGGCCCCGCAGGCCGCCGGGCCCCTTCCCGGGCCCCGAAGCCCCACCAGAACACCCGCGACGTGAGGAGAGCCCCGCCGTGACCACCGCGCCCACCGAACCCACCGCCCCCGTCCTCGCACTGCCGGCCCCGCACTCCGGCGGCTGCCCGTTCGGCCCGCCGCCCGCGTACTCCGAGGCCGCCGCCACCGCGCCGATGACCAGGGCCGAGCTGCCCGACGGCGACGCGTGCTGGCTGGTCACCGGCTTCGCCGAGGTCCGCACTGTGCTGTCCGACCGCCGGTTCAGCGCCGACATACGCCACCCGGCCTTCCCGCTGCTGGTCGCCGGCGCTCGCGAGGAGCTGATCACCGACAATCCGCCCTTCCTGCGGCTCGACGACCCCGAGCACGCCCGCCAGCGCCGCATGGTCACCGGGGAATTCCTGGTCAAGCGGGTGGAGGCGCTGCGCCCGGAGATCCAGCGGATCGTGGACGAGGCACTGGACCGGATGACCGCGGGCCGGACCACGGCCGACCTGGTCGCCGACTTCGCGCTGCCGGTGCCCTCGCTGGTGATCTGCCTGCTGCTCGGCGTGCCGTACGAGGACCACGACCGCTTCCAGAGCCTGAGCCGCACGATGCTCAGCCGGGAGAGCACCGTGGAGCAGCTCCGGGAGGCCCAGGAGGAGGTCCAGGACTACCTGCGCAACCTGGCGGCCCGCAAGCGCGCACAGCCGGAGGACGACATCCTCAGCCGGCTCGCGGCGCGGGACGACCTGACCCCGGACGACGTGGCCGGCACGGGCGTGCTGCTGCTGATCGCCGGGCACGAGACGACCGCGAACATGATCTCGCTGTCGACCGCGCTGCTGCTGGAGCAGCCGGAGCAGATCGCCAGGCTGGCCGACCCGGCCGCGCTGCCCGGCGCGGTGGAGGAGCTGCTGCGCCTGCTGACCATCGTGCACACCGGCCTGCCCCGGGTGGCGCTGGAGGACGTGGAGCTGGGCGGGGTGACGGTCCGGGCCGGGGAGGGCGTCATCGCGATGCTCTCCACCGCCAACCGGGACGAGTCGGTCTTCGGCGGCGCCGACCACCGGGCGACGGACGAGCTGGACGTGACCCGGGACGCCCGACGCCACCTCGCCTTCGGCTTCGGCGTCCACCAGTGCCTGGGCCAGCCGCTGGCCCGCGCCGAGCTCCAGATCGCCCTGGAGACGCTCTTCCGCCGGCTGCCGGGGCTGCGGCTGACCGGCGAGCGCGAGTTCCGCACCGAGTCGTTCATCTACGGGATGCGGTCACTGCCCGTGACGTGGTGAGCGGAGCGGTCCGCACTCCGGGAGGGTCGGCGGAGCGGTCGGCGGGTCACCCGGCTGGCCCCGGCGCCGGGGCGGGGGCAGGCTGGAGGGGCGAAGGACGGACCCGGCCCGGCCGCGCCCGCGGTCCGGGGCGCGGCCGGGACCGGCCGAGGAGACGGGAGCCCGCGATGACCGACATGAGCGCACGCTCCGAGGTGAGCACCGACCGCGAGGAGGACGTCCGCGCCGCGGATCCGGAGGAGGGCATCACCTCGATGCAGAACCTGCACGCCCAGGACACCTCCCAGGCGGAGGGCGACTCCATGCTGGACGAACCCGACGCGAACAGCTGACCACCCGCCACACCGATCCGACCGCCCGGCGGAACCGGGCGGTCCTTGCGACCGCAGGTGTCGCTGCCCGGGTGGCAGCTCACCGGCGGGGGAGGATAGGCGCATGACCGAACGCGATCAAACCGACCGCCAGACCCGGCCGCCCGCGGACCCGCGCACCTCGTGGGCGACCTGGACCACCCAGTCCATCATCAGCGGCCCCGGCGGGGTCACCACCGCCGAGGTCGGACCGATCTCCGGCGACCTCACCCTGCACACCACGTGGGTGGACGGCGAGGCGCGGCTGACCGTCCAGTACACCGGCGCGCTGGACTGGTACACGGTCTCCGGCAGTCCGGTGGCCGCCGCGGACGAGAGCACCGCGCGGGCCATCCACCAGGCGATGGTGAACGGCGTCAAGACGGGGCGCGGGGCCGTCGCCCCGCCCCCGGCCCTCGGCGGCTGAACCCGCCGATCCGCGGAT
>NZ_MECK01000220.1 GCF_014596465.1 Streptomyces sp. CBMA123 | reverse complement strand
ACCGGGCCCGCTCGGCCGGCAGCCACCGGGCCGGGCTCTCCGAGCAGGCCTCCGAGCGGCTGGCCGCCACCGCCCGCCGGGCCGGACTCACCCTCGGCACCGTGGTGCAGGGCGCCTGGGCGCTGCTGCTCGCCCGGTACGCCGGCGAGCCGGACGTGCTGTTCGGGACGACGGTCTCCGGCCGCCCCGAGGAGCTGCCCGGCGTCGAGTCGATGATCGGCATGTTCATCAACACCCTGCCCACCCGGGTCCGGGTGGAGAGCGGGCGCACCGCCGCCGACTGGCTGCGCGAGCTGCAGGAGAGCCAGGCCGAGGCCCGGCGGCACGCCGCCGTCTCCCTCGCCGAACTCACCGGCTACAGCGACGTGCCGTCCGGCAGCGCGCTGTTCGACAGCATCGTCGCCTTCGAGAACTACCCCTTCGACGACGCCCGCGCGGCCGGCACCGGGGTGCGGCTGGTCGAGGTGGACTCCCGGGACGCCACCAACTTCCCGCTGGTGCTGCGGGCCTACCAGGGGGAGCGGCTCGGCTTCGACCTCGCCTACGACCCGGGGCTGTTCGACGCCGCGACCGTCCGCGCCCTCGCCGGGCGGCTCTGCCTGCTGCTCACCGAGCTGGGCGGCGGCCTGGACCGCCCGCTGCGCGAACTGGCCTGGACCACCCCGGAGGAGCGCCGGCAGCTGCCCGCCGCCGGGAACGCCGCCGGGAACGCCGCCGGGGACGCCACCGGAAACGCCGCCGGGAACGTAGCCGGGCGCGCCACAGGCAACGGCACCGCCCACGGCCGGCCCGAGCACACCCTGGTCGACCTGTTCGAGGCCCAGGCCGCCCGCACCCCGCACGCCGAGGCCGTCACCTGCGGCACCGAGCACCTCGACTACGCCACCCTGGACGCCCGGGCCACCCGGCTCGCCCACCGGCTGGCCGAACTCGGCGCCGGGCCCGAGCAGTTCGTCGCCATCGCGCTGCCCCGGACGGCCGAACTGGTGGTGGCCGTGCTCGCCGTCCTCAAGGCCGGCGCGGCCTACCTCCCGCTCGACCCGGACCTGCCCGCCGGACGCCGGGCCGAACTGCTCGGCGACGCCGCCCCGGTGGCCCTGGTGACCCTCACTCCCGACGGCATCGACGTCCCGGTGGTCGCCCTGGACGACCCGGCGGTCCGCGCCGACCTGGCCCGCCGCCCGGCCGCCCCGCTCGGCCCCCGCCACCGCCCGCTGCCCGACAGCCCCGCCTACGCCATCTACACCTCCGGCTCCACCGGCCGCCCCAAGGGCGTGGTCGTGCCGCACGCCGACGTGGTCCGGCTGTTCCGGCACACCCGGGAACTCCTCGACTTCGGCCCGCGGGACGTCTGGACGCTGTTCCACTCCTACACCTTCGACTTCTCGGTCTGGGAGCTGTGGGGCCCGCTGCTGCACGGCGGCCGGCTGGTCGTGGTGCCGGGCGACACCGCCCGCTCCCCGGAGGAGTTCCTGCGGCTGCTCGCCGACGAGGGCGTCACGGTGCTCAGCCAGACTCCGTCCGCGTTCCACCCGCTGGTCCGGGCCGACGCCGAACACCCGGAGCTGTCACGGCGGTTGGCGCTGCGCACGGTGGTCTTCGGCGGCGAGGCGCTGGACGTCACCCGGCTCACCGACTGGTACGCCCGCCACCCCCAGGACGCGCCCCGCCTGGTCAACATGTACGGCATCACCGAGACCACCGTGCACGTCACCCACGCCCTGCTGGACCGCGCCACCGCCGCCGCGGGCGGCCCGGCCCCGATCGGCGACGCCCTGGCCGACCTGCGGCTGTACCTGCTGGACGGCGACCTCGCACCCGTCCCCCCGGGCGCGGTGGGCGAGCTGTACGTGGCGGGGGAGGGCCTGGCCCGCGGCTACCTGAACCGCCCGGGCCTCACCGCCGCCCGCTTCCTCGCCGACCCCTTCGGCACCCCCGGCACCCGGATGTACCGCACCGGCGACCGGGCCCGGCGCCTCACCGACGGCACCCTGCACTACCTGGGCCGGGCCGACCAGCAGGTCAAGATCCGCGGCTTCCGGATCGAGCCCGGCGAGATCGAGGCCGCCCTGCACACCCACCCCGGCGTCGGCCAGGCCGCCGTGGGCGTCCACCAGGACGCCGCCGGCACCCGCCGGCTGGTGGCCCACGTCGTCGCCGGGGAGGGTACGGCCCAGCCGCCGTCCGCCGCCGAACTGCGCGCCCACCTGGAACGGCTGCTGCCCGCCTACCTGGTGCCCGCCGCCTACGTCCCGATGGCGGCCCTGCCGCTCACCCCCAACGGCAAGCTCGACCGGCGGGCGCTGCCCGCCCCCGGCCCGGACGGCTACGCGAGCGCGGCCGGCCAGGACCGTACCGCGCCGCGGACCCGGGCCGAGCACCTGGTGGCGGCGGCCTGGGCGGCGGTGCTGGACACCGCCGAGGTCGCCGCCCAGGACGACTTCTTCGCCCTCGGCGGCGACTCCATCCTCGCCGTCCGGGCCACCGCCCGGCTGCGCGAGGCCTTCGGACGGGCGGACCTGACGCCCCGGCTGCTGTTCAGCCACCCCGTGCTGGCCGACCTGGCCGAGGCGCTCGGGGAGCCCGTCGGAGCCGCCGGCCCGGCCGTCATCCCGGTGGTCCGGGACCGGGACGCCGAACCGCCGCTGTCGTACGCCCAGCAGCGGCTCTGGTTCCTGGACCGGTTCGAGCCGGGCGGCACCGACTACACCACCCTGTCGGTGCTGCGGCTGCGCGGAACGCTCGACCGGGACGCGCTGGGCCTGGCCCTGGACGCCCTGGTCGAACGGCACGAGGCGCTGCGCACCACCTTCGCCGAACGCGACGGCCGGGCCCGCCAGGTGGTGCGCCCGCCGTACCCGGTCGAACTGCCCTGCGAGGACCTCGACCCGGCCGAGGTGGACGCGCTGCTGGAGCGGATCGCCGCCACCCCCTTCGACCTCGCCACCGGCCCGCTGCTGCGCGCCCGGCTGGCCCGGCTCGCCGAGGACGAACACCTGCTCGCCCTGGCGGTGCACCACATCGCCACCGACGGCTGGTCCCTCGGCGTGCTCGGCCGAGACCTCGCCGAACTGTACGCCGCCGCGCTCGCCGGCCGCCGCCCCGAACTGCCCGAACTGCCCGTTCGCTACACCGACTTCGCCAGCTGGCAGCGCGCCCGCGACGAGCACGCCGAGGACGGCCTCGACCACTGGCGCCGGGTGCTGGCCGAGCTGCCGCCGCTGGACCTGCCCACCGACCGGCCCCGCCCGGCCGTCCGCACCACCGGCGGCGCGCTGGTCACCTTCACCCTGCCCGCCGCCCTGACCGCCCGGCTGCGCGACCGCGCCCGGGAGGCCGACGGCACCCTCTACACCGTGCTGCTGGCGGCCTGCCAGGTACTGCTGGCCCGCTGGTCCGGGCAGCGGGACTTCGCCGTCGGCACCGTCACCTCCGGCCGGGAGCAGGGCGAACTCCACGACGTGGTCGGCATGTTCGTCAACACCCTGGTGCTGCGCGGCCACGTCCGCCCGCAGGCGCCGTTCCGCGAGCTGCTGACCGAGGCCCGCGACACCCTGCTCGACGCCCTGGCCCACCAGGAGGTGCCCTTCGAACGGCTGGTGGACGCCCTCCAGTCGGAGCGGGACACCAGCCGCACCCCGCTGTTCCAGGTGATGGTGGCCCTGCACAACCTCGGCGCCGAGGCGCCCCGGCTGCCCGGCCTGGTGGCGGAGCCGGTCACCCCGCCGGTGCGGGGCGCCACCTTCGACCTCTCCTTCGACTTCGTCGAGCGCGACGGCGGCCTCACCGGCCACCTGGAGTACAGCACCGGGCTGTTCGACGCTTGCACCGCCGAGCGGCTGGCCGGCTGGCTGACCGTCCTGCTGACGGCCGTCGCGGAGGACCCGGGCGCACCGGTCGGCGCCCTGCCGCTGATGACCGCCGAGGAACGCGAGCGGACGGTGCGGCAGGGCCGCGGCGAACCGCTGCCCGCCGCGCCGGACACCACCTTCACCGCCCTGTTCGAGGCCCAGGCCGCCCGCACCCCGCACACCACCGCCCTGGTCGCCCGGGACGCCACCCTCGACTTCGCCACCCTCAACGCCCGGGCCAACCGGCTGGCCCGCCACCTGGTCGCCCTCGGCGCCGGCCCCGAGCGGCTGGTCGCCGTCCGGCTGCCGCGCACCTCCGAACTGGTGGTGGCGCTGTTCGCGGTGCTCAAGGCCGGCGCCGCGCTGCTCTTCGTCGACCCGGACCTGCCCGCGGAACGGGCCGCCCTGCTGCTGGAGGACGCCCGCCCGCAGACCCTGCTCACCGAGCACACCCTGCGCGACACGCCCTGGCAGGCGCTGCCCGACCACGACCTCACCGACGCCGACCGCACCTCCCCGCTGCTGCCGCAGCACACCGCCTACGTCGTCTTCACCTCCGGCTCCACCGGCCGCCCCAAGGGCGTGGCCGTCGAACACCGCCAGCTGGTCAACCTCTGCCGCGACCACCGGCTCGGCCTGCTCGCCCCGCACACCGCCGACGGCGAGCGGCTGCGGATCGCGCTCAGCGCCTCCTTCTCCTTCGACACCAGCTGGGAGGGCCCGCTGCTGCTCGCCCTCGGCCAGGAACTCCACCTGGTCGACGAGGACGTCCGGCTGGACCCGCAGGCCTTCTGCGCCCAGGTCGCCGAGCACCGGCTCGACCTGGTCAACGTCACCCCGTCCTTCCTGCGCGAACTCACCGCCGCCGGGCTCCTCGCCCCCGGCCGCCACCACCCACGGCTGCTGCTGGTCGGCGGCGAGGCCGTCCCCGCCGCCACCTGGCGCCGGCTCGGCGCCGCGCGCGCCGAACTCGGCGTCACCGCCTACAACGTGTACGGGCCCACCGAGTGCACCGTCGACGCCACCTACGCCCGCTGCGCCGACCACCCCGACCGCCCCGTCATCGGCCGCCCCGGCCGGGGCCTCAGCGCCTACCTGCTGGACGGCGCGCTGCGCCCGGTGCCGCCCGGGATGCCGGGGGAGCTGTACCTGGCCGGCGCCCAGGTCGCCCGCGGCTACCTCAACCGGCCCGGACTGACCGCCACCCGCTTCCTCGCCGACCCGTACGGCCCGCCCGGCGCCCGGATGTACCGCACCGGCGACCTCGCCCGCTGGGACGCCCACGGGCAGCTGGACTTCCTCGGCCGGGCCGACGAGCAGCTCAAGATCCGCGGCTTCCGGATCGAGCCCGGCGAAGTGGAGGCCGCCCTGCTGGCCCACCCGGACCTCGCCGACTGCGCGGTGGCCGCGCGCGAGCACGCCGGGCGCACCATGCTGGTCGGCTACCCGGTGCCGGCCGCCGACCGGGTGCCGCCCGCAGAGGAGCTGCGGGCCTGGCTGCGGCGCACCCTGCCCGACCACCTGGTGCCCGCCGCCTTCGTCCCGCTGGCCCGGATCCCGCGCACCACCAGCGGCAAGACCGACCGGCGCGCCCTGCCCGCGCCGCCCGCCCAGCCCGACGACGCCACCCCGTACGTCGCCCCCCGGCCCGGCACCGAGGAGCGGCTCGCCGCGATCTGGGCCGAGGTGCTCGGGGTGCCGCGGGTCGGCGCCCGGGACAACTTCTTCGCGCTCGGCGGCGACTCCATCCTGAGCATCCAGATCGTCTCCCGGGCCCGCGCCGCCGGACTCGCGCTCACCACCAAGGACGTCTTCCGGCACCAGAGCGTGGCCGAACTCGCGCTGCGCGTCGTCGATGTGACGAACACTCAGAACATCGGCCCGGAGCCCGACGAGGCGCCGCTCACCCCGATCCAGCACTGGTACCTGGACGCCCGCCGCCCCGGCGACGCCCTGCGCTTCACCATGACCCAGCGCCTGGAACTGGCCCCCGGCACCGACCCGGCGGCCCTGGACGGCGCCGTCCACGCCCTGGTCCGCCACCACCCCGCGCTGCGCACCCGCTTCCGGCACGGCGAGACCGGCTGGCGCCAGGAGGTGCGGGACCGGCTGCCGGACGGCCTGTTCACCCACCACCCGGCGGCCGGCCTGGACCCGGCCGCCCTGGAGGCCGAGGTCCAGCGCGCCACCGACGAGGCCCAGCGCTCGCTGGACCCGGTCGCGGGCCGCGTCGTGCGCGCCCTGTACTTCGACCGCGGCGAGCACCAGCCCGGCCAACTCGTCCTCACCGTCCACCACCTGGCCGTCGACGGGGTCTCCTGGCGGATCCTGCTGGCCGACCTGGAAACCGCCTACCGCACCGCCCGGTCCGGCGGCGCGATCGAACTGCCGCCGGCGGGCACCTCCCACGGCCACTGGGCCGCCCGACTGGAACGGCACACGCGCGCCGGCGCCCTGGACGCCCACGCCGAGTACTGGACGCGCACCGGCGCCGCCCCGGCCGACCTGCCCGCCGGACGCCCCGGCGCCAACACCCAGGCCACCGCCGCCACCGTCACCGTCACCCTGGACCACGCGACCACCGAGGCCCTGCTGCGCGGGGCGCCCGCCGCCTACCGCACCCAGGTCAACGACGTGCTGCTCAGCGCGCTGGGTCGCACCCTGGCCCGCTGGTGCGGCCGCCGCGAGGTGCTCATCGGCATGGAGGGGCACGGCCGCGAGGACCTCTTCGCCGGCCTGGACCTCTCCCGGACGGTCGGCTGGTTCACCGCTGAGTTCCCGCTCGCCCTGCGCGTCGACCCGGCGGCCGGCTGGCACGACACCCTGCGCGCCGTCAAGGAACAGCTGCGCGCTGTCCCGCTGCGCGGCCTCAGCCACGGCGCCCTGCGCCACCTCCACCCCGACGGCCCGCCGGCCGGCGGCGCCACGCCCCGGGTCGGCTTCAACTACCACGGCCGCTTCGACACCCACGGCGGCGCCGACGGCCTGGTCCGCGGCCCGCTGCCCCCGGCCGGGCGCGACACCGACCCGGACGAGCCGCGCCCCTACCTGCTGGAGGTCACCGGGGCGGTCCAGGACGGCCGCCTCGAACTGGGCTGGACCTACCCCGCCGCGATCTACGACGAGACCACCGTCCGCGGCCTCGCCGAGGAGATGCGCACCGCCCTGCACGAGCTGGCCGAGCACTGCGCCCGCCCCGACGCCGGCGGCCGCACCCCGTCCGACTTCCCGCTGGCCGGCCTCGACCAGACCCGACTGGACCGACTGGTCGGCGACGGCCGCGCCGTCGAGGACGTGCTGCCGCTGACCCCGCTGCAGTCCGGGATGCTCTTCCACGGCCTGGTCGACACCGACGGCGCCTACGTCGACCGGATCGCCGTACGCCTGGCCGGGGTCGCCGACCCGCGGGCCTTCGCCGCCGCCTGGCAGCACGTCGCCGACCGCAACCCGGCACTGCGCTCCGCCGTGCACTGGCGCGGCCTGCCGCACCCCGTCCAGGTGGTCGCCCGGCAGGCCGCCCTGCCCGTGCGCCACCTCGACCTGCGCCACCTCGACCCGGGCCACCTCGACCCGGGCCACCTCGACCCGGGCCACCTCGACCCGGGCCACCTCGACCCGGCCCCGGCGGCGCCGGAGCACCTCGCCGCCGAGACCGAGCGGCTGCTCGCCGAGGAACGCGCCACCCCGATGGACCTCGGCACCGCGCCGCTCACCCGGCTCACCCTCGCCGCCCTGCCCGGCGAGGAGGTGCTGCTGCTGTGGTCCACCCACCACCTGATCCTGGACGGCTGGAGCACCGGGCTGCTGCTCACCGAGGTCTGCGAGGAGTACGCCGCACTCACCGGCGGGCCGCAGGCGCCCCGGGCGGTGCGGCGGCCGTTCGCGGACTTCCTCGGCTGGCTGCGCGAACAGGACGGCGCGGCCGCCGAGGCCCACTGGACCACCGCCCTGGCCGGGTTCACCGCCCGCACCCCGCTCCCGTACGACCGCCGGCCGGCCGAGGCCCACCGGGCCCGCTCCACCGCCGCCGTCCACCGCGAACTGGCCGAGCCGCTCTCCCACCGGCTGCGCGAACGGGCCGCCGCCGCCGGACTGACCGTCAACACCCTGGTGGAGGGCGCCTGGGCGCTGCTGCTGGCCCGCCACGGCGGCGGCGAGGACGTGGTCTTCGGCACCACCGTGTCCGGGCGCCCGGCCGAACTGCCCGGCGTCGAGTCGATGATCGGCCTGTTCATCAACACCGTGCCCACCCGGGTCCGCGTCGCCGCCGGCGGCGTGCTGCCCTGGCTGCGGAACCTCCAGGACCGCCAGAGCGAGGCCCGCGGCTTCGACCACCTGGCGCTGCCCCGGATCCAGGCGCTGAGCGAACTGCCCGCCGGGGAGCCGCTGTTCGACAGCATGCTGGTCTTCGAGAACTACCCCGTGGACGAGTCGGCCGCCACCCGCACCGGCGTCCGGGTGGCCGAGGTGCGCGCCGACGACGCCACCACCTACCCCTGGTGCCTGCGCGCCCACCTGGGCGAGCGGCTCGGCTTCGACCTGGCCTACGACCCCGCCCTGTTCGACCACCGGACGGCCCGGGATGCCGCCGACCGGTTCGCCCTGCTGCTCACCGGCCTCGCCGAAGCCCTGGCCGACGGCCGCGACCTGGACGCCCTGGAGCCGCTCACCCCCGCCGACCGCGAACTGCTCGCCGGCTGGCACCCCACCGCCCGCCGGGCCGAGCCCCGCAGCCCGCTGACCGTCCTCGCCGAGCACGTCCGGCGCACCCCCGACGCCCCCGCAGTGCGCGAGGGCGAACACCGGCTGACCTACCGGCAGCTCGACGCGTGGTCCGACCGCCTCGCCGCCCGGCTGCTCGCCGAGGGCCTGGCGCCCGAGGGGCGGGTCGCGCTGGAGCTGGAGCGCTCGACCGCCCTGGTCGTCGCCCAACTCGCCGTCCTCAAGGCGGGCGGCGCCTACCTGCCCGTCGACCTGCGGGCCCCCGAGGAACGCCGCCGCACCCTGGGCAGCCG
>NZ_MECK01000219.1 GCF_014596465.1 Streptomyces sp. CBMA123 | reverse complement strand
GCCGCGCTGACCGGCCTCGCCGCCCGCTCGGCCGCCACCACCGCGCTCGGCACCGGGCTGATCGCGCTGCTCACCGGGCTCACGGTGGTCGCCGCGGCCGCCGTCGGCATCCAGGGGGTGCACGACGGCGCGCTCGCCCCGGTCTGCCTGGCCGTCGTGGTGCTGACCCCGCTGGCCGCCTTCGAGGCCGTGACCGGGATGCCGCTCGCCGTCCAGGCCCGTCAGCGCAGCCGCGCCGCCCGGGCCCGGCTGGACGAGGTGCTGACCGCCCCCGCCCCGGTCGAGGAGCCCGCCGCCCCGGCCGCGCTGCCCGAGCGGCCGCTGCCGGTCGCGGTGCGCGGGCTGACCGTACGGCACCCGGGACAGGCCGCGGACGCGCTCACCGGAGTCGACCTCGACCTCGCGCCCGGCCGCCGGATCGCCGTGGTCGGGCCCTCCGGCTCCGGCAAGACCACCCTCGCCCAGGCGCTGCTGCGCTTCCTGGAGCCGGGCGCCGGGTCCGTCACCTTCGCCGCCGGCCGTCCACAGGCGGTGGACAGCCGGGCGCTCGCGGGCGAGGACGTCCGCCGGGTGATCGGCCTCTGCGCCCAGGACGCCCATGTCTTCGACAGCTCGCTGCGGGAGAACCTGCGGCTCGCCCGCCCCGACGCCGACGAGGACCGGCTGCGCGCCGCCCTCGCCGCCGCCCGCCTGCTGGACTGGACGGACACCCTGCCCGAGGGCCTGGACACCATGGTCGGCGAGCACGGCGCCCGCCTCTCCGGCGGCCAGCGCCAGCGCCTCGCGCTGGCCCGGGCCCTGCTCGCCGACTTCCCGGTGCTGGTCCTGGACGAGCCCGCCGAGCACCTCGACCTGCCCACCGCCGACGCCCTCACCGCCGACCTGCTGGCCGCCACCGCGGGCCGCACCACCGTGCTGATCACCCACCGGCTCGCCGGACTGGACGACACCACCGTGGACGAGGTGCTGGTGCTGGACGCCGGCCGGGTCGCCGAGCGCGGCCGCTGGTCCGAGCTGGTCGCCGACCCGGACGGGCGGCTGCACGCGCTGTGGCGCCGGGAGCGGGAGGCGGACGGGGCGGCGGACGGGCCGGTGGACGGGGCGGTGGCGGGCAGACCGGCGGAGTCGGACGGGCTGCTGGAGCCGGCCGGTCTCTGATGGCCGCATCGGCCTTCGGCTGAAAACCGTACAAACTAGGCTTTCTCCATGGACCCCACGCCAGACCTCCCCGAGGCCGCCCCCGAGCCGACACCCCATCGGGTGCCCGAGATCGCCTCGCTCGGGCTGGACACCCTGGTCACCGAGGTCGCGGAACGCCTGCAGTCCGCCGCCGCCGTCACCGACCGGATGCAGCGGCTGCTGGAGGCGGTGGTCTCCATCGGCGCCGGACTCGACCTGCACGCCACCCTGCACCGGATCGCCACCGGCGCCGCCGAACTCGTCGACGCCCGGTACGCCGCCCTCGGCGTGATCGCCCCCGGCGGGCACGGCCTGGCCGACTTCATCCACGTCGGCATCGACGACGACACCGCCGCCGGGATCGGCGAACTGCCCGCCGGCCGCGGCATCCTCGGCGCGCTCATCGACCGCCCCGAACCGCTGCGGCTGACCGACCTCGGCGCCGACCCGCGCTCCTCCGGCTTCCCGCCCCACCACCCGCAGATGAACACCTTCCTGGGCGTGCCGATCAGGGTCCGCGAAGAGGTCTTCGGCAACCTCTACCTCACCGAGAAGAAGGGCGGCGGCGCCTTCACCCCCGAGGACGAACAGGTGGTGCACGCGCTCGCCGCGGCCGCCGGCGTCGCCATCGAGAACTCCCGGCTGTACGAGGAGGGGCGCCGCCGCGAACGCTGGATCGCCGGCGCCTCCGCCGTCACCACCGCACTGCTCTCCACCGAGCAGGCCGAGGGCGCGCTCACCGTCGCCGCCGAACAGGTCCGGGAGCTGGCGGGCGCGGCGCTCGGGATGATCCTGCTGCCCACCGGCACGGTGGGGGAGGGCGACTGCCAGATGCGGGTCGCCCACGCCTCCGGCGAGGCCGCCGAGTTCGTCCGTGGCGAACTGCTGCCGAAGGAGAGCTTCGCCGCCCAGCTGCTGGAGGGCGACAGCGTCTGCCTGGACGACATGTCCGGCGACCCGACCGTGGTGATGCGGCTCGCCCGCAGCTTCGGCCCGTCGATGGCCGTGCCGATGGTCGCCGCCGGGCGGGTGCTCGGCGGACTCTGCGTCTGGCGCTCGCGCGGCGCCCTGCCGTTCACCGACTCCGAGAAGCAGCTCGCCGAGACCTTCGCCTCCCAGGCCGCCCTCGCCCTGCGGCTCGCCGAGGGCCAGCGCGACCAGCAGCGCCTGGCCGTCTTCCAGGACCGTGACCGGATCGCCCGCGACCTCCACGACCTGGTCATCCAACGGCTGTTCGCCACCGGGATGATGCTGGAGAGCGCCGCCCGCCGGGCCGTCGTCCCCGAGGTCAGGGTCGGCATCGGCAAGGCCGTCGACGAACTGGACGCCACCATCCAGGAGGTCCGCACCACCATCTACGCCCTGCAGCACGACAACCACGGCGACGCCCCCGACACCCTGCGCACCCGCGTCCTGCGCGAGGCCAGCCAGGCCGCCGCGGCGCTCGGCTTCAAGCCCTCGGTCAGCTTCGTCGGCCCCGTCGAGAGCCTGGTCGGCGAGAACACCGGCCGCCAACTCCTCGCCGCACTGCGCGAGATGCTCTCCAACACGGCCCGGCACGCGCGCGCCTCCCGGGTCGGCGTGGAGATCGACGCCACCGTCCACCTGGGCGACGGCGGCCGGCCCGTCGGCGGCGACCCCGAGTCGCTGGACCGGGGCGGCCGGCCCGGCGTGCTGCTCACCGTCACCGACGACGGCGTCGGCATCCCGCACGGCGGCCGGCGCAGCGGCCTGCTCAACCTGACCCGGCGTGCGGAGGCCCTCGGCGGCGCCGCCTGGCACGAGCGCGGACCGTACCGGAAGGGGGCCGTGGTGCGCTGGACGGCCAGGCTCTGAAGGCACCCGGCAGGCCCGTGGGTACACCGATAGGTGAAAGCTGAACAAGGGAGAACTTCCCGACCAACGGCGCAAGTTGTGAACGTTCTGGGCTTTCGGCGGTTCCGTGTGCACACATAGCTTGACTCCCGTATCGGAGGGGACGGCGCTGATCAGAACCACTGGACGGAGGGGGCAGTGGACGCTTCCGGCCGCGGTCACACCGCAGCAGGGGCAAGCCGAGGGGGGTTCCGGACCGAGCGCGCACCGGACGGGCGCTACCGCTGGCAGCTGAAGGCATCCAACGGCCGGGTGGTGGCGATCACCTCCGCGCTGTTCGAGACGCCCGGCGAGGCCGAGCGGGGCTTCGACGGTCTGCGCGCCGTCGCCGCCGAACTGACCGCGCGGATCACCCATGTCCGCGACGGCATCGGCTGGATCTGGGTCATCCCCGGCTCGCGCACCCTGCCCGAAGTGCGCTCCAGCCGCGCGTACGAGCGGTACGCGACGTGCCAGAACGCCTTCCGCCGCTTCGTCGTGCTGCTCGCCAACCACCCCGCGCGCGAGCCGTCGGCACGCGAGCAGCCGGTGCGGGACGTCTCGGCCCGCGACGCCTCGGCCCGTGGCGTGCCGGCCCCCGAACCCGGCCGAAGAGCAGTGTCGTTGAGACGCCCCGATGGCCGCTGAGCGGCGCGGGCCGCGGCTGCTGATCGTGCCCGCGGCCGACCGCTGCGTGGGCTGGGCGCTGCGCGCCGCCAACGGGCGGCCGCTGGGCGTCGGCGTGCGGACGTACCGCAGCGAGGAGGAACTCGCCGAAGCGGTCCGCGAACTGATCATCGAACGGGCCGCGCTGCGCTGCTCGACGGCGCAGTCCGAGGGCCGCCAGTGGGTCTGGTCCGCCCACCTGCCGCTGCGCAGCACCCGGCCGGGCGCGGCCGACGGCGTCCCGGTCGCCCGCAGCGCGCGCGGCTACCTGCGGCGCGACCAGTGCCAGGCGGGCGTCGAGGGCTTCCTGGCCGGACTGCGATGGGTGGGGCAGGAGTTGCGGCGGTCCGGCCGGGACGGCCGCTGGCCGCTGTAGGTCCTGAAGACGGGCCCCGGTTCGTGCTGTCCCGGTGAAGCGCAGGTTTCCGGCAACACCCCGAGCCGTCTCCTGGAGAAGAACGTCGACCGGTTTCGGAGGCTCTGTTCCGCCCCTGTCACGTCCACCGTGACCAGTGGCTAAACCTCGTCGAACCGATGAGTCGACAATCCCGGGCCGGGCCCGACCACCCTTCCGACGCAACCTCCCGGCCGGACAGGATCTGCACTGCCGGAGCGGCCGCAGCAGACACGGCCGGCCGGTCCCGAACTCCCCCCGGAGTACGGGTTTCACGCGATGTACGTCCCTTCTTCGGAGGAACAGGAACATGCGTAAGACCGCTGCCAAGCTGCTCGCCGCCGCCGCGCTGGCGACCTCCCTCGCCACCGTCGCCACCGGCACCGCCGTGGCCGACCCGGCCGCCGGCGTCACCCCGGCCGCGCAGGACATCGTCGGCGTCGGCTCGGACACCACCCAGGCCGTGCTGGACCAGTTCTCCACCGACTACAACGCCTCGCTGGGCTCCGGCTCCACCGCCCCGCGCCTGTACAGCTACGACGCGACCGGCACCTCGCCGATCACCACCAAGACGGGTGCCACCTCCATCACCCGTCCGAACGGCTCCGGCGCCGGCATCTCCGCGCTGGCCGCCAACACCAGCGCCACCGTGGACTTCGCCCGCTCCTCCCGCGACCCGCAGTCCTCGGACCCGAACACCTTCGACTTCGTCGCCTACGCGACGGACGCGGTGTCCTGGGCGGCCCAGAACGGCGGCCACGCGCCGGCCAACCTGACGACGCAGAACCTGAAGGACATCTTCAACTGCAACGTCACCACCTGGAACCAGATCGACCCGAGCCTGTCGACCAACACCATCAAGCCCTTCCTGCCGCAGGCCAACTCCGGCACCCGCGCGTTCTTCCTGAAGACGCTCGGCATCACCACCATCAACTCCTGCGTCACCCAGGGCGTCCAGGAGAACCAGGGCAGCGCCCTCGCGCTGCAGGACCCCGACGCGGTGGTCCCCTACTCCGTCGCCCACTTCATCGGCCAGGCGTACTACGGCAAGGGCAGCGGCAGCGACGTCCAGGGCCCGCTGACCGTCCGCAGCATCGACGGCGTCGCCCCGATCGACACCACCAACAAGGTGATCACCGACGCCTTCGCGAGCACCAACTACGCCCGCTCGGTCTACAACGTCCTGCGCCACGCCGAGTTCGTCGCCACCGACACCCACGGCACCGCGCTGCAGGCGATCTTCGGCACCAACGGCTGGATCTGCAACAACGCCACCGCGACCGCCGACCTCCAGAGCTTCGGCTTCCTGCCGCTGCCGGCCGGCGCCTGCGGCAGCACCCTGCACTCCTGATCGACCCCGCACCCCGCACGACCCGGCGGCCACGGACCTCGCGCCTGTGGCCGCCGGCCGCCACCGTCCCGGCCGCCTCCGGCCGCCCCGGCCGTGGCGGACCCGGGAGGGCCGACGCTGCCGGTCGCGCGGGACCCGGCGGGAGCGGGGGCGCCACCTTCGCAGGTGGTGCCGAACCGGCTCCCGGCCGACGACAACGCGACCCTCCCGAGTCCGGACACGACCACGCCGCGCCCGTGCGCCGCTCGCCGAGCGGTGAACGGTGCGGCCACCACAGCTCTCTGACTAGCCGTCATCTCTGCACCACCTCACCTCTCCCAGGGAGTACACCATGGCAAGAATCGGCGCCCGTCTCGCTGCCACCGGGGCAGCCGTGGTCCTCGGGATCACCGGCTTCAGCAGCGTGGCCGTGGCCGACAGCACCGTCGCCGCCACCACCGCGCCCACCGGCAGCGCGGTGATCACCGTCGATCAGCAGTTCCTGGCCGGCACCGCGCTCAACGGCATCATCGTCGTCCCGCTGCCGTCGGCCACGGCGGACGACACCGACAACGTCCTCACCACGACCTTCCCGGTCACCGGCGGCGTCGCCAACATCCCGGCGTTCAACGGCCACGTGCAGTTCGGCGGCGGCCTGCTGTTCGTGAACCTCGACAACGGCAAGAACGTGGCCTTCAAGCAGCTGGACTTCGGCGTCCGGGCCTGGAACATCTCGGCCGTTCCGGCCGGCGGCACCGCGCCGGTGGCGCTGCTGGACCCGCGTGGCTACACCCAGCGGGGCGTCACGGGCACCACCCAGACGGTGTCGGCCACCAGCCTCCAGGTGGACGCGGCCGGGGCGCAGTACCTGGACTCCGCGCTCGGCACCACGTACTTCACGGGCGGCCAGTCGGTGGGCTCGCTCGCGCTGTCGTACACCCCCGGCAGCTGATCCGGCGCTCGGCCCGGACGCCCGGTGAACGGCGGGCCCGCGTTTCGGCGCGGGCCCGCCGGTGTGCCAAGGGGAGCCCCCAACTCCGTTCCAGGGTAGCCGCGTTGTGTTCTCGTACACCCTGTCGACCGGATTCGGACACATCCGGCTGGCCGAATGGTGGGTACTGGGGGTGCCCGGCCGTCGGCATGCCCGATCCCTTTGCGCCGTGTGCTGGGCGGCGCGGATTCGCACGGAGGTGCCCGCCATGAGAGTCCGACTGCCCGACCGGAGACACCCGGGATGGTGGCGCCGCCGGCTTCCGGCGGCCGCGTTGGTGTGGTCGGTGGTGGTGGCACTCGGGGTGGTGCCGATCGGCCTGGGCGTCGGGCCGCAGGCGGTGGCGGAGTCCTCCACCGTGACCGTCCCGGGGCCGAACCTGTTCGACCCGAAGAACCCGGGGGTGCCCGGCAAGCCCGGGAGCATCACCGTCTCGCAGACGAAGGACCTCACCAACCAGGTGGTCCAGGTCTCCTGGAGCGGTTTCACGCCGACCGTCGACGGCGTCGGGAACCCGCGGCCGACCGCGCACCGGTCGGACGCCACCACCTTCTACGCCGTCCGCATCTACGAGTGCCGCGGCGAGAAGCCGAGCATCACCGACTGCTACGACAGTTCGCTGTACGGCGGGGATCCGGCGGCGGGCTTCCAGCAGGCGGCCCCCAAGGTGACGGCTCCGGACTTCCCGAGCAACCTGGTGATCGCCCCGACCGGCCCGGACGGCTCCGGAGCCGCGGACGTCCAGCTGTACACCTCGGACCAGAGCCCGACCCTGGGCTGCGACGCCACCCACGCCTGCTCCCTGGTGGTGGAGGCGAACTACGGCGGGGACAGCCTCGGGGCGACCACCGCGGACCGTTCGGTGGACTGCCGGAACCACGCCATGGACAAGCTGCGCTCCCGCACCACCGCGGCCGACGTGGTGTTCAACCGCGTCGCCATGAACGGGATGGCGAGCGGCGAGCAGTGCGCCTGGGAGAACGCCAAGGTGATCCCGCTGTCCTTCGCGCCGACGCCCGCCGCCTGCGACTCGCAGACGCCGGCGTTCGTGTCCGAGGGGCTGGAGATGGCCAACCGGGCCGTGCAGAAGTGGCGGGCCGGCCTGTGCATCGGGGACTCGCCGCTCTCCTTCCAGTACCTGTCCGCCAGCGGTGAGCCGCAGGCCCGCACCCGCTTCCTCGCCGGGACGACGGACGTGGCCCTGACGGCGCTCCCGGACACGGCGGCCCCGGCGCGCCCGTACGTCTACGCGCCGCTGGCCACCTCGGGGGTGTCGGTGGTGTTCCTGGTCGACGACCCGACGACGGGCCGGCAGATCAGGGACATGAAGCTCAACGCCCGGCTGATGGCGAAGCTGCTCACCCAGTCCTACTCGCCGAAGGGCGCCGTGAAGTCGGTGCAGGGGAACCCGACCTGTGTCTTCGCGGACCCGGAGTTCCTGAAGCTGAACCCGCTGCCCGACGCGTCGGGGCTCAAGTGGCCGCAGTTCTGCAACGTCAACGAGTTCGCCCCGACCGTCGTGGGCGGGACGACGGACCTGGTCCACCGGCTGACCTCGTGGATCGCCGCCGACCCGGACGCCGCACGGTTCCTGGACGGCGAGCCCGACCCGTGGGGCACGCACGTCGACACCTACTACCTGCGGCCCGCGTTCTCCGGGTACCCGGTCGACACCTTCATCCGGCAGGACTCGTCCGGGATGGACAAGCCCACCAGCGACGAGCAGAAGCACTGGCGCGAGTTCGAGTGGAACCCGGTCACCTCCGGGCTGGGCGACCTGGTCCGCAGGACCCTGCAGAACAAGCCCAACTGCATCCAGGCGAGCGTCAACGGCGCGGGCGGCCACGACGCGTGCGTGCCCATGGAGCCCGGCACCCGGACACTGTTCTCGATCATGGACACCGGCCAGGCCAAGGCCTACTCGCTCCCCGAGGCCCAACTGCTCAACCCGGCCGACTCGTTCGTCTCCCCCAGCACCACCGGCTTCCAGGCCGCGGTGGCCGACATGACCGTCGACGCCGCCACCGGCGTGCAGTCGCTGCCCTACGGGAGCGCCGACACCGCCTTCTCCCGCGACCAGCGGGCGTACCCGCTGACCCTCGTGCAGTACGCGATGGTGCCGACCCAGGGCGTTCCGGCCGACAAGGCGGCCGCGATCACCAGGTTCCTGCGGACCACCACGACGAGCGGCCAGGTCTACGGCAACGAGCCGGGCCACCTGGCGCCCGGCTTCCTCGCGCTCACCGGAGCCCAGCGGGCCCAGGCGGCCGACGCCGCCTCGCACGTGGAGACCCAGGACGCCAAGCTGCCCGGCAACCAGGCCGCGCCGTCGAACCCGCCGGCTGTCGGCCCGGGTGACGGGGGCACCGGCGGGGGCACCCCGCCGGAGGGCTCGGGCGCCGCGGCCGGCACCACCCCCGTCAGTGCCGGCGCCGACGGCGGTACGGCCGGCGGCGGTTCCGG
>NZ_MECK01000218.1 GCF_014596465.1 Streptomyces sp. CBMA123 | reverse complement strand
CCCGGCCGCCGCGAGCCCGTCGCCGACCCCCACCCCGCCGCCGAGCGGCCCGTACGTGGCGCTCGGCGACTCCTACACCGCCGGGCCCCGGATCGCCCCGCAGGTCGGCGAGCCGGGGGGCTGCGCCCGCTCCGGGGTCAACTACCCCTCCCTGCTGGCGAAGGCGCTCGCCCTGGCGCCGGACCGGTTCCGGGACGTCAGCTGCAGCGGCGCCCGCACCGGCGACCTGAAGGCCCCGCAGAAGACCGACGACGGCGCCAACCCGGCCCAGCTGGACGCCCTGACCCCGGCCACCCGGCTGGTCACCCTGGGCATCGGCGGCAACGACGCCGGCTTCATGCAGGTCGTCACCGAGTGCGCCAGGGACACCCTGGTGGGCGCGGTGAAGGACCTGGTCGGCGAGAACGGCTCGGCCGCGCCCTGCCGGGACCACTACGCCTCCGGCGGCACCGACGAGGTGCGGGCCAAGGTGGACGCGGCCGGCGAGAAGGTCGCCGAGACCCTGCGGGAGATCGGCCGCCGCTCCCCGCAGGCCCGGGTGTACGTGGTCGGCTACCCGGCGCTGCTCCCGGCCGACCCGGCCGCTTGCGTGCCGGTGCTGGGCACCACGTTCGCGGCGGCGGACCTCGGCTTCCTCGCCGAGAAGGAGCGGCAGCTCAACGGGATGCTCAAGCAGCGCGCGGAGGCCGCCGGGGCGGTGTTCGTGGACACCGCCGGGCCCTCGGCCGGGCACGACATGTGCGCGGGGGAGGACGCCCGCTGGATCGAGCCGCCCTTCCCGGCCCACGGGCTCACCCCGGTCCACCCCAACGCGAAGGGGGAGGAGGGGGTGGCCGCCGTCGTGCTGAAGGCCGTCGGGGGCTGACCCGGCCCCGCGCGGGCTCCGCGGGCGCCTTCGCGGGCGGCCCGGCGACTGGACCGTTCGGGTCCGGTCGATTCGTCGGGGCGGACACCGGCGCGCCTCCCACGGTTCACGCCCCGGCTCACACCACTTCGTGCGCGGCACACCCCGCGTGTCGGCGCCGCGGCGTACCGTGAGACCCATATGGATGACACCACGCACCGCCTCGCCGCCCCGATCCCGTACGACCACGCCGCCGAGGCCCGCTGGGTCCCCGAACCGGATAAGCGTCCCGGCCGCACCGCCTTCCAGCGCGACCGTGCCCGGGTGCTGCACTCCGCCGCACTGCGCCGACTGGCCGGCACCACCCAGGTGGTCGCCCCCATGCGCAGCGACTTCCCGCGCACCCGGCTCACCCACTCGCTCGAATGCGCCCAGGTCGGGCGGGAACTGGGCGCGGCCCTCGGCTGCGACCCGGACCTCGTGGAGGCCGGCTGCCTGGCCCACGACATCGGCCACCCGCCCTTCGGCCACACCGGCGAGGAGGCCCTCGACCAGGCCGCCGAGGCCTGCGGCGGCTTCGAGGGCAACGCCCAGTCACTGCGCATCCTCACCCGGCTCGAACCCAAGCGCTTCGCGCCCCTGGAGGACCAGCCCGCCGCCCGGCTCGCCCCCTGGCCGGGCCGCAGCGTCGGCCTCAACCTGAGCCGGGCCGCCCTGGACGCCGCCACCAAGTACCCGTGGAGCAAGGGCGCCCACCCCACCGACCCGGACTCGCCCAAGTACGGCGTCTACGCCGACGACCTGCCGGTCTTCCGCTGGCTGCGGGCCGGCTCCCCGGCCGGGCGCAAGTGCTTCGAGGCCACCGTCATGGACTGGTCCGACGACGTGGCCTACTCCACCCACGACGTCGAGGACGGCCTCCAGGCCGGCCACATCGACCCGGCCGCCCTGCGCGCCCCCGGCGAGCGCGCCGACCTGTTCAAGGTCGCCGAGCGCTACGCCCCCGACGCCGAGCCGGAGGAGCTCTCCGCCGCGCTGGACCGGCTGCTCGCCCAGGACTTCTGGCCGCGGGGCTACGACGGCACCGCGCGTGCCCGGGCTGGGCTCAAGGACTTCACCAGCCAGCTGATCGGCCGTTTCTGCCTGGCCGCCGAACAGGCCACCCGGGCCCGCTACGGGCCGGGCCGGCTCACCCGCTACACCGCCGAGCTGGTGGTGCCGCGGGACGTCCGGCTGGAGGTCGCGGTGCTCAAGGCGGTCGCCGTCCTCTACGTGATGATGCGCGACGAGCAGGCCCAGCTGCGGGCCCGCCAGCGGATCGTGATCGCCGAGCTGGCGTACGTGCTGAACCAGCGCGCCCCGGAGGGCCTGGACCCGGTCTTCGCCGCGATGTACCACGAGGCCGAGGACGACCGCGCGGCCCTGCGCACCGTCATCGACCAGATCGCCACCCTCACGGACGCCTCGGCCCTGGCCCTGCACGCCAGACTCGTCGGCGCCTCCTGGGCGTAGGCGGAAGACGGGCCCGACTCCCGGTCGGAAACCCCGGCCGCCCCAGTAGACTTCCGGGGTGGCCGGGCGGATCAGGGACGAAGACGTACAGGCGGTGCGCAGCGCACTGCCGATCGACGCGGTGGTCGGCGACTACGTACAGCTGACCAATGGTGGCGGTGGCGAGTACAAGGGCGTCTGCCCCTTCCACGACGAGAAGTCCGCCTCCTTCTACGTCAATCCCGCCAAGGGCGTCTTCCACTGCTTCGGCTGCCAGGAGAACGGCGACACCATCGCCTTCCTGATGAAGATCGAGCACTTCACCTTCGCCGAGGCCGTCGAGCGGATGGCCGCCCAGGCCGGCATCACCCTGCGCTACGAGGAGGGCGGCTACAGCCCCCGCCACCAGCAGGGCGAGCGCACCCGGCTGGTCGAGGCGCACAAGGTGGCCGCCGCCTGGTACCGGGAGCAGCTGGCCTCGCCGGAGGCCGAGATCGGCCGCCGCTTCCTGGCCGAGCGCGGCTTCGACGAGGAGGCGGCCAAGACCTTCGGCGTCGGCTACGCCCCCGTCGGGTGGGAGCACCTGGTCCGCTACCTGCGCGGCAAGGGCTTCACCGACAAGGAGATCCTCCAGGGCGGCCTGGCCTCGCAGGGCCAGCGCGGCGGGCTGATCGACCGCTTCCGGGGCCGGCTGGTGTGGCCGATCCGGGACATCGCGGGCGAGGTGGTCGGGTTCGGCGCCCGCCGGCTGCGCGAGGACGACAACGGGCCGAAGTACCTGAACACCCCCGAGACGCCGATCTACAAGAAGTCCCACGTGCTGTACGGCATCGACCTGGCGAAGAAGGAGATCGCCAAGTCGGGTCGGGCGGTGGTGGTCGAGGGCTACACCGACGTGATGGCCTGCCACCTGGCCGGGGTCACCTCGGCGGTGGCGACCTGCGGCACCGCCTTCGCCGAGGACCACATCAAGATCATCCGTCGGCTGCTGATGGACACCTCGCAGTACCGCGGCGAGACGGTCTTCACCTTCGACGGCGACGCGGCCGGCCAGAAGGCCGCCCTGCGCGCCTTCGAGGACGACCAGAAGTTCGCCGCCAAGACCTCCATCGCGGTCAGCCCCGGCGGCATGGACCCCTGCGAGCTGCGCCTGGCCCAGGGCGACGACGCGGTCCGGCAGCTGATCGACCACCCCGTCCCGCTGTTCGAGTTCGCGCTGAACACGGCGGTGTCGAAGCACCGGGTCGAGACGCCCGAGGGGCAGGCCGCCGCGATGGAGGAGGCGGCCCTGATCGTCGCCAAGATCAAGGACCCGTCGATCCGGCACGGCTACGCGATCCGCCTGGCCGGCATGCTCGGGGTGAACCCCGGCGACGAGCAGTTCGTGGTCCGCCGGATCTCCCAGCTGTCCCGCTGGGAGCGGGAGAAGCAGCAGAACCCCCGCGGCAACGGCCAGCAGCGCCGCACCGAGCAGCCCGTCACGGCGCCGCGCCCCGCCCAGCCGACCTTCCGGCTCAACCCGCGCGACCCGGCCCAGTTCGTCGAACGCGAGCTGCTCAAGCTGGCGCTCCAGTACCCGGACCTGGTCAGCCCGGCCTTCGACCACTACGGCGACGACGAGTTCCCGACCCCGCCGTACACCGCCGTCCGGCAGGCCGTCGCCAAGGCCGGCGGCGCCGCGTTCGGGGCGACCGCGCCCGACTTCACCAGCGCGGTGCGCGAGGCGGCCCCGGACGACCAGGTGCGCTCGCTGGTGACCGAGCTGACCGTCGAACCGGTGCGCTCGCTCCGCAAGGTGGACGCGATCTACGCCGGCGAGTTCCTGGTCAAGCTGCGCCTGCTGGCCGTCGACCGCCGGATCGCCGAGGTCCGCGGCTACCTCCAGCGGCTGGGCCACCGGGCGGACGCCGAGCAGCTGCACGCGGTGCAGACCGAGCTCTGGCAGCTCCAGCAGTACGGGCAGCAGCTCCGCAGCCTGGGCGCGGCGGCTCTGTAGGCCCGGCGAGCCCCGGAAGCCGCAGAGGTCCCGCGCAGAAAGTCGGCGCACGAGTCTCGGCCACGGAGCGTGGCGTACCCCACACTGGAGGACGTCCCACCTCCGTACAGCGCGGGTCCGCCAGAGTCGCGCCCGCCCCGAGGGATGCCCGTGGACCGAGGCCTTGCCGCAGCGACGACCGCCACCAGACGAGCCCAGCCCGCCGGAGCGCCGGACGGGGAGCAGGAGACGGACCACGGCCGGGCCGGGGCCGCGCCCCCGGGCGGCGAACGGGTGCCCGCCGCCCGGGAACTGCCGGAGGGCCACCCCGACGGCCCGGACCAGGACCCCGACGGCCCGGACCCGGCCGCGCGGGCCGAGCCGGATCCCGACGACGGACCGCCCGAGCGCTTCGAGAGCGCCGCCCCGGCCCCCGACCTGCTGCGCCAGTACCTGCGCGAAATCGGCCGGATCCGACTCCTCACCGCCGCCGAGGAGGTCGAGCTGGCCCGCCGGATCGAGGCCGGCCTGTTCGCCGAGGAGCGGCTGAACGGGGACCCGCCGCCGCCCGACCCGCTGGCCCGCGAACTGGACTCCCTGGTGGTCGCCGGCCGGATCGCCAAGCGCCGGGTGATCGAGGCCAACCTGCGTCTGGTGGTGTCCGTCGCCAAGCGCTACGTCGGCCGCGGGCTGACCCTGCTGGACCTGATCCAGGAGGGCAACCTCGGCCTGATCCGGGCCGTGGAGAAGTTCGACTACGCCCGCGGCTACAAGTTCTCCACCTACGCGACCTGGTGGATCCGGCAGGCGATGAGCCGCGCGCTGGCCGACCAGGCCCGGACGATCCGGGTGCCGGTGCACGTGGTGGAGCTGATCAACCGGGTGGTCCGGGTACAGCGCGCCCTGCTGCAGGAGCGCGGCCTGGAGCCGACCCCGGCCGACATCGCCGCCGCCCTGGAACTCACCGAGGCGCGGGTGCGCGAACTCCTCCGGCTGGCCCAGGAGCCGATCTCGCTGCACACCCCGGTCGGCGAGGAGGACGACGTCGCGCTCGGCGACCTGATCGAGGACGCCGACGCGGCCTCGCCCGCCGAGTCCGCGACCTTCCTGCTGCTGCGCCAGCACCTGGACGCGGTGCTGGCGACCCTCGGCGAGCGGGAGCGCCAGGTCGTCCAGCTCCGCTACGGGCTGGACGACGGGCGCCCGCGCACGCTGGAGGAGATCGGCACGGTGTTCGGCGTGACCAGGGAGCGGATCCGCCAGATCGAGTCCAAGACCCTGGTCAAGCTCCGCGACCACGCCTACGCCGCGCAGCTGCGCGGCTACCTCGACTAGTCGTGTTTCAGGGCGCGGACGGGCTCGGCGACGCCTGGTCGGTCGCCGCTGCCTGGGCCGGGCCGGTCTGGGCCGGGCCGGGCTGGGCGGAGGCCGAGTCGCTCGGCGTCGCCGCCGCGGCCCCGGTGCCCGGGGGCGGCGAGGCGGGGCCGATCGGGATCGGGGTGGAGTCCACCACCGTGGCCAGGTCGGCGAGGGTCGTGGTGCAGTTGTGCTCGGCCGGCTGGAAGCCGCAGACCTGGAAGCCGATCGACGGGTCCGCCGCGTTCAGCATCTGCGAGTAGTTGTCGTAGCCCCAGTGGATCATCGCGGTCTCGCTGTCCCCGGTGCTGTCGGTGATCACCGCGTAGTCCTTGGGCTCGCCCTCGGTGATCGCCGCCCAGGCGGCCTGGCAGGTCCGGCTGTACCGGAGGTAGACGACGACCTTGCCGACCGTCTGGGTCCGCAGGGTGCGGGCGTCCTTGCCGCAGCCGGTGTTCTTGGGGTCCTTGTGGGCGCAGCCGAGGGCCCGGCAGGCGGAGTCGGACGCGGGCTTGGCGCCGGCCGACGCGGTCGGGGCCGGCCCGTCGGCGGCCGAGGCCTGGCCGTCGTGCCGGCTGACCCGCAGACCGACCAGTAGCAGCAGCGCCAGTACGGTCGCGCCGGAGACCAGCGCCGCCGGACGCCGCCACCAGGGGCCGGCGGGTTCGGCGGCGGGTTGCTCGGCGGGCGGCGCCGACTCCTCGTCCGCCGGCTGCCCGTCCGTCGGTCCGGCCACCAGCTGGTCGGCCGGCTGGTCCGGCTCCCCGGCCACCGGCTGCTCGTCCACCGGCTGCTCGTCCACCGACTGGTCGGCCGGGGGCTGGTCGGCAGCGGGCTCCACGACCCGCCGCCACAGCCGGCGCAGCGCGGCCGGGTCGCAGTCCACCGCCCCGATCAGCGCCTCCAGCGCCTGCGCGGTGACCACCCGCTTGCCGTTCAGCCAGCGATCCCAGGAGGCCCGGCTGTAGTGGGTCCGGGCGGCCAGCTCGGACAGCGAGAGCCCGGCGGAGTCCTTGATCGTCCGGAGCTCCTCGGCCAGCAGCCGGGCGGGCTCGGACAGTTCCTCGGGCAGGTCCTTCCAGGCGGAAGCCAATGCGGTCCTCCATGGGTCGTGAGAGGGGACAACGGTGGACGGGCAGGAGGTGCGCGCCCGGTCCGGCCGCTCGGCGTCATCTCCAACCTCAGTGGCCCGGCGTCTCAAACCCCAGGTCATGGCGTTGAGACGGACGGAAGTGTCTCACAACCCCCTGGAACCCTCGAACAGTCATGTGTTCTTCGTGCAGAGTTCTCCTCGCCGGCGCGTTTCCACCGCCCCGGCCGCTTCGTTCGGGCCACGGCCGGTCGGCCGTGTTCGGCCCGACCGGCGTCCCGGATACCCCCACCGGTCGGGGCAGCCTCGCGGGGGGAGGCTGCCCCGACCGACCGGGACCACCCGGCGGGAGGGCGCTATCCCTGCGCCCTCCCGCCGTGGCTCTTCCGGGCCGCGGCACCCGCGGCCGGTGGACGGGGCCTAGTGGTGGAACCCCGTGCGGACCGGCACCCCCAGTTCCCGCAGCGGTACGGGCTGGCGCCGCAGCTCCGGCAGCAGCCGGTTGAGGTCGGCCAGCAGCAGGTCGGCGAGGTCCCGGGAGAAGCCGTTGCGGCAGACCACCCGGAGCACCGACAGGTCCTCCCGGTCCGCCGGGAAGGTGTACGCGGGCACCTGCCAGCCGCGCTCGCGCAGTCGCCGCGAGACGTCGAACACGTCGAAGGTCACGTCCTCGGTGGTGGTGAAGGCGAACACCGGGAGTTGGTCGCCGCTGGTCAGCAGCCGGAAGCAGCCCAGTTTCCCGATCTCCCCGGCCAGGTAGGTGGCGACCTCCCGGCAGGCCCCCTGGACGGCCCGGAAGCCGGCCCAGCCGAGCCGCAGGAAGACGTAGTACTGGGCCGCGACCTGCGCGCCGGGCCGGGAGAAGTTGAGCGCGAAGGTCGGCATGTCGCCGCCCAGGTAGTTGACCCGGAAGACCAGCTCCTCCGGCAGTGCCTCCTTGTCCCGCCAGAGCGCCCAGCCGACGCCCGGGTAGACCAGGCCGTACTTGTGGCCGGAGGTGTTGATCGACTGCACCCGGGGGAGCCGGAAGTCCCAGACCAGCTCCGGGTCGAGGAAGGGCGCCACCATGCCGCCGGAGGCGCCGTCCACGTGCACCGGGACGTCCAGGCCGGTGCGCCGCTGGAGTTCGTCCAGGGCCGCGCAGATCTCCGCGATCGGCTCGTAGGACCCGTCGAAGGTGGAGCCGAGGACGCCGACCACGCCGATGGTGTTCTCGTCGCACAGGGCGACCGCCTGCTCGGGGCCGAGGTGGAAGCGCTCGCCCTCCATCGGCGCGGTGCGGGTCTCGATCTCCCAGAAGGTGCAGAACTTCTCCCAGCACACCTGTACGTTGACGCCCATCACCAGGTTGGGCCGGGCCCCGGCCGCGTAGCGCTCGGCGTTGCGGCGCATCCAGCGGCGCTTGAGCGCCATGCCGGCCAGCATGCAGGCCTCGCTGGAGCCGGTGGTGGAGCAGCCGACCGCGGCGTCCGGGTCGGGGGCGTGCCAGAGGTCGGCGAGGATGGCCACGCAGCGCCGCTCCAGTTCGGCGGTCTGCGGGTACTCGTCCTTGTCGATCATGTTCTTGTCCAGGCACTCGGTCATCAGCCGGGTGGCCTGCACCTCCATCGAGGTGGTGACGAAGGTCGCGAGGTTGAGCTTGGCGCTGCCGTCCAGCATCAGCTCGTCGTGGACCAGCTGGTATGCGGTGTCGGCCGTGACCGGGCCCTCGCCGAGCCGGTGCACCGGAGGCGCCAGCTCCATCGAGCCCAGTGGGTCGGCGATGCCGAGAAACGGACTGACGCTCAGCCGGCGGTCGCCGCCGGTTCCCTTGTGCAGGGCCATGGGATCCTGCCGCCCTTCCGCCTCGGTGGCCGTGTCGCGACCCACGCTGCCATCGGGCGCCGGATGACGCATCTTCGTCGGCGCACTTCGGCCACTGCCGCCTCCACCCGGAGGGGCCTACGCGGAGGCGGCCTCCGGGTGGATCTGGTCCCGGGCCGCGCGGTACTGGCGGCGCACCGCCGAGCCGATCGCCAGGTCCTGCTCGCCCTCGGGCGCGATCGTCTCGGCGTCCGGCAGCGTCCACTCCGGCGGCTCGGGGGTGCCGGCCAGCGCCCAGGCGGCCTGCCGGGCGGCGCCGCGGGC
>NZ_MECK01000217.1 GCF_014596465.1 Streptomyces sp. CBMA123 | reverse complement strand
CCGCACTGGCCGGCCCCGGCCGTACCGACCACCGGCTGCCCGCCGGCCAGGGCCCCGGCGCGGTCCGCGAGCTGGCGGCGGGCTGGGCCGGGCGCCAGGGCGAGCTGGTGGTCTGCGCGGAGGACCGCTCCGGCACCCTGTGGGTCGGCACCGCGGCCGGCTGGTGGGAGGCGGCCCGCGGGATCAGCGGCCTGGCCGGGGCGGTCGGCGCGGCCGGCGAGCTCACCGTGTGGACCGCCGCCGCGGGCGGCCTGCGCTCCTACCGCTGGGCCCCCGGCCTCACCCTCACCGGCCAGGAACACCCCGGCTGCCCCGCCGACCGGGTGCTCGCCGCCGAGGAGGAACGGCCCGGCACCTGGCTGCTGCTGGTCGAACACCGCGAACGGGTGCTCAGCTGGCGGCCCGGCTCGGGGGAACGGCCCGTCCCGCTCGGCCCGCCCGGCACCCTGCGCGCCGGGGCCCTGGCCCGCACCTCCGCCGGACCGCAGGCCGCCACCCTCCGGCCGGACGGCTCCGCCCAGCTGCACACCCTCGGCCCGGCCGGCTCCGGGCCCGGTACGGAGATCGGCGACGGGGAGCTCTCCCTCGGCATCGCCATGATCGGCCACCGCGGTGGGCCCACCGTCGCCCTGGCCGGCGCGGGCGGCGTCCGGCTCCGGCTGCCACCCGGCGGGGCCTCCCGGCGCCCGCGCTGGTGGCGGCCCACCCTGCGCCCGGCCACCCGGGTCGCCCTCGCCATGGGGGACGACTGGCGGCTGTGCCTGGCGGCGGTGGTGGAGGGCGAGCTGCAGGTGTGGCAGGAGGACGCGGCCTACCGCTGGCAGGCGGTGGAGCTGCCGGAGGAGAGCTGAGGCGTTTCCTGCGGGCAGCCGTGCAGGAGTTCGGCGAAGGCCGCGCCGGCGGCGTCCTGCGGGAGGATCCGCAGCGCCCGGTCCCCGTCCGGGGTGCTGATCACGTAGTGCTCGGCGAGGTACGAGAAGTCGTCCCAGGCCTCCCAGCGGTGGGCGCGCAGCAGGATCCGGCCGCAGCGGGTGCAGCCGATCCACGGCACCAGCACCAGGTCGGCCAGCTCCGGCTCGCTCCAGCCGGTCACCACCTCGGCCTCGTCGCGCTCGCCGTCGAGCAGCCGGACCGGGGCGGGCGCGTCGTCGCCCGGGCAGCGCAGCAGCCCGGGGGTGAGCCGCTCGCGCTCGCCCCACTCCTCGGCGAGTACGGAGATCTGTGCCCGGTCCGTACCGCTGATCGGGATCTGGCGGGCGAGCAGGCCTTCGACCAGCAGTCCGAGCCCGCTCTCCTGCTCGCCGATCGCCCAGCAGTCCTTGACGCCCTGGGCGGCGTCGTCGGGCAGGAGGTCGGCGATCCGGTGCCAGAGTGCGGTGTTCTCGTCCATGGGCCGGACTCTAACTCCGGCTGATTCGCGCCGGTCGGCCAGGGGCCTGCGGGGTCCTGGTCCGGGGCGCGCGGAGGGCCCGGGGAGGCGGACGGGGACCCAGGACGCGCCGAGGGCCTAAGGACGCGCTGATGCCCCGGGACCGGTGTCGGTCCCGGGGCACCGGCCCGGCGGAGGGAGCGTGTCGAGCGGGCGGGCTCAGCGGAAGCGGCGCAGCCGGAGGCTGTTGCCGACCACGAAGACCGAGGAGAAGGCCATCGCCGCCCCCGCGATCATCGGGTTGAGCAGCCCGGCCGCCGCCAGCGGCAGGGCTGCGACGTTGTAGCCGAACGCCCAGAACAGGTTGCTCTTGATGGTGCCGAGGGTCTTGCGGGAGAGCCGGATGGCGTCGGCCGCGGCCAGCAGGTCTCCGCGGACCAGGGTGAGGTCGCCCGCCTCGATCGCGGCGTCCGTCCCGGTGCCCATCGCCAGGCCCAGGTCGGCCTGGGCGAGCGCGGCCGCGTCGTTGACGCCGTCGCCGACCATCGCCACGACCCTGCCCTCGGACTGCAGCCGCTTGACGGTGTCGACCTTGTCCTGCGGCATGACCTCGGCGATCACGTGCTCCGGCCTGATGCCGACCTCGGCCGCGACCGCCTCGGCGACCAGCCTGTTGTCGCCGGTCAGCAGCACCGGGGTCAGTCCCAGGGCGCGCAGCCTGCCGACGGCCTCGGCGCTGGTCGGCTTGACCGCGTCCGCGACCTCCAGCACGGCCCGGGCCTCGCCGTCCCAGCCGACCGCGATCGCGGTGCGGCCGGCCGACTCGGCCCCGCGCTTGGCCTCGGCCAAGGCGGGCGGCAGGTACTGCGACCACTCGTTGAGCAGCGCCTCCCGGCCGGCCACCACCGCGTGGCCGTCCACCACGCCCTGGACGCCCAGGCCGGGCACGTTCTCGAAGCCCTCGACGGCGGGCAGTTCGCCGGCCTTGGCGGCGGCGGTGGCGATCGCCCGGGCGATCGGGTGTTCGGAGGCGTGCTCCAGGGCGCCGGCCAGGCGCAGCACCTCGGCCTCGGTGACGTTCTCGACGGTGTGCACGGCGAGCAGGGTCATCTGGCCGGTGGTGACGGTGCCGGTCTTGTCGAGCACGATGGTGTCGACCTTGCGGGTGGACTCCAGCACCTCGGGGCCCTTGATCAGGATGCCGAGCTGGGCGCCGCGGCCGGTGCCGACCAGCAGCGCGGTCGGGGTGGCCAGGCCCAGGGCGCACGGGCAGGCGATGATCAGCACGGCCACGGCGGCGGTGAAGGCGGCCGTCCAGCCCTCGCCGGTGCCCAGCCAGTAGCCGAGGGTGGCCACCGCGAGGGTGATCACGATCGGGACGAAGACCGCGGAGATCCGGTCCGCGAGGCGCTGGGCGGCGGCCTTGCCGTTCTGGGCGTCCTCGACCAGCCTGGCCATCCGGGCGAGCTGGGTGTCCGCGCCGACCCGGGTGGCCTCGACCACCAGCCGGCCGCCCGCGTTGACGGTGGCGCCGGTGACGGTGGCGCCGACCCCGACCTCCACCGGCACCGACTCGCCGGTGAGCATGGAGGCGTCCACCGCGGAGGCGCCCTCGACCACCGTGCCGTCGGTGGCGATCTTCTCGCCGGGGCGCACCACGAAGCGCGTCCCCACCGCCAGTTCGGCGATCGGTATCCGCACCTCGGCTCCGCCGCGCAGCACCGTCACGTCCTTGGCGCCCAGTTCCAGCAGCGCCTTGAGCGCGGCCCCGGCGGTGCGCTTGGAGCGGGCCTCGAAGTAGCGCCCGGCCAGGATGAAGGCGGTGACTCCGGCCGCCGCCTCCAGGTAGATGTCGGACGCGCCGTCGCTGCGGGCGATGGTGAACTCGAAGCCGTGCCGCATACCCGGCATCCCGGCGTCGCCGAAGAACAGCGCCCACAGTGACCACAGGAACGCGGCGCCCGTACCGAGCGAGACCAGGGTGTCCATCGTCGCGGCGCCGTGCCGGGCGTTGGTGAACGCGGCCTTGTGGAACGGCCAGGCGGCGTACGTGACCACGGGGGCGGCGAGGGTCAGGGACAGCCACTGCCAGTTGTCGAACTGGAGAGCCGGCACCATCGCCATCGCGATCACCGGCACCGCGAGGGCCAGCGCCGTGAACAGCCGCTGGCGCAGCGGGGCCAGTTCGTCGGCGGGCTCGGCCCGCTCGGCGCCCGCCGGTTCGGCGGCCGGGGGCTCGGGGAGCGCGGCAGTGTAGCCGGTGGCCTCGACGGTGGCGATCAGGTCGGCGACCTCCACCTCGCCCTCGAAGGTGACCTTCGCCTTCTCGGTGGCGTAGTTGACGGTGGCCGCGACGCCGTCCATCCGGTTGAGCTTCTTCTCGATGCGGGCCGCGCAGGAGGCGCACGTCATTCCGCCGATCGAGAGTTCCACCTCCGTGGAGGCGGGTGCCTGGGTGGTCATCGTTGCTCCTCGCGACAGTCGGGTACTTCGAGGTCCGTGCGCGGCCGGGCCCTCATACCCTGGAGGGGTATCGGGCGGTGCCGAGTTCATTTATACCCATGGGGGGTATCGAACGCAAGGTGCTCGCCCCCACCGGTGTCTCACTGTCAGCTGGAAACGGCGTCCCACCCCGCAGGCCCGCGCCGTGGGACACGTCCCTGGGACCGATGGGACGCCGAAACACCTCCCGCACGGACGGCGGGTAGGGCACAGTTCTGCCCGCAGCTCGATGTGATCACTAGCCGAAACCGACGCCGCTCCCCGGGGGGAAGCACGCCATGAGCCTCATGTCCCGCATCACCAGGACCGCCACCGCGACCGCCGTCGCCGGCGCCGCCCTGCTCGCCTTGGCCGGCACCGCCAGCGCCAACCAGAGCGCGCCGTACATCGGTGACGGCTACGCCAACAACTCCCAGGCCGTGTGGTGCGTCCAGCACAACCTCAACCACTTCATCGGCATCACCACCCGGACCAACCGCCCGGCACCGCTGGACGAGGACGGCATCTGGGGCCCGAAGACCAAGGCCGCCGTCCAGTGGCTCCAGACCGACTCCATGGTCGGCGGCCAGTGGCTCCAGGCCGACGGCATCGTCGGCCCGCTCACCGGATCCCTGATCGTCGGTGACGGCTACCCGGACTCCGTCGGCACCTCCAGCTCCCCCTGCTGGCAGTACATCCCGACCGTCGAGGGCCCCTGATCATCCGGCGCAGGAGGACAGACGCATGACCAAGAGGAACTACGGCCGCGGCGTGGTCGCGGCGGCCATGGCCGGCGCCGCGCTGCTGGGCCTGTCCGGGACCGCCGGCGCCAGCCCCAGCGCCCCGACCCTCGGCGACGGCTATGCCGACAACACCCACGCCGTGTGGTGCGTCCAGCACAACCTCAACCACTTCCTGAACACCACCAATCAGGCCGACCACCCCGCGCCGGTGGCGGAGGACGGGATCTGGGGCCCGCAGACCAAGTCCGCCGTCCAGTGGCTGCAGTCCCACACCTTCCTCAGTGGCCGGTCGCTCCTCCCCGACGGCTTCGTCGGCCCGCTCACCGGGAACGCGATCATCAGCGACGGCGACCCGTACTACGTCGGCAGCTACGACGCCTACTGCTGGCAGTACATCCCCACCACCTACGGCCCCTGACCACCCGTACCGCGAGGAGCGACACATGCCCGCGAAGTCCTTCGGCCGCGCCGCGGCGGCGCTGACCCTGGCCGGTGCCGCGCTGCTGGGCCTGTCCGGGACCGCCAACGCCAGCCAGAGCGCGTCGTACATAGGCGACGGCTACGCCAACAACAGCACGGCGGTGTGGTGCGTCCAGCACCTGATCAACGAAGTCGCCCGGCAGAACAACCGGGCGGCCATCGACGAGGACAGCACCTGGGGCCCGCAGACCAAGGACCAGGTCGTGTGGTTCCAGACCCTCGAACACGTGCAGCCGGACGGCATCGTCGGCCCCTTCACCGGCGACAACATCCTGTACCACGGCGACCGGCAGTACGGCGGGAAGTCCGGGGCCTGCTTCCCCTTTGTGCCCAGCGACTCGGGGCTGTTCGAGTAGCACCCGCCCGTCGAGCACACCCGGGCGTCAGGGGGCCCAGCACCTGCGCCCCCTGACGCATCACCACGGATCCGGAGACCCTCCTGTGAGCACCCTCCTCCCCGCCCGGCACCGCTTGTCGCTGGGCCTGGCCCTGGCGGCCGCGCTGACCGGCGTCGGCGCCTACACCGCCTCCGCCGCGACCGCGCCGGCCCCGATCCCGATCACCTCCCCGGCCTGCCCGGCCAACCTGACGCAGGGCGAGGCCGACGGCTGCGTCACCCAGCTCCAGGCGGAGCTCAACCTGACCGGCGCCCACCTCACCGTGGACGGCCAGTTCGGGCCCGCCACCGCCACCGCCGTGCGCACCTTCCAGGGCGCGCACAGCCTCACCGCGGACGGCATCGTCGGCCCGGCCACCAAGTCGGCGCTCGACACGGCAGCCACCGCCGCCTCCGGCACCGTCGACCTGCGCACCCAGTGCGGGGACCTCCAGACCGGGGCGAGCGGGCAGTGCGTCTCGACCCTGCAGACGATGCTGAACACCTTCAACGCCGGCCGCCTCGTCGTGGACGGGCAGTTCGGGCCGGCCACCGACACCGCCGTACGCAACTTCCAGGCCGCACAGGGCCTGGCCATCGACGGGATCGTCGGCACCGGCGTCAAGAACGCCCTCTACACCGGCACCCCCGCCCCGCTGCCCAGCGGCCCGATCGACTCCACCAGGGTCCTGAACGCGGCCCAGTCCTACCTGGGCGTGCCGTACGTGTGGGGCGGCGGCCACTCGCTGCGCGGCGAGGGCCCCGGCCCGTCGCTGGGCACCTGCGACGGCTACACCGGCTCGATCCAGCCCTGCCCGGCCAACACCACGGCCGGCCTGGACTGTTCGGGCCTGGTCCGGGCCGCCTTCTGGTTCGGCGCCGGCATCGACCTCGCCAACGGCGGCGACACCACCGAGCAGACCCTGGACAAGCACCTCACCCCCATCACCGAGGCCCAGCGCCAGCCGGGCGACGTCGAGTACTTCGGCACCGACGCCCACAACACCGTGCACGTGGTGCTCTACGCCGGCACCGACCCCGCCACCGGCGCGGACATGATGTACGAGGCCAAGGAGACGGGCACCAACGTGCACTACGTCACCCTGCGCACCGGCGGCTACTGGTACCACGTCACCGCCTGACCCACCCCCACGCGCGGGTGACACCGACCGTCACCCGCGCCGGATCCACCACTGTCACCCGGGGCCACCCGCCCCGGGCCCATTCGCCTGCCCTCCTGAAGGAGAACTCCCATGCGCACCAGGATCGCCGCCGCCGTCGCGGGCGCCGTCATGCTCACCGGCCTCGGGGTCGGCACCGCCACCACCGCCTCCGCCAGCACCCCCGCCGTGTGCAGCTCCTACGGCTTCAGCAGCGACAACGAGCCGGAGGTGAGCTACGGCGACTCCGGCCCCGAGATCAAGGCCCTGCAGTGCGAGCTCAACTACAGCGTGCGCGGCGCCGGTCTGCAGGTGGACGGGGTCTTCGGCAAGAACACCCTCGCCGTCGTGCAGAAGTTCCAGGGCTGCGCCCACCTCGACCCCGACGGCATCGTCGGCCCGCTGACCTGGGCCAAGCTGGACTACCAGAGCGACATCGACACCGCGGCGAACTACCTCTGCTGATCCGGCCCGACCAAGTCCTCCCCCTCACCTGTCCCGAAGGAAGAACCATGCGCAACAAGCTTGCGGCCGTTGCGATCGCCACCCTCCTGGCCACCGGCTTCGGTGTGACCACCGCCGGCAGCGCCTCGGCCGCGACGTCCCCGAGCCAGCTCTGCGGCGGCTACAGCACCAGCGAGCCGGAGCTCTCCAAGGACGACAGCGGTGACGCGGTCAAGGCCCTGCAGTGCGAGCTCTACAACTCCCTCGCATACATGGGCCCGGACGTCGACGGGTACTTCGGCCCCAAGACCCTCGCCGCGGTGCAGAAGTTCCAGACCTGCACCGGTCTCCAGCCCGACGGCATCGTCGGCCCGCTGACCTGGGCCAAGCTGGACTACCAGAGCAACCAGGGCACCACCCCCGTCTGGTGCGTGTAGTCGCGGCCCCACCCCTGGGGCCGGTACGCCCCGAACGATCACCCAGCTGTCGAACGGAACCAACATGCGCAACAAGCTCACGGCCGTCGTCCTCACCACCGCCCTGGCCGTCGGCTTCGGAGTGGCCACCGCCGGCAGCGCCTCGGCCCAGAGCTCGGACTGCGGCCAGTACAGCTGGAACCAGCCCGAGCTCAGCTACGGCGACTCCGGCAACGAGGTCAAGTCCATGCAGTGCGAACTGAACGCCTCCTCCACCCTCTTCCCCACCCCCTTCAACCTGGACGTCGACGGGCAGTTCGGCAAGAACACCCTCGCCGCGGTGCGGAAGTTCCAGACCTGCGCCGGTCTCAAGCCCGACGGCATCGTCGGCCCGAACACCTGGTCCAAGCTGGACTTCTACGCCACCCCGTGGAACGTGCTGACCTGCTGACGATCCGTCGCGCAGGGGACTGACGAAACGCTCGGCCGGAATCTCCCGGCCGAGCGTTTTCGCGTACGGCCCGTCGGACCGGGCGGCGACCCACAGCCGGACAGCGACCACGGCCGGGGCCGGTACGCGGCCACCCGGGCTGCTCAGCCCGTGAAGGGGAACGACGGCAGCACCCGGCACACCGACTCCGGCGGCTGCCCTGGCAGCACCGGCGCCGGGCCCCCATCCCGGTCACGTAGAGCCAGGTCAGGACGACGGCGGCGACGAGCTGGACCGGGAACCGGTAGCGGCGCCCCCTCGGCAGGCGGCCCAGCAGCGCGCCGAGCACCAGCAGCGCGCCGAGCGTGAAGACCCACCAGAGCTCCGTGGCCAGCGCCAGGTTCGGGTTCGCTTCGTGGTCCTGGCCCAGGCAGAACCGCCAGCTCGCCAGGATCCGGCTGTTGCCGATGAGCGTGCCGCCGGTGGCCAGCACCAGGGCGGCCGCCACCCTCGACCAGACTCCCCGCCGCTCCCGCGTCGACTGCATGAACCGCCTCCACCCGCTCGTCCCGTCCTCCCGGCCGTCCTCGCTGATACGCAGACCGCCGGATCCAGGTTCCACCATGCCCGCCGGCCCGCAACCGGTTCCCACCTGCGCTGTCTCACGGTGTCTCAAACCGAGGGTCGGGACGGTTGAGACGGGTTCGGTATGGCTGCGGGCCCTGATGTGGACCTAGGTTCAGCTTCGCGAGTCCCCGCCGGCGACCCTTGCGCTCCGGCGACGGCCGGCCGTCGCCGTATGCCTCCCGACCACGAGGGACGGTGAGCGCGGTCGGTCCTCCTCCCTGCACCCCGCTCCTGCGGGCCGACCTCCCTTGGGTGGCGACCATGCCAGATCACCACACTCCGCATCCGGAGTCAGCACCCCGCCGCACGTTCGACGACGTGGTGGCCGCCGGCCTGTCGCGTCGTCAGGCCCTGACCGGCGGCACCATCGCCCTGGCCGCGTTCCTCGGCCTCTCCGCGTCCCCCGCCTCCGCCGCGTCCGCCGGGCAGCCGGGCGCGGCCGGCGCGGC
>NZ_MECK01000216.1 GCF_014596465.1 Streptomyces sp. CBMA123 | reverse complement strand
ACCCACCGACGGGGGCGCCGCCAGCAGCGGCAGCCCCGACAGCCCCGCCGCACCCTCGGCCGCCTCCCCGGCGGCCACCCGCTCCGCCGTTCCCCGGCAGGTCGGGCACTCCACCACGTGCTGCACCAGCTCCCGCCGCAGCGCCGGGCCGAGCACCCAGTCCCGCCAGGACTCCGCCCCGGCCCCGCCCAGCCGGTCGAGCTCCGGGCAGCTGCCCACCCCGAGCACCAGCAGCGCCGCCCTGGTCCGGGCCACCTCGGCCTCGGCGGCAGCGAGCAGTGCGCGGGTCCGGTCGAACGGCAGGCCCACGACGGCCGCCACCTCCAGCGGGGTCAGCCGGTGCCGGACGGACAGCTCCAGCGCCTCGCGCTGCTCCGGGTCCGTACCGGCCGCCTCGGGCCAGGCGAGCGAGGCCAGCTCGCGTCGTCGCCGGATCGCCTCGGCCTCGGGCATCTGGTCGGGCCGGCCGGCCGCCCCCGGCCCGGTCCCGTCCGCCAGCCGCCGCAGGCAGCAGTACCGGGCCAGCGAGAACAGCCAGGCCCGCACCAGTCCGGGCTCGGCCAGCCGGGCGCCGTGCCGCCGGGCCAGCTCGCGGACCTCCCGCAGGGCGTCGGTGGCCGCGTCGTGTTCGCACAGCACCGAGAGGCAGTAGGTGAACAGGCCGTCCACCTGCCGCTCGTACGCCGCGAGTACGGCGTCCGGCGCCCCGACGGGCCCAACAGTTCGCGTTGTCACCCGTCCGACGGTAGGGACACCGGGCGGCCCGTCCCCGCCATTCACCGCGTATGTACTTCTTTCGGGTAACAACATCGCCCATCTGTGTGGGCGCCCGGCATCCTCAGCCGCGAAGCACGTCCTCGAACGGCCGAGCACAGCCGAGAACGGCCGAACACAGCAGAGCACAGCCGAACACAGCAGAGAACGGCCGAGCACGGCGAAGCGCAGCGGACCACCGCTGTCACACCCAGCCGCTACCGTGGGCCGCATGCCTCCGCGTTCCAAGACCACCGCCAAGCCGCGCCCGGCCTACCGCTGCACCGAGTGCGGCAACCAGCTGCCCAAGTGGGTCGGCCGCTGCCCGGAGTGCAACGCCTGGGGCACGGTCGAGGAGTACGGCGCGGTGCCGATCCGCACCACCGCGGCCGGCCCGGTCAGCGCGCCGGCCCGCCCGATCGCCCAGGTGGACGGCCAGGTCGCGACGGCCCGCTCGACGGGCGTGCCGGAGCTGGACCGGGTGCTCGGCGGCGGTCTGGTCCCCGGCGCGGTGGTGCTGCTGGCCGGTGAGCCCGGCGTCGGCAAGTCGACCCTGCTGCTGGACGTCGCGGCCAAGGCGGCCACCGCCCAGCACCGCACGCTCTACGTCACCGGCGAGGAGTCGGCCGGCCAGGTCCGGCTGCGCGCCGACCGGATCGACGCCCTCTCCGAGCACCTCTACCTCGCCGCCGAGCAGGACCTGGGCGCGGTGCTCGGGCACATCGATGCGGTCAACCCCGGGCTGCTGGTCCTGGACTCGGTGCAGACCATCGCCTCCGCCGAGCTGGACGGCGCCCCCGGCGGCCCGGCCCAGGTCCGCGAGGTGGCGGGCGCGCTGATCCGGGCGTCCAAGGACCGCGGCATGGCCACCCTGCTGGTCGGCCACGTCACCAAGGACGGCCAGATCGCCGGCCCGCGCCTGCTGGAGCACCTGGTGGACGTGGTGCTGAGCTTCGAGGGGGACCGGCACGCCCGGCTGCGGCTCATCCGCGGGGTCAAGAACCGCTACGGCGCCACCGACGAGGTGGGCTGCTTCGAGCTGCACGACGAGGGCATCGTCGGCCTCGCGGATCCGTCCGGCCTCTTCCTGACCAGGCGTGACAAGCCCGTCCCGGGCACCTGCCTCACCGTCACCCTGGAGGGCAAGCGCCCGCTGGTGGCCGAGGTGCAGGCGCTGATGGTGGATTCGCAGATCCCCTCCCCGCGGCGCACCACCTCGGGCCTGGAGTCGCCCCGGATCGCGATGATCCTGGCCGTGGTCGAGCGGCACGGCGGGGTGAAACTCGGCAAGCAGGACATCTACACCGCGACGGTCGGCGGGGTGAAGCTGACCGAGCCCTCCGCGGACCTCGCGGTCGCGCTCGCGGTGGCCAGCTCCTCCACCGACACCCCGCTGCCCAGCAACCTGGTGGCGATCGGCGAGGTCGGTCTGGCGGGCGAGGTGCGGCGGGTGACGGGTGTGCAGCGCCGGCTGGCCGAGGCGCACCGGCTGGGCTTCACCCACGCCCTGGTCCCGCCGGACCCGGGCAAGGTGCCGCCGGGCATGAAGGTGGTCGAGGTGGCCGACATCGGTGAGGCGCTGCGGGCCATCCCGGGCCGCCGCCGGGCCGCCGCCAAGCCCCGCGCCGAGGCCCGTACCGAGACGCGTGGTGAGGCTCCGTCGGCCCCGCCGGCGCCCCGCGCGCCCCGGGTCCCGGCGTACCCGGACGAGCTGATGGACGGCTGGGAGCCGCTCGACTCCGACGAAGTGCGCTGACCCAAGCCCTGCCGAAGCCGCACGCAGTTAGACTTCCCCCAGTCTCATTGGCCAGAAGGCAGTACCGAAGCGGTACTGAGCGACAGAGCAACAGACCGCGGACCGGCGCACGGCGCGAGGCGCGCGGCACGGGGTCGACCGGAGGAGTCACGTGGCAGCCAGCGACCGGGGGGCGGACAAGGCCTCCCGTGAGGAGGCCCTGCTGCGGGCCTCCCTCACCGCCATCGCGCCCGGTACCGCGCTTCGTGACGGCCTGGAACGGGTCCTGCGGGCCAACACCGGCGGCCTGATCGTGCTGGGTTTCGACAAGACCGTCGAGTCCCTGTGCACCGGCGGCTTCGTCCTGGACGTCGAGTTCAGCGCGACGCGGCTGCGCGAGCTGTGCAAGCTCGACGGCGCGGTGGTGCTGGACAAGGACATCACCAAGATCGTCAGGGCCGGCGTCCACCTGATGCCGGACTCCACCATCCCCACCGACGAGACCGGCACCCGCCACCGCACCGCCGAGCGGGTCAACCGGCAGACCGGCTATCCGGTGGTCGCGGTCTCGCACTCGATGCGGCTGATCGCCATGTACGTCAACGGCACCCGCCGGGTGCTGGAGGACTCCACCACCGTCCTCTCCCGCGCCAACCAGGCGCTGGCCACCCTGGAGCGCTACAAGCTGCGCCTGGACGAGGTGGCCGGCACGCTCTCCGCCCTGGAGATCGAGGACCTGGTGACGGTCCGGGACGTCACGGCCGTGGCCCAGCGCCTGGAGATGGTCCGGCTGATCGCCACCGAGATCGCCGGCTACGTGCTGGAGCTCGGCATCGACGGCCGGCTGCTCTCGCTCCAGCTGGACGAGCTGATCGCGGGCGTGGAGCCGGAGCGCGAACTGGTCGCCCGGGACTACTTCCCGGAGCGCGCCGCCAAGAAGGGCCGTACGGTCACCGAGGTGCTGGCCGACCTGGAGGCGCTCACCCACGCCGAGCTGCTGGACCTCCAGACGGTCGCCAAGGCGCTCGGCTACTCCGGCTCCCCGGAGTCCCTGGACTCCGCCGTCTCCCCGCGCGGCTACCGCCTGCTGGCGAAGATCCCGCGCCTGCCCAACACGGTGATAGAGCGCCTGGTCGAGCACTTCGGCGGGCTGCAGAAGCTGCTCGCCGCCAGCATCGACGACCTGCAGACGGTCGAGGGCGTCGGCGAGACCCGGGCCCGCTCGGTCCGCGAGGGCCTGTCCCGGCTTGCCGAATCGTCCATCCTGGAGCGCTACGTCTGATCTGACGCGCGGCAGCCCGCGGACGGCCCCCGGAGAAACGCTTCCCCGGGGGCCGGCCCGCGTCTCCGCCCCCCTGGGCTGCTCAGCACCACCTCACGCCCCCCGGACCTGCCCACACCACCGGAGCCCCCGACCGCGCGGCGGTCGGGGGCTCCGTACGAAGATGACGAGCGCTCAGTTGTCCAGCCGGATCGAGGTCCGGGCGGACACCTTGTCCCCGGAGAGCCCGGTGAGCTCGGCGAGCACCACGTACGTCCCGTTCGGCGGCGCGGTCTGGTCGGCGGTCGCGCACTGCGGCTTGCTGCGGCTGCGGTCCCAGGTGAAGGTCTCGGTCTGGCTGCCGTTGGCCGGGATCTGCACCCAGATGCTGCCCTTGTCGGGCGGGCAGTCGCCGGAGGACCAGACCCGGTCGTTGTTGCTGCCGCTGCTGACGGTGATCACCGAGGCGGTGCGGCCCAGGTCCACCCGGCAGTTGGCGCCGGAGGAGTTCTTGACCGTCAGCGCCAGCTTCGGCTTGTCCTTGGCCTGGTAGGAGTTCTGGCTGCCGGCCAGCTCCAGGGCGACCTGCGAGGAGGAGCAGACCGGAAGCGCCATCACCTCGGGGGTGTTCACCGCCGGGGCGCCGCCGCCCTGGCCGCCGGACGCACCGGTCGAGCCGCCCGAACCACCCGGCGCCGGGTTGCCACCGGCTCCGCCGGAGCCGCCCGAACCGCCCGAGCCACCGGCCCCGCC
>NZ_MECK01000215.1 GCF_014596465.1 Streptomyces sp. CBMA123 | reverse complement strand
CGGAACCGCCGCCGGTGCCGCCGGAACCACCGGCCGCGCCGCCGCCGGACCCGCCGGAGCCGCCGCCGGAGCCGCCCGAACCGGTCTTCACCGCCTGGCCGTTCTGCACGGTGCAGTCCAGCGGGGCGCCCTGCTTGTCGCAGGGGCTCGGCTGCGGGGCGTTCTTGAGGACGGTCAGCTCACCGGCCGAGTTGAAGGTCGGGTTGGCGCAGTTGGACAGGGTGTCGGGGTCGACCGGGCTGGCGTTGCCGGGGATCGACTTGGCCTGCAGCAGCCCGCCGCGCACCAGGCCGCGCGGGATCGGCGAGTAGCCGAGGCCGTCGGCCTCGCCCTGGCCCTCGCAGAGCACGTAGGCGAGGAACTTGCTGAGCGCGGCGCCCTTGTCGTTGTTGAAGCGGCCCGGCGGGGGCAGCGCGGCGCCGGCCCGCGGCACGATCACGTAGCTGTAGCTGGAGATCGGGTACGAGCGCGGGTCGTCCATGGTGTAGACGCCGTCGAGGTTCTGCTGCAGGTAGTTCGGGTCGGACGGCGGGGTGTTGTCGTCCACGCCGCGGATCTTGGCGGCGGTGAGCGCGATGGCGACGTTGGAGGCGGTCGGCAGCGCGTAGTAGCCGGCCTGGTTGAGCACCTTCACGACCGGCCAGTTGCTGCGCTTGGCGAAGGCGTACTCGTCGTAGCCGATGGTGCCGAGGCCGGCCGCCGCCTTGATGTAGCCGGCCACCACGTCGGAGCCGTTCTGGGCGACCATCCGGCCGGACGGCGGGAAGAACTCGGTGTAGTCACCGCAGGTGGTGCCGTTGACGGACTTGCAGTAGTCGTCCCACTGGCTCTGGTGGGTGTGCTCCATCCAGCGGGTGAACTGGGCGGTGGCGCCGGAGCCGTCCGAGCGGACCACCGGGGTGATCGGCAGGTTGGGCAGGGGCTTGCCGTAGTCGGCGGTGATCTTCGCGTCGTTCCAGTTGGTGATCTTGTTGGTGAAGATGTCCACGACGGTCTGCGGGGACAGCCGCAGGTCGCGGACCTGCTTGCCGCCGACCACGAGGTTGTACATGAAGGTCGTGCCGCCCGCGGTGATCGGCACGTAGGAGAAGCCGTAGACCGGGTTCTCCCTGGTGCCCTGACCGCTGGTGCGGGCACCGGAGTTGAGGCCGGTGTCCTCGGAGCTGCGGAACGGCACGTCCGAGGCGGTGAAGTCGTCCTGCCCGTTGCTCCAGGCCGTCCGGCCCGCGGCCGAGCCGACCGGGTTGAAGCTGATCTGGATGCCCTGCGGCCCGACGTCCTGGCGCCACTGGTCGATGGCCGGGCCGGCCCAGCTGGAACCGTCGGCACTCAGCGCGACCGATGCGGCGAAGGCCGGTGCGGCCTGTCCGAACAGCAGGAAGGCCGCGGCGAGCAGCAACGCCGGCCCTCCCGCCAGGACGCGGGCCACGGAGCGCCTTGCGGCCTCCCACGACATGAGAACTCCTCTGGTACGGAGGGTGGTTGGGTGAGTCATCAGCTGTTCCCGGGCAGCGCGGCGGTGGACTGGGCGACGGCCGGAAGGGCGGCGGCGGACCGCGCGGCGCCCTCGGCCCGCCGCGCCTCCCGGTCGATCCGGCGCCGCTGGGCACGCGTCAGCTCGCCGGGGCGACGGCCGCCGAGCACCCGCGCGGTGACGAACAGGATCAGCACCAGAGCCATCAGGGTCAGCCCCGCCGCGAAGGCGCGCGCGACCATCTCGGGGTAGGGCTGCTTGACGTAGTTCCAGATGTACAGCGGCAGCGACACCTGGTGCTCGTGGAACGGGTCGGCATTGAACTGCGGGGTGAAGCCCGAGGTCAGCAGCACCGGCGAGGTCTCCCCGATGCCGCGCGCCACACCGAGCACCACCGCCGTGACCAGACCGGGCCGGGCGGTCGGCAGCACGACGTTCCACACCGTCCGCCACTGGCTGCCGCCGAGCGCGTACGAGGCCTCGCGCAGGGTGCCCGGCACCAACCGGATGACCACCTCGGAGGCCCGGGTGACGATCGGCATCATCATCACCGTGAGGGCGAGCGAGGCCGCGAAGCCGCTCTTGTCGAAGCCGAGCGTCAGGATCACGATGCCGAGCACGAACAGGCCCGCGACGATCGACGGCAGCGCCGTCATCGCCTCGACGAGGGTCCGCACCGGCTTGGCCATCCGGCCGCCGACCTCGGACATGAAGATCGCCGCGGCGATGCCCAGCGGTACCGCGAACAGCGAGGCCAGGCCGACCTGTTCGAGCGAGCCGACGATCGCGTTCAGCGCGCCGCCGGAGGTGATCGGGGAGAGCGCGGCGGTCCGCTCCATCGACTCGGTGAAGAAGTTGAGGTGCTGGGCCGCCTCGTACCCGCGCACCGCGAGGTAGCCGACCTGGTCGACGATCAGCGCCAGCACCAGCAGGCCTGCGCTCCACGCCACGACCGAGACCAGGCGCTCGCGCACCAGCAGCGGGCCCCACTGGAGCCGGCCGAGCGTGCCGTAGGCGCCCAGGAAGAGCAGGTACCAGCAGACCAGGAAGCCGAAGGCGCCGCTGAACGGCAGCACCCGCTCGTACAGCATCCAGTCCAGCGCCAGCGAGCCGACCGCCGCGCCGGCCACGGTGAACACGTCCTCGCGGGTGCCGCCGCCGAGCTTCACGCGCTTCTCCGGGCGCGGCTCCGCCGGGCCGGCCGCGGGCCCCGGAACGGCAGCGCCCGGAACATCGGAGCCCGGAACGGCGGCACCCGGAGCCGCGGCCGGCGGCAGGTCGAGCGTGGTCATCGGGTCGTTCCCTTCGACGGGGTCTCAGACGGGGTTTCAGACGAGGTCTCAGCAGGGGTCGCAGCAGCGGTCGCAGCGGGACCGGTCATGTCCGTACCGCCGGCTCAGTCGGCGGTGGAGGCCCCGGAGCGGGACCGGTTGATCACGAAGCCGGCCGCCACGTTGACCAGCAGGGTCAGCGCGAACAGCACCAGGCCGGCCGCCATCAGCGCGGAGAGCGAGAGGGCGTCCGACTCGCCGAAGCGCAGCGCGATGAGCGCCGAGATCGAGTTGGCGCCGTTCTCCAGGATGTGGGTGATGGTCTTGAAGTTCGGCGAGATGATCAGCGCGACCGCGATGGTCTCGCCCATCGCCCGGCCGAAGCCCAGCATGACCGCGCCGATCACACCGCCCCGGCCGAACGGCAGCACCACCGTGCGCACCATCCCCCAGCGGGTCGAGCCGAGCGCGTAGGCGCCCTCCCGCTCGCCCTGCGGGGCCTGGGAGAAGACCTCCCGGCTGAGCGAGGTGACGATCGGGACGATCATCAGCGAGACGACGACGCCCGCGATGAAGGTGGAGGAGGTGTAGGAGGTCCCGATGTCGCCGGTGCGCACCTTGAGGAAGGGGATCGCGTCGCCCAGGTGGTTGGAGAGCCAGCGGGAGAAGCCGATGATCCGCGGCTGGAGGAAGAACAGCCCCCACAGGCCGTAGATGATGCTCGGGATCGCCGCCATCAGGTCGATCAGCGAGACCAGCGAGGCGCGCAGCCGGACGGGCGCGTACTCGGAGATGAAGATCGCCGTGGCGAGCGCCACCGGAACGGCGATGACCAGCGCGATCACGGCGATCAGCAGGCCGTTCGGCAGGACGGCGGCGATGCCGAAGGTGTGCGCCGCGGTCTGCCACTTCCGCTCGGTCAGGAACGACCAGCCCACGGCGCGCAGCGCGTCCGAGCCGCGCAGGAGCAGGAAGAAGGCGATCAGGCCCATGATCGCGAACACCGAGAGCCCGGCCGTCCGCAGCACCCCGCGGAACACCCGGTCGCCGGGGGTCGCGGGGGCGGTGATGGTGCGCGGGACGTCGGCGGCGGCTCCGCGGTCGGGTGTGCCCGGGGCCCCGGCGGACGAGGCCGCGGGCTCGGCGGCGGCTGTCATGCTCTGCTCTCCGTGCTCGGGTGCGGATGACCGGGCGGCGCCCGGACTGGACGGTGGCGCGAAGTCGTTGGGGGGCGAGGCCGGTTGGGGCCGGGCGGCGGTGCCGGCGCGTACCCATTCGGCCATCCGGAGGTGGCCGCACCGGGTCGCGCGTGTGTACGAGGCCCCAACGAGCCAGTTCGGTGGCGGAGTTGGCCACGGTGACGATCGCGACCGGTGTGCCAGCGGGGGCCGGAAAGGATCCGGCCACCTGGGCCGGTGTCGGCCGACTGCGTTGCGGTATGGCAGAGTTGAGGAAGCTGCCGGACGGCTCGGCGAGACCGGAACGGCGGCCTCGCCGAGCCGTCGGGAGCGGGGAACGACGGCGGCTGTGAAACGTCGGGCCTCAGGCACGAGCCGTCAAGCACGAGCCGTCAGGCACGGCCGGTCAGCCGTACGGCAGCAGCCGTCAGAACCGCCGGCGCAGTCGCGACCAGCCGTTCCTCAGCCCCGTCAGCGTCCGCTCCCCGGCCGGTGTCCCGCCCAGGATCAGCGCCGCCGGCCCGCCGACCAGCAGCACCAGGCCGCCGATCAGCGCGATCGGCAGGAGCAGCCGGGCGGCGCCGGAGCGGTCCGCCGCCGGTGTCCCGGCCGCGACGGGCGCGGCGCTCAGCGACTTGCCGGGCGCGCTCGGGGAAGACCCCGGGCTCTTCCCGCCGGGCGCCGGA
>NZ_MECK01000214.1 GCF_014596465.1 Streptomyces sp. CBMA123 | reverse complement strand
GCGATGCCCCGCGCCCGGCGACCCCGGCACGGCCCCCGACGGAAAAGGATCGACCGCTCCATGCAGCTCAGCCATGCCCGCCGCAACTCCCTGATCACCGGCATCGCCACCCTCGTGGTCGCGAGCGCCGCCACCGCCGCGCTCGCCCTCCCGCAGGCCGGGACCTCCACCGAGGCCGCCGCCCCCACGGCCGCCGTCACGGTGGACGGCAAGCCGGTGGCCGACCAGGTGCAGGCCGACACCGCTGCCGCTGCCCAGAAGGCCGCCCAGGACGCCCAGGCGGCCCAGGCGAAGGCCGAGGCGGACGCCTCCGCGCAGGCCCAGGCCCAGGCCGCCGCCCAGGCGCAGGCCGAGGCCGACGCGAAGGCCCAGGCGGACGCCAAGGCCCAGGCCGACGCCGCCGCCTCCCGCTCCCAGCAGCGCCAGGCCCTCCCCGCCGCCCCCTCCGGCACCCCGCAGCAGATCGCCGCGCAGATCGTGCCGGCCGGCCAGCTGCAGTGCTTCAGCAACATCGTGTCCCGCGAGAGCACCTGGAACCCGCTGGCCGTCAACGCCTCCTCCGGCGCCTACGGCCTGGTCCAGGCGCTGCCGGGCTCCAAGATGGCCTCGGCCGGTTCGGACTGGAAGACCAACCCGGCCACCCAGATCAAGTGGGGCCTGGACTACATGAACTCCCGCTACGGCAGCCCCTGCGCCGCCTGGGCGTTCTGGCAGACCCACCACTGGTACTAAGGGCGCCGGCCCCGGCCCGGCCGTCCCTGCGCATACGCCCCAGGCCCGCGACGCACTCCGCGTCGCGGGCCTGGGGCGTCGCCGTCTGGCGTGGACGCGTCCGGAAGGCGGCGTGAAGATATGGCGTACGCTCATACGGTTTGGCACTGATTGTTCGTAATTACGCACCGTCAGCCCTTTGCCACCGTTCGCGCCGCCCTCTTACGCTCCGGCGTCATGCCCTCACCCCTGATCAGCGTCGTGCTCCCCGCCTACGACCAGCACGGACAGCTCGCCGACTGCCTGGACTCGCTGCTCGCCCAGACCCTGGCGAACGTCGAGGTGATCGTGGTCGCCGACCGCTCCCCCGAGACCGCGGGCGAGCTCGCCGACGCGTACGCGGCCCGCCACCCGCGGGTGTCGGCCCTGCACCTGAACGCGGCCGTCGGGGTCGGGGTGAGCCGCAACGCGGGTGCGGCGCGGGCCACCGGCGAGCACCTGCTGTTCCTGGACGCCGACCACCTGCTCCCCCGGGACGCCCTCCAGACCCTCGCCGACCGGCTCCAGCAGACCGGCCCGGTCGACGTCCTGCTGTTCGGCCACTCCCGCCGCCACAACGACCGCGACTGGCCGGGCGGCGCCGAGGCCCTGCTCGCCGAGGCCGGCCCCGAGCCCTTCGCCCCCTTCGACCGGCCCGAACTGTTCGGCGCGCCGCCGCTGATCTGGGACCGGCTGATCCGCCGCGGCCACTGGGAGGAGCTCGGGCTCGCCTTCCCCGACGGCCGCTACGAGGAGATCCCGGTCGCGCACGCGGCCCTGCTCGGCGCCCGCAAGGCCGCCGTCCTGCCGCGCGAGTGCGTCCAGCTGCGCCGCCGGGAGACCGTCCACCCGGCCGGCGGCCCCGGCAGCAGCGTCTTCGACCTCTTCGACCAGTACGAGCGCAGCTTCGCCCTGCTGGAGGACCAGCCCCACCTCTACGCGGTGCGCGACGCCCTGTTCGTCCGGATGGTCCGGCACTACCTGTTCGTCTTCGACCTCGCCGGCTGCGTCACCCGCGCCGAGCGCCCCCAGTTCTTCCACCGCGCCGCCGAGCACCACCGCCGCTTCCTGCCCCCGGGCCACCGCAAGCCCACCGGTCGCGAGGGCATCAAGTTCTCCCTCCTGGCCGGCGGCGCCTACCCGGCCTTCGAGGTCGCCAAGCTCTCCCACATCGCCCGCGGCACCCTCACCGGCCGCAAGTAGCTCAGCGGGCGTGCGCGGTGCCGCCCTCGGCGGCCGGCGCGGCGCCAGCACCTCCATCCACAGCGGCAGGGTGGACCCGCGGAGCCGCATCACGCGGAGCGGTCGATCACGGCTGCCGGGCGTCCCGCATGACACCCCGTCGGCGGAACCCTCGTCGTGCCCGGCTTCCGGACCACGCCCCGGCTGCGATCATCGGCGGAGCCGTTGCCGCAGCCGTTCGGGAGGTCCCCGGTGAGCCGTCCGTCCGCCGTTCCCGGGGCCGCACTGGCCCGCGAGCTGGCCGCCGTGCTGCGCGGGGAGGTGCGGTTCGGCGCCGCCGAGCGCACGGTGTACAGCCACGACGCCTCCAACTACCGGCAGTTGCCGCTCGGCGTGGTCAAACCCGCCGACCCGGACGACGTGCGCACCGCGCTGGCGCTGTGCCGGCAGTACGGCGTGCCGGTGGTGGCGCGCGGGGCCGGGACGAGCATCGGCGGGCAGGCGATCGGGCCGGGCGCGGTGGTGCTGGACTTCCGCCGCCACCTCGGCGCGGTGCCGGCCGTCGACCCCGAGGCCCGCACCGCGCGCGTCCAGCCCGGCACCGTGCTGGACGACCTCCAGCGCGCCGCCGCGCCGTACGGGCTGCGCTTCGGCCCCGACCCGTCCACCCACAGCCGCTGCACCCTCGGCGGCATGATCGGCAACGACTCCTGCGGCTCCCACTCGCTCGCCTGGGGGCGCACCTCCGACAACGTGGAGCGGCTGGAGCTGCTGCTCGCCGACGGCACCGAGCTCACCGTCGGCGGGCCGCTCGACCCCCAGGGGCGCGCGGCGCTGCGCGCACAACCCGAGCGGATCGGCCGACTCCACACCCAGCTCCAGGAGTTCACCGACCGCAACCTCGCCACCATCCGGCAGGGCATGCCGCGACTGCCCCGCCGCACCTCCGGCTACCCGCTGGACGCCCTGCTGCCCGAACGCGGCCACGACCTCGCCCGGGCCCTGACCGGCTCCGAGGGCACCTGCGCGCTGCTGCTGGGCGCCACCGTCCGTCTGGTCGAGGCCCCCGCGGCCCGCGCCCTGGTGGTGGCCGGCTACCCCGACGAGGGCGCCGCCGCCGACGCCGTCCCGGCGCTGCTGCCGTACGGTCCGCTGACCGCCGAGGGCATGGCCGCCGACCTGGTCGCCGCGCTGCTCGCCGCCGGTCCGCGCCCGCCCGCCCTGAACCGGCTGCCCGCGGGCGAGTGCTGGCTGTTCCTGGAGACCGGCGGCGCCACCGCGCTGGAGGCCTACCAGTCCGCCCGTCGGCTCGCCGACGCGGTGCGCCGCGAGCGCTCGGCCACCGTCGCCCTGGTCACCGACCCGGCCGAGCAGCGCCAGCTGTGGGCCGTCCGGGAGGCGGGCGCCGGGATCGTCACCCGGCTGCCCGGGGGTGGCGAGGCCTGGCCCGGCTGGGAGGACTCCGCCGTCCCGCCCGAGCGGCTCGGCGACTACCTGCGCGGGCTGCGCGCCCTGCTGCGCCGACACGGCCTGCACGGCGTCCCGTACGGGCACTTCGGCGACGGCTGCGTGCACCTGCGGATCGACTTCCCGCTGGACGACCCCCGACGGCGCCCGCTCTTCCGGGAGTTCCTGGAGCAGGCGGCCGATCTGGCGGTCTCGTACGGCGGTTCGCTCTCCGGCGAGCACGGCGACGGGCAGGCCCGCGGCGAACTGCTGCCGCGCATGTACCCACCCGAAGTCCTCGCCCTGTTCGGCGAGTTCAAGCGGATCTGGGATCCGGAGCAGCTGCTCAACCCGGGCGTGCTGGTCGACCCGCGCCCGCTCGACGCCGACCTGCGCTTCGTCACCGCCCCGCGCCGCCCGCTGCCACTGGCCCTGCCGTACGAGCAGGACGGCGGCAGCCTCGCCAAGGCGGTGCACCGCTGCGTGGGCGTCGCCAAGTGCGTGGACCCGACCACCGGGGTGATGTGCCCGAGCTACATGGCCACCGGCGAGGAACGGCACTCCACCCGGGGCCGGGCCCGGCTGCTCGCCGAGATGCTGCGCGGCATGGAGGCACCTCCCGGCCGCCCGACTGGGGGAGCGATCCCGGACGGCTGGCGCTCGGCCGAGGTACGGGAGGCGCTCGACCTCTGCCTGAGCTGCAAGGGCTGCGCGAGCGACTGCCCGGTGCACGTCGACATGGCGACCTACAAGACCGAGTTCCTGTACCAGCACTACCGGCACCGGCCGCGCCCGCTCGCCCACTACTCGATGGGCTGGCTGCCGCTGTGGCTGCGGGCGGTCGCGCTGGCGCCCGCGGCGGCCAACACCCTGATCCGCTCGCCGGCCGGCCCCCTGCTCAAGCGGCTCGGCGGGATCGACCGGCGACGGGTGCTGCCGGTCTTCCCGCCCGAGACCTTCACCCGCTGGTACCAGCGCCGCCGGGCCACGCACCCGGCCCCGGCGGGCGCCCGGCCGGTGCTGCTGTGGCCGGACACCTTCTCGAACCACCTCCAGCCGAACGTGCCGCGCTCGGCCGTCGAGGTGCTGGAACACCTCGGCTTCGACGTCCGACTGCCGGAGGGCCCGGTGTGCTGCGGCCTCACCTGGTACTCCACCGGCCAACTCGACACGGCACGACGGGTGTTGCGACGCAGCCTGGGCGCACTGGCGGCCGCCGGGCTCCCGGCCGACACCCCCGTGGTCGGCCTGGACCCCAGCTGCACCGCCACCCTGCGCGAGGACCTCCCCCGACTGCTCGGCGAGGACGGCCGCCCGCTCTCCGAACGGACCCGCACCTTCGCCGAGTTCATCGACCAGTACGCCCCGGACGCCCCGCTCCCCCGCGTCCGGCTGGACGCCGTCACCCAGACCCACTGCCACCAGCACGCGGTACTCGGCAGCGCCGCCGACCGCCGGATCGAGGCCCGGCTCGGCCTGCACAACCGGGTGCTGGACTCCGGCTGCTGCGGACTCGCGGGCAACTTCGGCTTCGAGCAGGGCCACTTCGAGGTGTCCGAGGCGATCGCCGAGCGGGTGCTGCTCCCCGAGGTCCGGGCGGCCGGCCCCGACACCGTGGTGCTGGCGGACGGCTTCAGCTGCCGCACCCAGATCGCCCAACTCGCGGACGGGCGAAGGGCCCTGCACCTGGCGGAGCTGATCGCCCGGGAACTGCGCGGCTGACGCCTGTCTTTCGGATCCTGCCGGAAGGGCCAGGACGTGCGCCGCGAGGAAGGCCCCGGCATGCCCCGCGGCCTCCTCCCGGCTCGGACGGTCCGTTCGCGCCGGGCGGTGCCGTCGGCACCTCCCGGCGCGAACGGACCGTCCGGCTGCTCGCCGAGACCCTCCCGCTGGACGCCGAGCGCGGGCAGGAGCGCGCACTCTGGCTCAGCTTCGTCACCACCGCCCGCACCCGCCCCGAACTACGTCCCCGCGCCGCCGAGTTGCAGACCGGCCTGGACGCGCCGGTCCGACGCGTCCTGGTCGAGATGGAGCGCTCCGGCGCCCTCACGCCCGGCCTCGACCTCGACCTGGTCGGACCGGACGAAATGCGCACGGTGCCCAGCCGCCACCTCGACACCCTGGCAACCGCCTGACAACGCGCCAACGCGCCCGCCACAATGGCGCGATGACCCTCACCCCCGCCGAGGCGGACAAGATCCTGGCCGAGAACTTCGCCCCCTGGGTGCAGGACCTCGGGCTCACCACGACCGAGACCGGCGAGCGCCACGCCGTGCTGCGGCTGCCCTGGTCCGACCGGCTCGCCCGCGAGGGCGGCGGACTGTCCGGCCAGGCGCTGCTGGCCGCCGCCGACACCGCCTGCGTGATCGCCCTCTCGGCGGCCCGGGGCGGCTTCGCGCCGATGACCACCGTCCAGCAGTCCAGCAGCTTCCAGCGCGCCGTGGCCGGTCAGGACGTCCTGGTCCACGCCCGGGTGACCAAGCTCGGGCGCCGGATCGCCTTCCTCGACGTCACGCTCACGGCCGAGGGCGCGGAGGAGCCCGCCGCCCAGGCCGCCTCGGTGTACGCCCTCGGGTGACCCCTGGCCGGGCCGCTCGCGTGCGGCCCGGCCCGGCCCGGCTCGGCCCGGTCAGCCCTGCAGGGCCTCCTTCTTCGGTGCCTCCTCCGCGCAGACCGCCGACACGAACTCCGCGAGCCGGGCCTGCGGCAGCCCGCGCGCGATGTCGGCCTCGCTGATCATGCCGACCAGCTTGTGCTCCGGGTGGTTGATCACCGGCAGCCGGCGCACCTGGTACTGCTCCATCACCCGCAGCACCTGCTCGCAGTCCTCGTCCGCCTCCACCGTCATCGGCCGCCCCTGGGCCAGTTCGCCCGCCGTCACCGCGGCCGGGTCGCGCCCCTCCGCGACGCAGCGCAGCACGATGTCGCGGTCGGTCACGATGCCCAGCAGCCGGTCGTTCTCTCCGCAGATGGGCAGCGCGCCCACGTGTCGTTCCCGCATGATCCGGGCGGCGGCGGCGAGCGTCTCGTGCTCGCGGATGCACTCCGCCCCCGGGTGCATGATGTCGCTGGCGATGGTCATGGTCCGCCTCCTGACCTGGCTTCCAGCCCCCCGTCCATCCTGGTCCGACCGGGTGACGCACGCCACCGGGCACCGCCGCCGGCACCACTCCCGGCACCACTACCGGCACCGCCCGGCACCGGGTCGCGCCCCGCTCAGGCCGTCGTCTTCGGCTCACTGCGCTCCCCGCTCTGCTGCTGCCCGTCCGGCTCCGCCCCCTCCAACGGCGAGCTGGTCAACACTTCGTCCAGTGACGGGAGTTCGTGCTTGGGCAGCTCGCGGCCGACCTCGGGCTCCGGCACCTCGCCGCTCGCCACCGCCCGCTCCGCCGCCTTCCCGGCGGCGGCCACGGCGGCGGCCGCCAGCAGGTCCCGCTGCTGGGACTCCGTCGCGCTGTCCAGGAACCGCAGCAGCTCCACCGGGAACGGCAGCACCAGTGTCGAGTTCTTCTCCGCCGCGACCTCCACCACGGTCTGCAGCAACCGCAGTTGGAGCGCCGCCGGGGTCGCGCTCATCACCGCCGCCGCCTCCGACAGCCGCTCCGAGGCCTGGTACTCACCGTCCGCCGTGATGATCCGCGCCCGCCGCTCCCGCTCGGCCTCCGCCTGGCGCGCGATCGAGCGCTTCATCGACTCCGGCAGGGCGACGTCCTTGATCTCCACCCGGTCGATCTGGATGCCCCAGCCCAGCGCCGGACTGTCGATCATCAACTCCAGCCCCTGGTTGATCGGTTCGCGGTTGGCCAGCAGGTCGTCCAGCTCGCTCTTGCCGATGATCGACCGCAGTGAGGTCTGCGCGACCTGGGAGATCGCGAAGTTGTAGTCCTGCACGTTGACGGTCGCCTTCACCGGGTCCTGGACCTGGAAGTAGACCACCGCGTCGACCCGTACGGTCACGTTGTCCCGGGTGATGCCCTCCTGCGCCGGGATCGGCATCGTCACGATCTGCACGTTCACCCGGCGCAGCCGGTCCGCGATCGGCATCAGCGCGACCAGCCCCGGCTGACGGATCTCCTCACGCACCCGGCCGAAGCGGAACACCACGCCCTTCTGGAACTGCTGGACCACCCGGATGCTCAGCCCCGCCCAGACCGCCCCCAGCCCGACCAGCCCCCCGAGGGCACCCAGCACCGCATCGACGATCATCGCGGCCTCCTCGCGGCCTCCGCACACACCGGCGCGTCCGGCCACCGCCGACCCGGCCGGGCCGAGGGCCACCGGAGCAACTCCTTCCACGCTACGCCTGCCCGGACACCGCCGGAGCGATCGCCCGGGGCCCCTAGGATCAGGGCCATGCAACCGGCCCCCGCCGATGACCCGAACCACCCCAGCCACCCCGCCGAGGCCGCCGCCCGTGCCACCGGGCTCACCGGCCTCGACCGGGTCGTCACCCACTGCCGGGCCTGCCCCCGGCTGGTCGCCTGGCGCGAGGAGACCGCCCGCACCAAGCGCCGCGCCTACCAGGACTGGGACTACTGGGCCCGCCCCATCCCCGGCTTCGGCCCACCCGACGCCCCGCTCGTCCTGGTCGGCCTCGCCCCCGCCGCCCACGGCGCCAACCGCACCGGCCGGATCTTCACCGGCGACCCCTCCGGCGACCTCCTCTACGCCGCCCTCCACGACCTCGGGCTCACCAACCGCCCCGAATCCGTCCGCCACGGCGACGGCCTGGAGCTGTACGGCGTCCGGATCACCGACCCGGTCCGCTGCGCCCCGCCCGACAACAAGCCCAGCACCGCCGAACGCGATACCTGCCGCCCCTGGATCACCCGTGAACTCCAGCTGCTGCGCCCCACCGTACGGACGGTCGTCGCCCTCGGCGGCTTCGCCTGGCAGGCGATGCTGCCGGTGATCGCCGACGCCGGCTGGATCGTCCCGCGCCCCCGCCCCACCTTCGGCCACGCCGCCCGGGTCACCCTGCCCGCCCGCGACGGCGGCCCCGACCTGCGGCTCTACGGCTGCTACCACGTGAGCCCGCGCAACACGAACACCGGCCGGCTGACCACCACGATGCTCCGCGACCTGCTGCGCGAGGCGGCCACCTCGGCGGGGCTCAGCCCCCGGTAGGGCCGTGCTCCCCCTCCCCGAGGAGGGCCGGCACGTCTTCGCCTTCCCCGCCCCACCGGACAGCCCCACCCGCCGCGCCTTCGCGGCCGCCGCCCACACGGAAACCCGGCTCCGCGCCGGCTCCGACGCGCCCCCGGGCACCCCGCGCGGTCGCACCGACGGATCGCCCGGGTACGGACCGCTACCAGGAGGAGCTGCCGGCACGCTCGGCCGCGGGCTGATCCGACGGGCCCCGAAGGAGCGCCGCTAACCGAACCGGGCCAGCTTCCGCCCCGAGGCCGCCGCCCACACCTCCGGCAGCCGCCCCCGTGCCCGTGCCGCCTCCGCCAGCTGGCCCGCGTACAGCACGCCGTAGGCGAAGGGCTCACCGTCCGCGGCCGCCTGGCCGACCAGGGCCGCCGCGGCGACCACCGCGTCCTGGTGCTCCCCCAGCACCTCCTGGACGGCCTTCATCCGCTCGGCGAACCGCTCCGCCGCCGCGCCGACCGCGGGGGCCGCCGTCTCGCCGGCGTAGCGGGCGCGCTTGGCGGCCTTGCGGGCCTCGTGCAGGGCGCCGTCGCGC
>NZ_MECK01000213.1 GCF_014596465.1 Streptomyces sp. CBMA123 | reverse complement strand
GTCCTCCACGCCGGTCACGCCGAGCCGGCGCAGGGCCGCCGCGAGCACCGGGCCGCGGGCCCGCTCCGAGCCGTCGTCGATCTTGAAGGCGAGCGCCCGGCCGTCCGGCAGCGCGACCACCTGGACGGCCTCGGCGCCCATCTTGGACAGCGCGCCGGGAACGGCCCGCATCAGCCAGGTGTCGGCCCGGCGGGTGCCGGCCACGTACTCGGGGTGGGCGCGCATGGCGTCGGCCACCCGGCGCTGCGCGGTGCCCTCGGCGGCCAGCAGCAGGCTGCGGTAGCCGCGGGCCAGGCCGGTCAGCGAGACGGCCAGCAGCGGGGCGCCACAGCCGTCCACCCCGGTGTGCGCGGGGGCCTCGCCGGTGGCCTCCGCGAGGGCCTCGCGGGCCAGCTCCTGGATCGGGTGCGCCGGGTCGAGGTAGGCCGCGGTGTCCCAGCCGTTGGCGACGCAGGCGGCCAGCCAGCCGGCGTGCTTGCCGGAGCAGTCCATCAGGATCGGGGCGCGCCGGCCGCCGGCCGCGAGCAGCAGCTCCGCCTCGGTCTCGTCCAGCGGGAGGTCGGCCGGGGTGCGCAGGGCCGACTCGTCGAGGCCGGCCGAGCCGAGGATGGCTCGCACACCGTCGAGGTGAAACGATTCCGCAGAGTGGCTGGAGGCCGCCAGCGCCAGCAGCTCGCCCTCGATCGCCAGCCCGGCCCGCAGGGTGGCCACCGCCTGGAACGGCTTGGCCGTGGAGCGGGGGAAGACCGGCGCGTCGGGGTCACCGAGCGCGAACTCCACCGAGCCGTCGGCGGCGAGCAGGACCAGCGAGCCGTGGTGACGGCCCTCGGTGAAGCCCGAGCGTATGACCTCGGCGAGCACGGGCGGGTTGGCGGACTGGGACATCGCGGAGCCTTCCGGAGGCAGGGGTGTGGGCCGGGAGGAAGCCGGACCCCACCCGCCCGCGACGCCTCGACCGGTCAGAGCGGCCTCTCGGAGAGCAGGTCGTCGACCCGTGCTTCCCCATCACGGTACCTGCGGGTGATCTCGGCATTGCAACCGTCGGCCGTCCGCAGCAGCCGCTGGCGCCGGCCGGACACCTCGCGCTCGTGCGCGCGCAGCCGCTCCAGGGCGGCCAGCAGCTCCTCGGCCGGATGGGCCGGCAGGTCGGCGAGCTGGACGTCGCCCATCAGGGCGTCCGCCTCCAGCTGGGACTCCTGGGTGCGCGGCGGGCCGAGGGTGACGTGCCGGGCCGAGCGCCGCACGGTGGAGGGCGCGTCGGTCAGGATGGCCGGCAGCCGGTCCAGCAGGTCGCCGCCGAGCTCCTCGCCGGCCGCCCGGGCGCCGCTCCCCTCCCCGCCCGCCCGGGCCGGGTGGGCCGGGCCGCCGCCGGGGCGCCGGTCCAGTTCGGCGCGCAGGATGTCCATCCGCCCGTGCAGCAGCCGTCGCAGGTACGACAGGTCGGCCTCCTGCTCCAGGGTCTCCCGGCGCAGGATCCGCAGCTGGTCCAGGCCCAGGTGCTCCAGGTCGGGCTCGCCGTCCGGGCCGACCGCCCAGGAGGGGCCCCCGGGGGCCTGCGCCACCTGCCCGGATCGGCTCCACGCCGCACTGCTCGCGTCCATCATCCAGCCCACCTGCCGTCGTCCGATCCCGCCCGCTCGCGGCACTCCGTCCCTGCCGCCGGCCCGGCCCGTCCCCCGACGGGCTCGCGCGTCCCGTCCGTTGGCACGCCCGGGGGCCCCCGAGGGGTTCCGCTCCCCGATCGGGACCACCCGCCGGGGCGACCCCGCCAGAACACCTGACCTACCGCTCGACCACCCGGCCGAACCCCGGCCCGGTGCGGCGGACCTTCAGGCGCGCCGGGCCCGTCGTACGGTCCCCCAGCGTGCCACCCCACCCGGCGCGCGCGCACCGCCCGTGCACCCGAACGGCCCCCTGGCGAACGGGGGTGGCTGATATGACCGGGCCTTTTCGTACGGACAGCAGCGCCGACCCTGCGCAGGCGCGCGCCGCACGGCGTGCGCCACCCCTGCGCGCGCCTCTCATGTGCGCCCCTCGGGTGCCGGCCCCGGGGTCCCGCCCGGCCGAGCCGGGGCCCTGCCGAGCCGGATTCCCCTGGGCCCCGGCGGGGCGCTCCGGCGCTCCGGCACAATGGCGGCATGCGAGCAGTGGTGCAGCGAGTGACCGAGGCCCGGGTGACCGTGGCCGGAGAGACCGTCGGCGCGATCGAGGGGCCCGGCCTGTGCGTCCTGGTCGGCGTGACCCACGAGGACACCCCGGCCAAGGCGGCCCAACTGGCCCGCAAGCTCTGGACGCTGCGGATCCTGCCGGTCAGCGGCGAGGGCGTGGAGCAGAGTTGCTCGGACATCGGCGGCCCGCTGCTGGTGATCAGTCAGTTCACCCTCTACGGCGACACCCGCAAGGGCCGCCGCCCCACCTGGAACGCCGCCGCCCCCGGGCCGGTCGCCGAGCCGCTGGTGGACGAGGTGGTCGCCCAACTGCGCGCGCTCGGCGCCAAGGTGGAGACGGGCCGGTTCGGCGCCGACATGCAGGTGGCGCTGGTGAACGACGGCCCGTTCACCGTCCTGGTCGAGGTCTGAGCTACTGCGGGACGATCACGTCCTGGGTGCCCGGCACCGTCCCGGCCAGCAGCACCGCGTCCACCGGCACGTTCCGCTTGACGATCGCCAGCGCGATCGGGCCCAGCTCGTGGTGCCGCGCCGAGGAGGTCACGAAGCCCAGCGCCCGCCCGTCCGGGTCGGCGGCCAGCCGCACCTCGGTGCCGTGCGGGGGCAGGGTCTCCTCGGTGCCGTCCAGGTGCAGGAAGACCAGCCGGCGCGGCGGGCGGCCCAGGTTGTGCACCCGGGCGACGGTCTCCTGGCCGCGGTAGCAGCCCTTCTGCAGGTGGACGGCGGTGCGCAGCCAGTCCACCTCGTGCGGGATGGTCCGGTGGTCGGTCTCGAAGCCGAGCCGGGGCCGGTGGCCCTCGATCCGCAGCGCCTCGTAGGCCCAGACCCCGGCCGCCGGGCCGTACCCGGCGGTGAGCTTCTCCAGCTCGGCGCGCGGCACGAACAGGTCGCGCCCGTACGGGAGTTCGCGGACGGCGGCGGCGCCCTCGACGGAGGCGGTGGAGCCGGCCGGCAGGTGGACCACGGCGTGCTCGGCGGTCGCGTCGACGACCTCCACCCGGTAGAAGAACTTCATGCTCTCCAGGTAGCCGATCAGCGCGCCCTGGGTGCCGGGCTCGACGTGGGCCCAGGTGGTGGTGCCGTCGTCGACCAGGTAGAGCGCGTGCTCGACGTGCCCGTTCGGGGAGAGCACCAGCGCCTCGGTGGCGTGCTGCGGCTCCAGCCCGCTGACGTGCTGGGTGAGCAGCAGGTGCAGCCAGGCGAGGCGGTCCGCGCCGGTGACGGTGACCACGCCGCGGTGCGAGAGGTCGACGAAGCCGGTGCCCCGGGACAGGTTCCGTTGCTCGCGGAAGATGTCGCCGTAGTGGGCGGCGACGCCCTCGTCGGCCCCCTCGGCGGGGACGGCTCCGGGCAGGGCAAGCAGCGGGCTCTTCACACCGGTCATACCGGCCAGCTTACGACCGGTCGTCGGCCTGCCCGGCGGCGCAGTCGGCGCAGCGGCCGAAGATGGCGAAATGCTTGAGGTCGGTGTCGAAGCCGTGCTGCTCGCGCAGCCGGTCGATCAGCGGCTGGGCGATCTCGGTGCCGGTCTCGGTGACCTTCTCGCAGTCCCGGCAGACCAGGTGCAGGTGGTGGTGGCGGCCGGCCAGGTGGTAGGTCGGGGCGCCGTGGCCGAGGTGGGCGTGCGAGACCAGGCCCAGCTCCTCCAGCAGCTCCAGGGTCCGGTAGACGGTGGAGATGTTGATGCCGCTGGCGGTCTTGCGGACGTGGCAGAGGATGTCGTCGGGGGTCGCGTGGTCGAGGACGTCCACGGCCTCCAGGACGAGCTGTCGCTGCGGCGTGAGGCGGTAGCCGCGCTCGCGCAGGTCGGCCTTCCAGTCGCCGGAGAGCTGCCAGTCGGTGGTGCCGGTGTCCGCCACGGGTTCTGTCCCTGCCAAGGTCGGGGGTCCTGAGGCAAGTGTAGGGACCGGCCGGGGGCCGGTCCCTACCTCGTGCGCGGACAGTTCCTACTTGAAGAACGCGATGCCGTCGTCCGGCAGGTCGTTGATGTCCTTGATCAGCTGGGCCGGGCTGAGCACCTTCTTCAGCTGAGCGGACATGTACGGGCGCAGCGGCACGTTCGGGGCGGCCTTCTCGCCGACCCAGAGCAGCTCGCCGTTGACGAAGCCGTACAGCCGCTTGCCGCCGGAGTACTCCGGGGAGCCCTCGATCCGGGCCACGGCGTCGGTGGAGACGTCGACCTGCGGCTTGCCGTCGGCCAGCTCGCCGTACCAGATCTCGACCGTGCCGTCGTCACGGACGGAGGAGATCTCGATCCCCCGGGCGCCGCTGGTGCCGTCGTGGTTGCTGGTGATGCGCCAGAAGGCGTGCTCGTTCTCCAGCGGACGGACCTTCTCGCCCTCCTCGTCCAGCACCCAGGTGCGGGAGCGGAACTCCAGGAAGGGGCGGCCGTCGTGCCGGATCACGATCTCCTGGCCGAAGTTGCACTTCTCCGTGCCGGGGAAGTCGTACACACCCGCGCCCTCCCAGGTACCGAGGAGGAAGGCGAGCGGGACGACGTCCCTGTGGAGGTCAGAGGGGATCTCGATCATGTTCCTGGTCGCTGTCGTGGTCGGTGCGGTCTGCCCTCAACCGTACGGCAGGGTCAGCGCTGGCCCTGGTACAGCTTCATCACCGAGAAGATGGCGAACCAGGTGATCAGCACGGCCATCAGGGCCAGCAGACCGTCGAAGAAGATTTCCAGACCGGACACGGGGGGCTCCCAGGCGGCGACAGTGTGGTGGACTTTGCTCGCGCTCACTCTATCCGGAGGGCTCCGGCCGGTCGCGGTGAGCCCCACCACGTCGGGTTTCGCGCCCCGCCGGCCCGGCCCCGGCGCCGCCCGGCCGGGGCCGCGCCCGGGCGCCGTCCAAGGTTTGCCCAAGGGATTCCGCGATGACGGCGGGCGGGGGCCGCGCGGCCTCTAAGGTGGCGCCATGTCGAAGAAGCTCGTCATCAAGGTGACCGCCGGGGCGGACGCGCCCGAGCGGTGCTCGCAGGCCTTCACGGTGGCGGCCGTGGCCGTCGCCAGCGGGATCGACGTCTCGCTCTGGCTGACCGGGGAGTCCTCCTGGTTCGCCGTGCCGGGGCGGGCGGCGGAGTTCGAGCTGCCGCACGCCGCGCCGCTGCCGGACCTGCTGGAGTCCATCCTGGCGGCCGGCTCGGTGACCCTGTGCACCCAGTGCGCGGCCCGGCGCGGGATCGAGCAGAAGGACACCGTCGAGGGCGTCCGGATCGCGGGCGCGCAGGTCTTCGTCAGCGAGATCATGGCGGACAACGTCCAGGCGCTGGTCTACTGACGGCGGGCTCCTACCGGGGGCCGTCGCGTTCCTCGTGGTCGGGGCGGTCCCGGTCGTGGCCGGGGTCGTCCCACTTGGGGTCGTCCCAGCGCGGGTCGTTCCACCAGTCGTCGTCCGGGTCCCGCTTGTTGGCGAACACCGCGGCGGCCGGCGGGATGACCATCGCGACCACGCACAGGCCGACCGCCGCTCCCACCGAGAAGAACCGCACCACGCCCCAGGCCAGGACGAACAGGCCCAGGCACACGCCCATCATGGCGTAGTAGTAGCGCCGCCGACGCCTCGTCTGCACGTCTTCCACGGTACGACCGAGGGCCCCTGCGCGGCAGGGGCCCTCGGTGTGATCGTCCGACCCGGTCAGACCGCGATCGCGACCTCGACGGCGGTGCCCTGGGAGGCCACCACCTGACGGTCCACGGTCTGGCCCGGGACCAGCGCGCGCAGGGTCCACTTGCCCGGGCGGGCGAAGAACCGGAACTGGCCGGTCGCCGAGGTGGGCACCTCGGCCGTGAACTCGTTGTTCTCGTCCAGCAGCCGGACGTAGCCGTTGACCGGCTCACCGTCGCGGGTCACCGAACCCTGGATGATCGTCTCGTTCGCCACGTCAACTCCTGCCAGGTCCGGGCCGCCGGCCTTCGCACCGCACATGTCTGTCTCCTTCTGACTTACGGGTCGAGCCGGGGGCTCAGTTGTTGCCGAGCTCGATCGGCACGCCGACCAGGCTGCCGTACTCGGTCCACGAACCGTCGTAGTTCTTGACGTTCTCCTGGCCGAGCAGCTCGTGCAGCACGAACCAGGTGAGCGCGGAGCGCTCGCCGATCCGGCAGTACGCGATGGTGTCCTTCGCCAGGTCGATGCCCTCGGCCTCGTACAGCGCCTTGAGCTCGTCGTCGCTCTTGAAGGTGCCGTCGTCGTTGGCGTTCTTGGCCCACGGGATGTTGCGGGCGCTCGGCACGTGGCCGGGGCGCTGCGACTGCTCCTGCGGGAGGTGGGCCGGGGCGAGCAGCTTGCCGGAGAACTCGTCGGGCGAGCGGACGTCGACCAGGTTGAGGGTGCCGATGGCGGCGATCACGTCGTCGCGGAAGGCACGGATCGAGGAGTCGGCGGCCTGTGCCGTGTACTCGGTGGCCGGGCGGGCCGGGACCTCGGAGACCAGGTCGCGGGAGTCCAGCTCCCACTTCTTGCGGCCGCCGTCCAGCAGGCGGACGTCGCCGTGGCCGTACAGCTTGAAGTACCAGTAGGCGTACGAGGCGAACCAGTTGTTGTTGCCGCCGTACAGGACGACGGTGTCGTCGTTGGCGATGCCCTTGGCGCTGAGCAGCGCCTCGAAGCCGGCCTGGTCGATGAAGTCGCGGCGGACCGGGTCCTGGAGGTCCTTCTTCCAGTCGATCCGGACGGCGTTGCGGATGTGGTTCTTGTCGTACGCGGAGGTGTCCTCGTCGACCTCGACGATGACGACCTTCGGGTCGTCCAGTCGGGCCTGGACCCAGTCGGCGTCGACCAGGACGTCGCTGCGGCTCATGGTGGTGTTCTCCATCCGGGGGCGGTTGGCGGAAGGTGCTGCTCAACAGGTGCTGCAGAGGTGCCCGAAACGGGTGCGGTCCGAATACCCGTCCGAATGATGGGACGGAGGAGCGAAGCCGGGGACGACCGGGCGGGGAACTGCGGAGTACGGCGGCGACCAGCGGCCGCAAGGGCCCGACGAGGTCACCGGGAGATCGGCGGCGGGCGTCAACTGCCCTGCCAGGATGCCGACTTAGCGCATTCGACACAGACAGGCGGCCACGCGGCACAGGTCGACCGCCCGCCGCTTCGTGAGATCCGTCTGTCGCTTCATGCTGACGATGCTAGGGACACCGGAGGCCCGCTGTCATCAGCGTATCGAATGTCGAGATCGAAACGATCGAATACTGGGATTCGCGCTCGCGGCGGTCCGCCGGGCCCCGGCCGGGCAGCCGTCGGCGGTGCACAACGGGCGGAAACGACACCGCCCCGCGGTCCGCGCTGGACAGCGCGTCTCGCGGAGCGGAACGGTGGCGACCCCGGCCGGGCTCAGCCCAGCAGCTTCACGCCCTTGCCCTCGAAGGACAGCTGGAGGCCCTCCGGCAGCGGCGTCACACCGTCCTTCGCCGCCAGCTTCAGACCGGCCGGCATCGAGTCCAGGGTGAAGCCGGCCGGCTCGATCTTCCGGTTGGACAGCCCGGCGAACATCTCGGCCAGCGAACTCAGCCGGAGGCCGTCCACGGTGATCGTGTTGCCGTCGTTGTGCACGGTGGCCTCACCGACCGACACCGGCCCCAGCGAGGCCTTGACCTTGCCCGGACCGCCGTACGACAGGCTCAGCCGGGAGCCGCCGCCCACCGGCAGCGGGGCGCCGCCCAGCAACTGGGAGGCCGGGGGCAGCAGTTGGGCGAGGTCCTGGTAGGTGATCACACCGCTGCCGGTGCCACTGTCCACCGTGGCGGTGTTGAGGTTGTCGCTCACCGCGACCCCGGACAGCTGGGCCTTGAAGGAGTGCAGCGCCACCTGCTGGCCGTTGTTCTGCACGGTCAGGCCGTCCGAGGAGATCCGGACGTCGTCCAGCTTCTTCGACACCACCTGGGTGAGGAACGGGAAGCCCTCGATCGTGACGTCCGGCCGCTTGCTCATCTGGCCGCTCTTCACCAGCTGGTCGGCGGCCTCGTCCTCGGCCACGCCGACCGCGATCCGGTCCGCGCCCAGCAGCAGCCCGGAGAGCACCGCCAGGCCGATCGTCGCCTTCAGCCATCCGCGCATCGTGTCCCCCGTCGTCGCCCGCTGTGGTCTCGTCGCCGTCTCGTCGCGGAGCCGCCCTGGGCACGGCTCCTCCCGCACGACCGTACGACGTCCCGCCCCGGACGGTGGTTCCGGGGCGGGACGCGGTCGTGACGTACCGAACTCAGCCGGCCAGCGGCCCGGTGGCCAACCAGATCAGCGGCGCGGCCACCGCCAGCGGCAGCGCCACGCCTGCCGTCATGTGCACGAAGCGGGACGGGAAGTCGTACGCCGCGACCCGGCGGCCGACCAGCGCCCCCAGCCCGGCGAGCGCCCCCAGCGCCACCGGCGCGCCCACCAGGAGGCCCAGCAGCACCGCCGCGACCAGGCCCAGCACCGGGCCCAGCTGCTTCGGCCCGGGCAGCGGCGCCGCCGCCAGCACGGTGGCCAGCGCCACCGCGCCCACCCCGGCCGGCACCCAGTCGGCCAGCAGCAGCGTGGTGCACAGCGCCGTCACCACGGTGGCCGAACCCAGCACGGTCAGCGCGTAGAACCGCTCCTTCGGGTCCGACGGACGGAACGTCTGCAGCACCAGCACCAGCAGGAAGAACCCGCCCAGGGTGCCCACCACCGCCGCCGCACCGCCGTCCGAGTCCGCCAGCAGCACGGCCACGTCCGCCACCAGCCCGGCCAGCGCCGCCAGCAGGATGCCCTGCCGGGCCGGCCACATGCCGTTCAGCCGGAACCAGCCGGCCGCCGTCAGCAGCTGCAGCAGCGCCACCACCAGGGCCAGCGCCACCTGCCCCAGCGCGGCACCGCCGGCCAGCAGCGCGGCCGCGCCGGCGGTGATCAGGGCGGGCTGCAGGCCCGGGTCGATGATCGGCGAACTGCTCC
>NZ_MECK01000212.1 GCF_014596465.1 Streptomyces sp. CBMA123 | reverse complement strand
GGGCGCGTGCCGGCCGGGCGCGTGCCGGCCGGGTGCGTGCCGGCCGGGTGCGTGCCGTCCGGGCGCGTGCCAGTCGGATGGGTGCCAGCCGGGTGCGTGCCACAGACCCCAACGTACGGCGGGCCGGTTCGGTTCACCCTTCGCGGTTATGTCAATTTCCGAAACATACCCGCCCTTATGTCAGTCTGCGAAACATAAAGCGAACCCAGAGGCGCTGTGAACTGCGCTGATTTCCCAATCGGTTACCTGCGGGAAAGGGTTGACACCATTAGTTGGTCTAGTCCAACGTATGGGGAAGCGCGGCCCGGCGAAGGCTGATGTGGGGTAAGTGCCCGTGCCGGGCGGGTGAGTTGGCCCCCTGACGTGGCGTAGTGCGCCGCTCGGGGGCCGGGGCGAGAAGGAGCGCATGCGGACGGGCCATCGGTCCGCGCCACGAATTCCCCTTCCGGCCGACGACCGGCCACCGGCTCGCCGCGCCCGCACCGGGCGCCCGAGGAAGCGCTGCATCGACCACGAACCACGGAGTGACCGCCCATGCCGAGCCCTGACGAACACCCCGAGGGATATCTGTACCGGGCCGCCTCGCAGCGCCCCTACTTCAGCGCCGACACCGAGAGCTACCTCGCCGGAACCGCCCTGCGCGAACTGCGCAAGAAGCACCCGCTCCGGGTGCTCTCCGAGGCGGACTTCGCGCACTGGCAGACCTACGGCTATGTCGTCGTCGAGCAGGCGATCCCGGCCGAGGCCGCACGCCGACTGCTCGACTTCGCCTGGGACTTCCAGGGCCTGTCGCCCGACCGCCCCGAGGACTGGTACCGCGAGCGCGACCACCGCGACGAACTCGACCAGCACCTGCACATCTACGGCTTCGTCGAGGCCTACCACCACCAACTCATCTGGGACAGCCGCCAGTCGCAGCGCGTCTACGACGCCTTCGTGGACGTCTGGGACTGCGAGGAACTGTGGGTCACCCTCGACCGGCTCAACCTCAACCCGCCGAACGTGCGCAACCGCGACCGCGCCCTCATCGAACCCACCGAGCAGGGCTTCGACATCGAACTCCACTGGGACGTCGACACCACCCGGGCCATGCTCCCGCAGCGCGTCCAGGGCATCATCGCGCTCAACGACACCGCCCCCGACCACGGCGGCTTCCAGTGCGACCCGGAGCTGTTCCGCCGCCATAACGAGTGGCAGGCCACCCAGCCCGCCGACCGCGACCCGATCCGCCCGGACATCGACCGCGCCGAGTTCCCGGTCGTGCGGCCCGAGTTGAAGGCCGGCGACCTGCTGATCTGGAACGGCCTGCTCGCCCACGGCGTCGCGCCCAACACCTCCGCGGACGGCGTGCGCTCGGTGCAGTACCTCGCCATGATGCCCGCCCTGGAGGAGGCCGAGCCGCTGCGCCGCTCCCGGGTGGAGTCCTGGCGCACCCTCTCCACCCCCGACTGGAACCGCACCCTGGTCGGAGACGCCGACCGGCCCGAGGCGCTGCGCTACGGACCGGCCGAACTCACCGAACTCGGCGAGAAGCTGCTCGGCCTGCGGTCCTGGACCGGCCGCACCTTCGAGCAGCCCGAAGGGGAGCGTCCGTGCGCGCCGTCTGCCTGACCCTGCCCACCAACCGCGAGTGCGCGGACACCATCACCGCGATCGGCACCGAAGCCGCCCACGCCGCCCGCGCCTTCGGCGTCCGGGTGCACTATCTGGTGCTCGACTCCGCCGACCCGGCGGCCCGCGCCCGGCACGCCGCGGCCGTCGCCGCACTCCCGGCCGCCGAGGGCGTGGTCACCCACCACCTGGACGAGGACGCCCAACGCGCCTTCCTGAGCGCCGTGATCGAGCGCGCCGTGTTCGAGCGCACCGTGTTCGAGCGCGCCGGGGCGGAGAACTCCGGGACGGAGAACGCGGGAACGGAGAACGCGGGAACGGAGAACGCCGGGACGGAGAACGCCGGACTCCCGGAGCCCGAGAAGCTGCTCGACCTGATGCTCCCCGACGCCGTCTCCTACGGCGCCTGCACCAACCGGGCGTTCCTGCTGGCCGCCGCCCTCGGCTGCGCCTCCGTGCACCGCCGCGACTCCGACAGCCGCTACCAGTGGCACGACGGCGCACCGGTGTTCCCGATCGACCACGAACTCGCCACCATCGGCCTCAAGGCCGCCGACGCGGCCGCCGCCGTCACCGAGCACACCCTCGACCCGGCGCACGCCGACAAGCCGGTCGCCCTGGTCGGCGCCTCCTTCATCGGCGAACTCTCCGTCGACCTCGGCGAGATCCGCGCCCTCGACCCGCAGACCTACCACGACCTGGTCGCGCTCTGGGCGCCCACCGGAGCCACCGAGGAGGAACGGCGGGAACTCGTCGCCGAGTCCTTCACCGGCGGCGGCACCGAACCCTTCACCGCCGACCGCGCCGTGCTCGACCGGCCCGACATCTGGCGGATCGACATGTGCAACATCGCCCTCGACCACGAGGTCTACGAACGCGTTCCGCTGCCGCCCGCCACCGACACCATCGGCAGCGACTACTTCCTGCACCACCTCGTGCACGACGCCACCCTGCCCGGGGTGACCCACAACCGGCACATCGTCAACTACTACACCCCGGAACGGCGCACCGGCTCCGGCTTCACCGCCTACCAGGAGCGCTACGCCAAGTTCCTGCTCTCCATGCTCTACCTCCACCCCGTCTACTCCGAGATGGAACGGGCCGGCGAGGCCCTGCTCGACGAGCACCACCACGTCCGCCCCGCGGCGATCGCCGACTCCGCCCGCCGCAGCGCCACGACGGACCGCGCCGAGAACCACCGGCGACTCGCCGAACTCGACCGCTGCTACCGGCGACTCGGCGGCAGGTACGCCGAGTTCGCCGACCACCTGGCGCCCCGACGGGCACGGCTGCTCGACGAGGCGCAGGCGGACATCGAGGACTTCGCCCTGCTGATCGACGCGTGGGGCCCGCTGGTGCGGGCGAGCAAGACCACGCCCGCCGACCGGCTGCCGTGGTAGCCAGCCGCACCGGGAGCTCACACGTGACACGCACTGAACCACGTCCGACCACCGAGCCGCGTCACCCCGCCGAGGCGCGCGAGCGGCCCGAGCACGAGAGGACCAACCACCGCGCCCCGACCGCGGCCGCCACCGTGCACGCCGACCGCGTGCCCCGCCCCGACCAGCACGACCACGGCGCCCTGCGCGCCGCGCTCGCCGCCGCCACCGAGGACACCGTCGTCTACGACCTGGCCGGCATCGGCCGCCAGTACGCCGCGCTGTGCGCCGAACTGCCCGGTGTGGCAGTCCGGTTCGCGATGAAGGCCTGCCCCGTCGACGAGGTGCTCGGCCACCTCGCCGGGCTCGGCTCCGGCTTCGACGCGGCCAGCCCGCAGGAGATCGCCCAGGCGCTGCGCACCGGGGTGGCCCCCGAACTGATCCACTACGGCAACACCATCAAGTCCGACCGCAACATCGCCGAGGCCTACCGGCTGGGCGTGCGCGACTTCGCCACCGACAGCCTGGAGGACGTCGCCGCGATCGCCGAACACGCCCCTGGCTCACGGGTGTTCTGCCGCATCGCGACCACCGGCGAGGGTGCCCTGTGGGGCCTCAGCCACAAGTTCGGCTGCTCACCCGAGGACGCCCTGCGGGTGCTCGGCGCCGCCCGCACCGCCGGGCTGGTGCCGTCCGGCCTGTCCGTGCACGTCGGCTCCCAGCAGATGACCGCCGAGGCCTGGGCCGCGGCGATCGAATCGCTGGCGGCCGTCCTGGAGGCGCTCAACTGGCGCGGCATCACCCCGGAGCGGATCAACCTGGGCGGCGGACTGCCCGCCCTCGGGGTGCTCGACCGGCGCGGCCGGCCGCTCGAACCGCCGCTGGACAAGATGTTCACGGTGCTCCGCGAGGGCATGGAACGGCTGCGCGCCGTCAACGCCGCCCCGTTGGACTTCCTGCTGGAGCCCGGTCGCCACCTGGTCGCCGACCACGGCGCGATCCGCGCCCACGTCGCCCGGCTCTCCTCCCGCCACCGGCTCGACGGCACCCGCGAGGACTGGCTCTACCTGAGCTGCGGCAAGTTCAACGGCCTCTACGAGATGGACCAGCTGCAGTACCGGCTGGAGTTCCCCACCCACCCCGGCGGCCAGTTCGTCAACGCCGTGGTGGCCGGCCCGACCTGCGACAGCGACGACGCGTACGCCCAGGACGGCGGCCCGGTACGGGTCCCGCGCGCGGTCGCCTCCGGCGACCCGGTGTGGATCCACTCCTGCGGCGCGTACGCGACCGCCTACGCCACCCAGGGGTTCAACGGCTTCGCACCGCTGCCGTACACCTGCGTCGGCGGCCCGGTGCCGGACGGCGGACACCCATGACCGACACCCTGATCCGGCTGCTCCGCGACACCGACTGGCCCGAGGTGATCGCCGCCGAGGAGCGGGCCTACGCCGCCAGCGGCCTGTCCGAGGGGGGCGAGGCGCTGCGCTCCCGGCACCGCGCCTCGCCGTCGACCTGCTTCGTGCTGGAGGACGCGGACGGCTTCGCCGGCTACCTGCTCGCCCTGCCGTACCCGCTGTTCCGCTGCCCGGACCTCAGCCGGGCCTCCGACGGCGCGGTCCTGCGGCGCGAGCAGAGCAACCTGCACGCCCACGACCTGGTGATCGCCGAGCGGGCCCGCGGCCGGGGCCTGGCCCCACGGTTGCTCCGGCACCTGGAGGCGGCCGGCCGGGCGGCCGGTCACCGCACCCTCTCGCTGGTCGCCGTGCGCGGCTCCGAGGTGCTGTGGACCCGGCTGGGCTACCGGGCCCGGCCCGAGGTCGGACTGCCCGCGAGCTACGGCGCCGAGGCGGTCTACATGGCGAAGCCGCTGGACCGCGCCCCGAATCCCGCGGACCCGACCCTCGGATCCGCGCCCAGAGCCGAAGTGGGCTGATGCACATGTCCTCCCCCGCACGCGACGAGTTCCGCCGGTCCCAACTGGCCATCGGCGCACTGTTCTTCGTCCTCGGACTGCAGTACGCGACCTGGGTCTCCCGGGTGCCCGCGCTCAAGGCCCGGCTCGACCTGGGCGAGGCCCAGATCGGCCTGCTGCTGATGACCTGCGGGATCGGCGCGGCGGTGTCCTTCCCGCTGGTCACGGTGCTGATGCGGCGGCTCGGCTCCCGGCTGCTCTCGGTGCTGTCCGCGCTCGCCCTGGGCGTGATCCTGCTCGCCCTGTCGGTGGTGCCGAACTATCCGGTCACCCTGCTGGTGCTGTTCTGCGACGGCGTCGCGGTCGGCTGCCTGAACGTCGCGATGAACGCCCAGGGCGCCGCGCTGGAGGCCCGCTTCGAGCGCACCACGATGTCCAGGCTGCACGCCACCTTCAGCGCCGGCTCGCTGCTGGCCGCCCTGCTGGCCTCCGGCGTGAACGCCTTCACCGGCACCCTCGCCGTCCACTTCGGCCTGGCCGCCGCGCTGCTGGCGCTGCTGGTGGTGGCCGCCCGGCCGGGCCTGCTGGCCGACGGGCCGACGGCAGCCGACGGCTCCGAGCCCGCGGCGGCCACAGAGAAGGAGCGGAAGCGCCGCTTCGTCCTGCCCGCCGCGGCCACCCTCTGGATGGGTCTGGCGATGGTCTTCGGCACCGTCACCGAGGGCGCGATGAACGACTGGTCGGCGCTCTACCTCAAGGACGTGGTGCACGCGGGCGCCGGGATCGCGCCGCTGGGCATCGCCGTCGTCTCCGTGATGATGGTCTGCGCCCGGATCTTTGCCGACGGCTGGCGCACCCGCCTCGGCGACGGCCGGATCGTCCGCACCGGCAGCCTGCTGGCCGGACTCGGCCTCGCCCTGGCCCTGCTGGCCGGCGGCGTCGTACCGACCCTGCTCGGCTTCGCCTGCGTCGGCCTCGGTGTCGCCGCCGTCACCCCGTGCGTCTACGTCGCCGCCGCCCGCCAGGGCCCCGACGCGCTCTCCCTGGTCGCCGCCATGGGCACCACCGGCCTGCTGGCCGGGCCCGCCGTGATCGGCTTCATCGCCGGCGGCACCAGCCTGGTCTGGGGCATGGCCGCCGTCGCCGCCTCCGCCGCGGTCGTCTCCCTCTGCGCCACCCGGATCAGTTGGCCGCAGCCCCGGCCGGCCGCCCGGCTCGCCGTCGAGACGAGCTGACGGTCGAACTGACGGCCCATCAGTGCTCGCCCGGCCCGCCCGCGTCCCCCGTCGCGGCGAGTCGGGCGAGTCCGTTCCGCAGGGCGGTGAGCCGGGCGATCTCGGCGTCCAGGGCGGCGAGCCGGGCGGACACCACGGGGGCGAAGGTCTCCGAGCCGGGCTCGGCGGAGCAGCGCCGGGGCGGGTCCGCGTCCAGCAGGTCGAACCGGTGCACCCGGCTGACCAGGTCGTCCACCGTCAGCCCGACGGCCAGCAGTCGGCGGATCGCCCGGACCCTGGCGACCTCCCCGGGGCCGTACTCGCGCTGCCCGGAGGGGGTGCGGGCCGGTGGCGGCAGCAGGCCGCGCTGTTCGTAGAAGCGCAGGGCCCTGGGGGTGGTGCCCGCCGCGGCTGCCGCGTCGCCGATCCGCATCCCGCCTCCTCGGTGCTCAGAGCTCCACGAGGGTCGCTCCGAAGGTGTCGCCGGTGAACAACCGGACCAACGCGTGCGGGGCCTGATCGATGCCCGCGACGGAGGTGTGGGGGACGGTGAGTTCGCCGGTGCGAAGCCAGTCGCCGAGGCGCCGGTGCCATTCGGCGTCCAGACCCGGATGGTCGGCGACGGTGAAGCCGCGCAGGGTCAGGCCGAGGACGCAGATCCGGAAGCCGTCGATCACGGCGGGCGCGCTGCTGCCCGGTGTCGCCGGGTCGAGCTGGCCGGCCAGGGCACCGACCACGGCGATCCGGGCGCCGCGCCGGGCCGCGTCCACGGCGGCGGTCAGCTGGTCGCCGCCGACCAGGTCCAGCACCACGTCGACGCCCTCGGGCGCGGCCTCGGCCAGTTGCTCGGCGAGCGGGCGTTCGCCGGGCACCAGGGCGGCGTCGTAACCGAGTTCGGAGGTGAGCCGCTTCGCCTTGGCGGGCGAGCGGGTGGTGCCGATCACCCGTGCGGCGCCGAGCAGCCGGGCGATCTGTCCGGCCACCGTGCCGACCGCGCCCGCCGCTCCGGTCACCAGCACCACGTCTCCGGGGCGCAGTGCGGCGGTGCGGGTCAGTCCGCCGTAGCCGGCCGAGCCGACCGAGACCAGGGCCAGCGGGTCCGGGAAGTCCGCCGGGACGGGGGTGAACCGCGCCGCGTCGGCGACGAGCCCCTCCCGCCAGCCGGAGAGGTGGGTGACCAGGTCGCCCGGGCGCAGCGGCCCGCCGTCCGGGGCGGCCAGCACCTCGCCGAGGGCCGGGCCGAACAGCGCGTCGCCGGGGTCGATGGCGGGGAGCGGCACGCCGGTGGCCTCGCCGCCGATCAGGGTGCGCAGGCCGGGGAAGACCAGGAAGGCCTTGTTGCGGACCAGTACCTGGCCGGGTCCGGGCGCGGGCAGCGGCTCGTCGGCGATGGTGAAGTCCCGGGGCGTGGGCAGTCCGTGCGGACGGGTGGCCAGTCGCACGACGCGGGCGGTGCCGGGCAGGGGCATGACGGGGCTCCTCGCGGGAGGGAGGGTGCGGCGGCCGGTCCGCCGCGGGATGCCCGGACGCTAACCCCTGACGCGTGCGTCAGGGGCAAGTCAAGCCCGGTGGTGGGATGGGTGTCTGACGAGGCCTCGGGACCTCCGCCTTCTAGAGTCTCCTGCGGTGCGACCGTATGACCATGAGCCAGGTGAGCCGCGTGAGAGGGAACAGCAGTATGACCGAGCAGGCCCCCGAGCCCTTCGAGCCCGTCGACGAGGACTGGCAGACCGCGGTGGCGATCGTCGCCCACCCCGACGACATGGAGTACGGCGGCGCCGCCGCCGTCGCCCGCTGGACGGCCCAGGGCAAGAAGGTGATCTACGTGATGGTCACCAGCGGCGAGGCCGGCATCGACTCGCTCGCCCCCGAGCAGTGCGGACCGCTGCGCGAGGCCGAGCAGCTCGCCTCCGCCCGCGTCGTCGGGGTGGAGACCGTCGAGTTCCTCGGCCACCCGGACGGCGTGGTCGAGTACGGCCTGCCGCTGCGCCGCGACATCGCCCGGGTGGTCCGCCGGCACCGCCCGGACATCGTGATCACCAGCAACTTCCGGGACACCTACGGCGGGGTGCTCCTCAACCAGGCCGACCACATCGCGGTCGGCCGGGCCACCCTGGACGGCGTGCGCGACGCCGGGAACCGCTGGGTGTTCCGCGAACTGCTGGACGAGGGCCACGAGCCCTGGAACGGGGTCCGGCAGATCTGGGCGGCCGCCTCGCCCGAGGCCCGGCACGCGGTGGACACCACCGACACCTTCGACCTGGGCGTCGCCTCGCTGGCGGAGCACAGGGCGTACCTCGCCGGGCTGGGTGGGGCGATGGCGGAGCCCCGGGAGTTCCTGGAGGGCTTCGGCCGGGGCGCGGGCACCCGGTTGGGGACGCGCTTCGCGGTGCCCTTCGAGGTGTTCCCGCTGGACTAGCCGCGCGCCGAGCCGTCGTCGGCCGAGTCGTCCCCGGCGGCGTCACCCTCGGAGGCGTCACCCCCGGAGGCGCCGTCCTCCCCGGCGGCGCCGTCGCCGGAGGTGCCGGCGTCCTCGCGGCGCCGGCGCCGGTAGCGCAGTACCTGCCGCAGCAGGAACACCGCGACCAGCACGCCGAGCCCGATCGCGAACCAGAGCTGGTAGCGGATCGCCGTCCGGTACACCGTCCCGATGTTGGCCCCGGCGACGTACCCGAAGGTGCCCCAGACGGCCGTCCACAGCACGGCGCCGAGCAGGTTGAAGACGGAGAAGCGGCGCCAGGGCATCTCGGTGGTCCCGGCGATGATGCCGTTGTACTGGCGCAGCCCGTCCACGAAGCGGGCGACCGCGACGACCTTGCCGCCGTGCCGGGCGAAGAAGCCGTCCGCGCGTTCCATCCGGGCCGGGGTGAGCAGCACGTACCGGCCCCAGCGGTGGACGAAGGCGCGCCCGCCGGTGTGGCCGATCAGGTAGCCCAGGCTGTTGCCGACGGTGGCGGCGGCCACCGCGATCAGCAGGACGGCGGCGAGGTCCAGGTGCCCGGTGCCCGCGTACACCGAGGCGAGCACCAGGATGGTCTGCCCCGGCACCGGGATGCCGCAGTTGTCCAGCAGCACGAGCAGCGCCACCGCCAGGTACCCGTAGTGGTCCAGCAGTGGCGCGAGCCCGGAGAGCGCCCCGGGCAGGGGGGTCGTCGGTGCGGACACCGCTCCTCACCACCTCGCCCGGGCGCGGCGCGGGGTGGTGGGGAGGTGGGTCAGCGTTCCGCCAGGCGGGATTCGATGTTGCAGTCGGGGCCGGGGTAGATCAGGCCCTCGTGGCCGTCGTCGAAGCGGACCACGTACGGCGGTTCGCCGTTGGTGCCGCGCACCTCGATGATCTCGCCGGTCTGGTCCGTCATACCCACCCGGCTGCTGTGGATGTGGAGCTGGTCACCTACCGCTGCGTGCATGGTCTGCTCCTCGGGTCGTGCGGCCGTTTCCGCTATCCACTGTGCTGCGCGGGCGACGGCCTCGCAACGGCTCGGACGGACGGGATGCGCGGGGCCGGTGGGCCGGGCGTCAGCGGGCGGGCAGTCGTTGCACGAGGTAACCGCGCACCAGCCGCTTGCACTCGGCGATCAGGGCCGGATCGCCCTGAGGGTCCCCCCGGAACGCCAGTTTGAGCACCGCGTCGGCCGCCTCCAGGGCGACCCGCAGGGCGAGCGTGGTGGCCGCCGGGTCGCCCGCCTCGAACAACTCGCCGCCGAGGGCCTGCAGCCGCAGGGCGACGGCGGTGTTGTTGTCCACGCTCGCGTCCAGCAGGTGGGTCTCGTCCCGCACCCCGGCCGGGACCGCCGTGCCGGACAGCCCGAAGTCCACCTGTCCGAAGCCGGGCACCGCGCGCTTCATCGCGACGAACTCCTCCACGGCCAGGTCGGTGAACCCGGCCGGGCCGACCGGGTTCACCGACCTGGCCAGCCGGGCGTCCAGGCGCTGGAGGTAGTGGTCGAGGTTGCGGGTGGCGAGGGCGGCCAGCAGGTCCTCCTTGCCGGCGAAGAACTGGTACAGGGTGCCGATCGGCACCTGGGCGCGCTGGGCGACCTCCTTGGTGGTGAGCGCGGTCGCCCCGACCTCGTCCAGCAGCCCGGCGCAGGCGTCCAGGATGCGGCCGTACCGCTCCTGGCTGCGCTGCTGGACCGGCCGCCGCCTGGCCGGTCCGGGGCTGTGCTGGAGACTCCGGGCGTCAACGCTCATGGCGCAACTCTGCCGCATCCGCTGTTCCGACGGCGAATCATCGGGGCGGGGGAGGGCCGGAGTTTCCGGTGGGGAGGGAATCAACTGGTGGCCGGAGCTGAACGGCACGGTGGCGGGAAGGTGTCCACGGGTTGGCATTGCTCTTGTCGTGGACGCGAAGACCGGTTCATACTCCTGGGGCGGAATCACCTTGCGTGGTCATCGCGTGCCTCTTCGTGGTGACCGCGATCCCAGCTGTCTGTGGCGACGACGGGCGACACCGCCGCCACCCGAAGTCTGGACGGACCCGTGTGCCCCCTTGCCCGTACCGCGTCCCGTTGTGCCCTTGCCCGACGCACCCGCTGTGCGTCCCGTCGAACGGAAGGAGGGGGTCGGTACGGTGACGTTGTTCTCCACCGGGCGTGAGGCCCTCGACACCGAGTACCGCCGTCAGTTCCTGGAGTCCGGCTACCTGGTCCTGCCCGGACTGCTCCCCGAAGCACTGCGCGAACGCCTCGCCCCCGAGGTGGACCGCTGGGTGGACGAGGGCCTGCGGGCCCGCTCGATCGCCGCCTGCACCGACCCCGACCGGTACGGGCCGCCCCCGGTGCTGGAACTGGAGCTCCCCGCCCACGGCGAACTGCTCACCCACCCGCCGCTGCTGCGGGCGCTGACCGGCCTGATCGGCCCGAACTTCGTCTTCCACCACCTGCACAGCGACCGCCAGGCCCCCGACATCCCCGGCAAGCCCTGGCACCACGACTACGAGCCGAACGACGGCGCCGACCCCTCGCTGCTGATGGTCCACGCGCTGCACTACCTCGGCGGCCTGGACGACACGGTCGGCAGCCTGGCCGTCCTGCCCGGCTCGCACCGCACCGCCGCCGACAAGAGCGCCTACGCCCACCACGGCACCGGCGAACTGCCCGGCGAGGTGGTCCTCGACCGGCTGGCGCCCGGCACCACCGTGCTGCTCAACTCGGCACTGTTCCACACCCGCAGACCGGCGCCCGAGGGGCCCGGCCGGCCCCGCTACTTCATCGACGCCTCCTACTGCCAGGTCGGAGCGCGCTGGCGCCCGGTGAAGCCGCACTGGCGGCGGATGCTCGCCCGGGCCCGCGAACTGGACCTGGCCGACGGCCAGTGGCCCGACCTGTTCGCGGAACACCACTTCACCGAGTACACCGGAACCGTCTGAACCGTCTGAGGAGCACTGCCGTGGAGATCGTCACCGCCGTCGCCTACTCCGAGGTGCACGACGCCTACCTGCGGGACCATCCGGTGGAGCGGGCCCACGAGGCGAACACCAACCTGTACGGCGAGGAGAACCTCGAACGCGCCGCCGTGATCCCCGGCGGCTGGTGGCGGATCCGGCTCACCCGGGCCGATGTCCTCGGCGTCGTCCTGCCCTGGCACCTCAGCGAGGGCGGTGCGCGCGAACTCGTCCCGCGCACCGGGCTGACCGTCGCCGGCGCGGCCGAACGCGTCCGCTCCGGCGGCGCCGACTGGGCGGCGGCCAACCCGCTCTGCGCGGCGAAGCTGCGGCTGCTCCGCCGGGCGCCCTTCAGCACGCTCTACCTCGCCACCGCGCCGGTCGACCACCGCGACTACGCGGGCCTGGCCGTCCGGCGCGGACTGATCCACGTCGACGGCCTGCACCGCATGCTGGCCTGGGAGCTGGCCGGCCGGCTGTCCGAACACACCGGACTGGACGGGTACTTGGCGGGCGACCCGGCCGTCCTCGCCCCATCGGCGGTCCTGGCCGAATCGGCCCGGAGGGCCCGGACGGGGGACGAGCCGGCGTGACCTCCGCGACGCAGCACGTCCGGTCCACCCCCGCCACCGGCTCGCTCAGCGCGCTGCTGTCCTACCTCGCGCGCACCCACCCCGACCGGCCCGCGGTCAGCGACGGCCTGCGCACCCTCGACCACCGCACCCTGGACGCCGCCGCCGGGCGGATCGCCGCCCGACTGGCCGCCGACGGCACCGGGCGCGGCGACCGGGTCGCCCTGCTCGGGCCCCGGGACGCCCGGATGCTGGTGCTGCTGCACGGGGTGCTGCGCTCCGGCGCGGCCGCCGTGCTGACCGACCCGGACTGGACGGCGGCCGACCTGGCCCGGCGGCTGGCGGCCGTCGGGGTGGGGCGGGTGCTCGCCACCGAGAGTGGGCCGGGCGGACCGGGCGGACCGGGCGGACCGGGCAGGCCGGGCAGGCCGGGCGGGCCGGTCCGGGGCGGGGTGGAGGTGGTGGACGTCCTGGGCGGGCTGGGCGTCTCAGACGTTCCGGGCGGTCCCGGCGGTCCCGGCGGTCCCGGCGGTCCCGGCGGTCCGGGCGATCCGGGCCTTCCCCCGGCCGGACCGGCCTGGCTGGGCGGCGAGCCCACCGGGGAGGACCCGGCGTACCTGTCCTTCACCTCCGGATCCAGCGGCGAGCCCAAGGCGGTCGCCGTCACCCATGCCAACGCCGTCCACTACGCGCACGCGCTGGCCGACCGGCTCGGACTCACCGAGGCCGATGCCCCCACCCTCGCGCACGTCACCACGCTCGCCGCTGACCTCGGCCACACCGCCTGGCTGCTCGCCCTGGCCACCGGCGGCTCCGTGCACGTCGTCCCCGACCACGAGGTGCGGGACCCGGCGGCCTTCTGGACCACCCTGCGCCGGGCCGGGGTCGACACCCTCAAGACCACCCCCTCGCACCTGACCGCCCTGCTGGAGGGCCGCCCCGCCGGCACCCCGCCGCTGCGCACCCTGCTGCTCGGCGGCGAGGCCCTGCCGCGTCCGCTCGCCGCCGCCCTGCTCGACGACGGTGTCACCGAGCGGCTGGTCAACCACTACGGACCGACCGAGACGACCGTCGGCGCGACCTGCTTCCTGGCCACCACCGCCCGCCAACTGCCCGACGGGGAACCGACCGTACCGATCGGCGACGGCATCGGTGAGGTGCTGCTCACCCTGGTCGACGGCGCCGGGCGGGCGGTGGCCGACGGTACGGCCGGGGAGCTGCTGATCGGCGGGCGGGGCGTCAGCGCCGGGTACTTCGGGCGGCCCGAGGAGACCGCCCGCGGCTTCGTCCGGCGGGACGGCCGGCGGATGTACCGCACCGGCGACCTGTGCCGCCGACGGGCCGACGGGCACCTGGTGTTCCTCGGCCGGGCGGACCGCCAGGTGAAGGTCCGGGGGTACCGGGTCGACCTCGCCGAGGTCGAGCGGGCGATGGACGGGTACCCGGGCGTGGCCGGCTCCGCGGCGCTGCTGCGGGAGACCGCGTTCGGGAGCCAACTGATCGGCACAGTAAGGCTGTTGGACCCGGCCGTCGAGATGGCGGGGCTGGTCGACCACCTACGCGACCGGCTGCCCGGCTACTCCGTGCCGCAGCCGATCCTGGTGCTGCCCGACTTCCCGTTCGGGCCGAACGGCAAGCTGGACCGGGCCCGGCTGGCCGAGCTGGTGGACCGGCTCGTCGAGGCCCGCGCCGAGCCGGCGGGGACGGCCGGGGACGGCCTGGCCGCGGAGATCGCCCGGTTCTGGGCCGGCGCGCTCGGACTGCCCGGCGTCGGACCGCGGACGGACGTGATCGGCCTCGGCGGGGACTCCATCCTCGCCATGCGCACCATCGCCCTGTTGCGGCGCTCCGGGCTGAGGGTCGCCTACGAGGACTTCTACCGGCACCCGACGGCCGCCGGACTGGCGTCGGCGGCCGTGCCCGTCGGCGCCGCCGGTCCGGCGCCGCAGCAGCGCGGAGGCGGTCAACTCGCCCCTGCCCAGCGCTGGTTGTACCAGCAGCGGTCGGTCGACGACCTGCGGCACTGGAACCAGTCCGTCCTGCTGCGCTGCCGCACCGCCGTCGACCCGGCCGCGCTCTCGGCGGCCCTCGCGGCCGTCCTGGAACGCCACCCGGCGCTGCGCCGACCCGTCCGCCCGGACGGCCCCGGCGAACCACTCGCCGTCACGGACCTCGACCCGCTCTCCCACTCCCACATCCCCCGCGCCACCAGTGCGATCGCCGACACCGTCGCCGGGGTCTGCACCGGACTCCACCGGAGCCTCGACCCGGCGGCCGGCCGGCTGCTGCGCGCCCACCTGTTCACCGGCCCGCCCGGCACCGACCAGCGGCTCGCGCTGATCGCCCACCACCTGGTGGTCGACGGGCTGTCCTGGCGGATCCTGCTGGACGACCTCGCCCAGGCCTACCGCGCGGTGCTCGACGGCGCGGTGTCCGACCGAGTTGTGCCCGGCCGGGTTGTGCCCGACGGCGCGGTGTCCGACGAAGGGGCGTCCGACCGGCGACCGGTCGAGCTGCCGCCCACGCCCGACTTCTACCAGTGGGCGGCGGCCGCCCCTCCGGCGGCTCCGGTGTCACCCGCCGCCGATCCCGGCCCGCCCACCCAACCGGCCGCGCTCAGCTGGGCGTTGGACGCCGCCGCCACCGCCCGACTGGTCGCCCGACACGGCGGCGGAGCCGGGCTGGAGGCCGTCCTGCTGGACGCCTTCGCCGGCGCCGTCGGCCCCCGGCGCGGCGAGCCCCGGCTCGCGGTGGAGGTCGAGACCCACGGCCGGGACACCGTCGGCGACCCGGGCGAACACCTGGACACCGTCGGCTGGTTCACCGCCGTCAAGCACGTCGAACTGGACCCCTCGGCCGGGGCCGGCCCGGCGGAGACGGCACGACGGCTGCGCGAGACGCCCGTCCGGCCGATGGACGCGCCCGGGGCGCGTCCGGACGTCGGCTTCAACTTCCTCGGCACCTTCCGGCTGCCCGAGGAACCCGCGCTCGACTGGACCATCGCCGACGAACAGGCCGGTGCGGCCCGCTGCGCCGGCGGCGATCCGCTGTACCGGCTGCGGCTCACCGCACGGATCGTGGAGCAACGCCTCGTCGCCGACCTGGTGTACGGGTGGCCCACGGTGGCCCACCCGGCCGCCCGGCGGATCCTCGACCGCTTCGCCAGGGCCCTCGCCGGGCCCACCGCGGACAAGCCCGTCCGCTCGCCGCTGTCCACCTCCGGGCAGCTGCTGCACGCCCGGGTCGCACCCACCGCCCGGGCCGCCGTCCGCGAACCCGCCCGGGTGCTGCTCACCGGCGCCACCGGCTACCTCGGACGGCACCTGCTGGACGCCTTCCGGCGGCGCGGCGCGGTGGTCACCTGCCTGGTGCGGGCCGCCGACGACGCCGCGGCCGTACGGCGGCTGGCCGGCGAGCGGGCCCACGTCGTCGCCGGGGACATCGACCGGGACGGCCTCGGCCTCTCCCCGGCCGGGCTGGAACGGGCCCGGGACGCCCGGATCGTGGTGCACGCGGCCGCGGACGTCCGGCTGGTCGCCTCACCCGACGACCTGGAGCGCGCCAACCACACGGCGGTGCGCCGGCTGCTCGGCTGGGTCGACGAGCACACCCCGCAGGCCCGGCTGCACCACGTCTCCACGCTGGCCGTGTCCGGCGGGGTGGACGGCCCGCCGCGCCGGTTCAGCGAGGCCGACCTGTGGATCGGCCAGCACTTCCGCACCCCGTACGAGCGCAGCAAGTACCGGGCCGAGCAGGCCGTCCGGGCCTGGGCGGCCACCGGGCACGCCGCCTACCTCCACCGCAGCGGCCACATCGCCGCGCACAGCCGGACCGGCGCCTTCCAGGCCAACCTCGGCGACAACCGGATCTACCAGCTCGTCCGCGGCTACCTGCTGGCCGGCGCCGCCCCCAGCCGGCCGGGCACCGCCTTCGCGTTCTCGCACGTGGACACGGTGGCCGCCGGGATCGCCGCGATCGCCCTCGACCCGTACGCGGTGCCCGGCGCCTACCACGTCGAGACCCCGTACGAGACGCCGCACGACGAACTCGTCGGCTGGCTCTCCGCGCACGGCCGGCCCGTCCGGCTCACCGACGACGAGACCTTCACCGCCGCCCTCGCCCGGGCCGAGCGGCAGCACCCGACGGCGGCCCGGCTGGCCGCCGCCTGGGCCCAGCAGGAGGAGCGCAACGTCCGGGTGGACAGCGCGTACACCACCTCGGTGCTGGACCGGCTGGGCGTGCGCTTCACCGCGCCGAGCCGGCAGTGGTGGTCGGCCGCGCAGACCTGGGCGGCGGAGGCCGGTCACCTGCCGCCCCGCTGACCCGACCCGCCCGCTGGCCCGACCCGCCCCGCTGACCGGTCCGACCCGGCGTGAGACCCGACCCGACAGCTCACCTCCGACAGGCTCCGATCCGACAGGCTCCGACCCGACAGGCTCCGAGAGAAGGCAGACTCCGTTGTCCCAGCTCTCCCCCGTGCTGAAGCAGGCCACCCCCGTCGTCGCCGTACGCGGCGAAGGCCTCCACCTCTACGACGCTGACGGCCGCCGCTACCTCGACTTCACCTCCGGAGTGGGGGTGACCAGCACCGGCCACTGCCACCCCAGGGTGGTCGAGGCCGTCCGCGAACAGGCCGGCCGGCTGCTGCACGGCCAGTACACCACCGTGCTGCACGACCAACTACTCACCCTCACCGAACGGTTGGGCGAGGTGCTGCCGCCCGGTCTGGACTCGGTGTGCTACGCCACCGCCGGCACCGAGGCCGTGGAGGCGGCGCTGCGGCTGGCCCGGCACGCCACCGGGCGGCAGAACGTGATCGTCTTCGAGGGCGCCTTCCACGGCCGGACCATGGGCGCGGCCGCGCTCAGCACCGCCGGGATCCGCTACCGGGCGGGCATCGGCCCGCTGGTGCCCGGGGTCGCGGTGGCGCCGTTCCCGGCCGCCTTCCGGCTCGGCCTGTCCGAGGAGGAGGCGGTGGCACACGCCCTGCGCGGGCTGGACGAGGTGCTGGCCACTGTCTCCGCGCCCGCCGAGACGGCGGCCCTGTTCGTCGAACCGGTGCTCGGCGAGGGCGGCTACGTCCCCGCCCCGGCCGGGTTCCTCGCCGGACTGCGGGAGCGCGCCGACCGGCACGGCTTCCTGCTGGTGGTGGACGAGGTGCAGAGCGGCTTCGGCCGCACGGGCCGGTTCTGGGCCCACCAGTACGAGCCGGCCCGCCCGGACGAGGAGGGCTTCCGGCCCGACGTCCTGATCACCGCCAAGGGACTGGCCAGCGGCCTGCCGCTGTCCGCCCTCGCCGCGCCGACCGACCTGATGCGGCGCGCCTGGCCCGGCTCCCAGGGCGGCACCTACGGCGGGAACCCGCTGGCCTGCGCCGCCGCGCTGGCCACCCTGGACGTGCTGCGCGAGGAACGGCTGGTGGAGAACGCCGCCGAGCAGGGCGTCCGGCTGCTGGACGGCCTGCGGGCGGTCGCCGCCGGGGCGCCCGGCATCGGCGACGTCCGGGGCCTCGGACTGATGGCGGCCAGCGAGTTCTGCCGACCGGACGGCTCACCCGACCCGGCGGCCGCCCTGCGCGTCCAGCGGGCCGCCGCCGACCTCGGACTGCTGCTCCTGCTCTGCGGGATCCACCTCAACGTGGTCCGGATGATCCCCGCGCTGGTCGTCACGGCCGCGCAGACCGACGAGGCACTGGCGCTCTGGTCCAAGGCCGTCGCGGCCGGGGCCCGGCCGGAGGAGGCGTAGTGAACGAGCACACCGTGACCGAGATCGGCTGGAGCAGCCTGGAGTTGGAGGCCCGGCGGCAGATGTGGTCGCTGCCGCTGGGCGACGACGAGCGGGAGCTGCTCTGGGCCGACGCCCGGGCCGGCCGCTGGGGCGCCGCTGCGCCGGCGCGCGAGCGGCTGCGGGCCTTCGTCCGGGAGAGCGTCGACTCGGTCGGGCTCACCCATGTCGCCAACCTGGTCGACCCGGCACGGCCCGAGCCGGAGATCACCGAGGCGCTCGCCTTCCTGCTCCGGGACTACGGCCGGATCGTCCCGCAGAACGGCCGCGGCGACCTCACCTCGGTACTGCGCGACCAGGACGGCGACGGCAACACCGAACTCGGCTTCCACTGCGACACCTGCGACCTGCTCATCCTGCTCTGCCTCCAACCCTCCTACCGTGGCGGCGGATTGACCAAGCTGGCGAGCGCCCGGCACGTCCACGACCTGATCGGGCGGGAACGGCCGGACGCCCTGGCCACCCTCGGCGAGGACTGGACCTTCGACCGCACCGGCCGGGCCGGCCCGCAGCTGATCGTCACCCCGATCCTGTACCCCCGGAAGGACGGCACGATCGGCTGCTACTACCAGACCCGTACGGTCCGCTCCTCGCCCGACCGCGGCGGACCGGAACTGACGGATCGACAGTGGGAGGCGCTCGGCGTGCTGGACGAGGTGCTCTACCGGCCGGAGATCGCCTTCGGCCTGCCGATGGCCGCCGGAGACCTGCTGATCATCCGCAACAGCCGTGTGCTGCACGGGCGTTCGGCGTACGTGGACGAACCCGGCCGGTACGCCCGGCGGATGCTGCGGATCTGGCTCAACGAGGGGGAGACATGGACGCCGTGAACCCCCGGGTGGCCCTGGTGACCGGCGGCGGCAGCGGCATCGGCCGGGCCTCCTCGCTCGCCCTGCTCGGCGCCGGCTGGACGGTGGTGCTCGCCGGGCGCCGCAAGGACGCGCTGGAGGAGACCGCCGCGCTCGCGGCCGTCGCCCCGGAACGGGTGCTGGCGGTGCCCACCGACATCCGCAGCCCGGAGGAGGTCGCCCGACTGTTCGACGCCGTCCGCGACCGCTACGGCCGGCTCGACCTGCTGTTCAACAACGCGGGCGCCGCCGCCCCGCGCCGGCCGATCACCGAGACGCCCTTCCAGGACTGGAACCGCGTCCTGGACACCATCGTGACCGGCAGCTTCCTGTGCGCCCGGGAGGCCTTCCGGCTGATGAGCGCCCAGACCCCGCAGGGCGGCCGGATCATCAACAACGGCGCGCCCTCGGCCCATGTGCCCCGCCCCAACTCCCTGGCCTACACCGCCGCCAAGCACGCCGTCCTCGGCCTCACCAAGGTGCTCGCCCTGGACGGCCGCCCGTACGGCATCTCCTGCGGGCAGATCGACGTCGGCAACGTCGCCCCGCCGGACGGCGGGCCGCAGCCGGCCGCGATGCAGGCCGACGGCACCATGGCGGTGGAGGCGACCATCCCGGTCGAGCGCTTCACCGAGGCGCTGCTGCTGATGGCCTCGCAGCCGCCGGACACCACCATCCAGTCCCTGGTGGTGCTGCCGAGCACCATGCCGTTCGTCGGAAGGGGCTGAACCGTGCTGGTCAGTGCCCGCTCCTTCGCGGAGTACCGGGCGATGTTCGCGCTCACCGACCGCGACCTCGCCGGGCGCGTCCTGGACTGCCCGGCCGGCGCGGCGAGCTTCGTCGCGGAAGCCGGGCGACGGGGGATCGACGCCGTCGCCGTTGACCGCGAATACGCGTTGCACCGTGAGGAGTTGGGCCTGCTGGTCGAACGGGAGACCGGCTACAAGCGGGACCGGCTGGTGAAGGAGACGGCGGGCTACTCCCGGTCCTGGTACGCCGACGCGGACGACATGATCCGGCAGTGGACCGCCAACGCCCGGCTGTTCCGGGCCGACATCGCCGCCCGCCCGGACCGCTACGTCACCGGGGCGCTGCCCGAACTCCCCTTCGCGGACGACTCCTTCGACCTGGTGCTCAGCTCGCACCTGGTCTTCTCGTACGGCAACCGGCTGGGCGAGCAGCTCGTCCGGGCCGCGCTGCTGGAACTCGCCCGGGTGGCCCGGCGGGAGGTCCGGCTCTTCCCGGTCATGGTGTACGACACCGGGGAGCGGTACCCGGGGCTGGAGCGGCTGCTGGAGCGGCTGGCGGGCGTCGGCATCGGGAGCCGGGTGGAGCGGGTGGCGTACGAGTTCCAGCCGGGGGACGACGAGATGCTGGTGCTCACCTGCGCGGAGTACCGCACCCCGGCGCTGACCGCGCCCGCCGCCCCGGGTGCGGCGGTGGCCGTCGACCCGGTGCGGTGGCGGCACCGGGAGCGGGGGGCCTGAGGGCGGCCGGCGTGGTTCGCCGGCAGCGGAACGCCTGTGGGGAACGCGGGTGCCACGGGCCACGTTCATGACCGACATGAACACGCATCAGCACCACGAGCAGGAGCACCACGAGCACGACGAGCACCATGCACACGACGAGCACCACGGGCACGACGAGCACGACGGGCACGACGGGCACGACGGGCACGTCGAGCACCACGGCCACGACGGGCACCAAGGTCATGGCGGTCATGGCGGCCACCACGGCCACGGCGCTCCGCAGGGGCTGACGGCCTCCGACCAGGGCTACACCCTGATACCGGAGACCGTCGGCCCCGAGGGCGAGTTCACCTTCCGGATCACCGGGCCCGACGGCAAGCCCGTCACCGGGTACGAGCCGCAGCACGAGGCCCTGCTGCACCTGATCGTCGTCCGCCACGACCTCTCCGGCTACCGGCACGTCCACCCCGAGCTGGACGCGGACGGCACCTGGCGCGTCGCCGGCCCCTTCGACGGGCCCGCCGCCTACCACGCGTACGCCGATTTCAAGGCCGTCGGCGCCGCCCCGCTCACCCTCGGCGTCGACCTCACCCTCCCCGGCGAGACGACCGGCCGGCCGCTGCCGGAGGCCTCGGCCACCGCCACCGTCGACGGCTACACCGTCACACTGACCGGCGAGTTGGCGGCCGGCAACGGCGCTCCGCTCACCTTCACCGTGACGCGCGACGGCGCCCCCGTCACCGACCTCCAGCCCTACCTGGCCGCCTACGGCCACCTGGTCGCCCTGCGCGCCGCCGACCTCGCCTACCTGCACGTCCACCCCGACGGCGAACCCGGCGACGGCACCACCGCGCCAGGCCCGGACATCACCTTCCACGCGGTGGCCCCCACGGCGGGCCCGTACCGGCTCTACCTCGACTTCAAGCACGGCGACGCCGTCCACACCGCCGAGTTCACGGCCGTGGCCGGAGCCTGAGCCCGCCGTCGCCGTCGCCGTCGCCGTCGCCGGCGACCGACCGCAACCGGGCTGCCCCCGGCGGATATCCGCACGACGGCCGCCGGGCCGCTCCGCTACGGTGCGGCGATGGTGAACTTCGTACTGGTCGCCGGAGCCCGGCTCGGGTCGTGGGCCTGGGACGACGTGGTCCCGCACCTCCGTGCGGCCGGCCACGCCGTCCACCCGCTGACGCTGTCCGGGCTGGCCGACAAACGCGGCCTGCCGGCCGGGCAGCGGACCCACGTCCAGGACATCGTGACCGAGGTCGAGCGCCACGACCTGCGCCAGGTCGTGCTGGTCGGCCACAGCTACGCGGGCGTCCCGGTCGGCCAGGCGGCGCAGCGGATCGGCGACCGGCTGGCCCGGATGGTCCTCGTCGACTCCGACGTCCCCGTCGACGGCCGGTCCTTCGCCGCCGGCTGGCCCGACGGCGGCGCGGCACTGACGGCAACGATCGCCGACAACGGCGGCTTCTGGCCCTGCGGGCAGGCCGAACACTTCGCGGGCCACGGCCTCTCCGAGGAACAGACCGCCCGCATCCTCGCCGGCGCGACCCCGCACCCGGGCGCCACCCTGACCGAACCCGCCACCCTGACCGGCCCCCTCGCCGACCTGCCCACGACCTACGTCAAGTGCCTGCTCGCCGGGGCGGAACCGGACGAGGAGGTGGCCGCACTGCTGACCGGCGGGCACTGGCGGCTGGCCGAACTCGACACCGGCCACTGGCCGATGTTCTCCCGCCCGACCGACCTCGCCCACCTGCTGCTCTCCGCTGCCGCCGACGGCCCGTCGGGCGAACACGGCACCGACCAGCTGAGGCGCTGTCAGTAGCGTTGCCGGACAAGCCACATGAGGACATCCCCCTTGCGGCCTCCCGTTGTCCGGCGCGCCTCTGGTGTTTCGGTGACGCGTCGGTAACATGAGTCACCCTCATGTTCTGCCCTCGTGTGCTACCAGGAGGAGGCCGCCATGCCGGACCGTCTCGACCTACCGCCCGGCTTCCGCTGGGGCGCCGCCACCGCCGCCTACCAGATCGAGGGGGCCGTCGACGAGGACGGCCGCGGCCCGTCCGTCTGGGACACCTTCGCGGCCCGCCCCGGCGCCGTCCGCGACGGCCACACCGGCGCGACCGCCTGCGACCACTACCACCGGTACCCCGAGGACGTCGCCCTGATGAAGGACCTCGGGCTCGACGGCTACCGCTTCTCCCTCTCCTGGCCCCGCGTCCTGCCCACGGGCGCGGGCGCCGTCAACCCCGCCGGACTCGCCTTCTACGACCGGCTGGTCGACGCGTTGCTGGAGGCGGGCATCACCCCCCTCCCCACCCTCTTCCACTGGGACCTCCCCCAGGCCCTCGAAGACCACGGCGGCTGGCTCAACCGCGACACCGCCTACCGCTTCGCCGACTACGCCACCGTGATGGCCGACCGCCTCGGCGACCGCATCCCCACCTGGATCACCCTCAACGAGCCCTTCGTCCACACCGTCTTCGGCTACGCCCTCGGCACCCACGCCCCCGGCCACACCCTGATGTTCGAAGCCCTCCCGGCCGCCCACCACCAACTCCTCGCCCACGGCCTCGCCGCCTCCCTGCTCCACGACCGCGGCCTGGAGGTGATGCTCTCCAACAACCTCACCCCCGTCGAGCCGGCCTCCCCCTCGGCCGAGGACGCGGCCGCCGCCCGGGCCTACGACGCCCTGCACAACCGCCTGTTCACCGACCCCGTCCTGCTGGGCCGCTACCCCGACCTCTCCGCCCTCGGCGTCCCCGACGACATCTTCGGCGCGATCCGCCCCGGCGACGTCGACCTCATCCACGCCCCCGGACTCGACGGCCTCGGCGTCAACTTCTACAACCCCACCCGCGTCGCCGCCCCCAGCGACCCGGACCTCCCCTTCGACCTGGTCGCCATCCCCGACGTCCCCCACACCGCCTTCGGCTGGCCCGTCGTCCCCGACGCCCTGCGCCAACTCCTCCTCGGCCTCCGCGACGTGTACGGCACCGCCCTCCCGCCGATCACCATCACCGAGAACGGCTGCTCCGTCGAGGAGTCCACCGACCCCGACCAACCCCGCATCGACTACCTCGCCGCCCACCTCGACGCCGTCGCCCAGGCCGTCGCCGAAGGCGTCGACATCCGCGGCTACTACACCTGGTCCCTCCTCGACAACTACGAATGGGCCGAGGGTTACCACCAGCGCTTCGGCCTCGTCCACGTCGACTTCGCGACGCAGCGGCGCACCCCGAAGGCCTCGTACGCCTGGTACCGCGACCTGATCGCCGCCCACAAGGCGCGACATGCGAAACAGGGGCTGGTAACTCCCTTGTAGCACGGTGTTGATGCCCGAACGCAGGGCCTCGCAGGCGAACGCAACGATCGGAGGGAATGGCCGGGAACGGTCTGCTGGGACAAAAGCGCCTCACTCCGTACGCGGTGCGAACGGGAATGGTGGGAGAAATTCAGTGAATCATTTGCCAATGAGCTGCCGACTGAATGTCAGATCGCGGGCTCGGTGAGCCCGTTCGACCTTGCGCTCGGCCCGCACCGGTTCGGGTGTCTCCCGCGCGACGCCGTCCGGGCCGAAGACCGTGAACCGGTCGACGGGCCGGGCGAACCAGCGGTCGTGCGTGACGGCCGGAGTCGTGTCCCCGCATAATCTCCAGGCCCTCCTGCGGGGCCCCCGCCGACTCTCGGTCCGCAGCCGCCGTCCGAGGGCTCGGAGTCGAGTCCCGCCGTGCCCCTTCTGGTCGCCGTACGGGGCGGTAGGGTCACCGGAATCTGCTGGACATATCGGTTTCCTTTCGGGGGTTTCTGAAATTCGACCGGTGGCCTAGGCTGCGGCGCGTGTCGATCCTTCGAAGACTTCGCGCTTCCGGCCCGCGCCTGCGGCCGGAACTCGACGACGTTGAACTCGGTCGCGTGCGGCGACAGCTGAATTCACCCGCGATGCCGGGGCAGCACGGAATTCAGATCGACCAGATCGAGCGGCTGCTCCACGGGGCCGGTACGGACTGGGACCGTCGCGCGCACCGCTTCGCCGTGCTCGCCGAGGCGGCTGCGCACTCGGCGCTCTCCCGCTCCTGGCGGACGCGCCGCCCGCGCGGTGCCGACCCGCAGGTCTTCGAGGCGTGGGTCGAGCTGTGCCGTGGCCGGTGGGCGGGGCGGATGGAGGACGCCCCCGCCACCGCCGAATGCTGCCGTCGTGCCGCCGCCGCCGTTCCCGACGACCCCACGCCGTGGGTGGTGCTGCTCGGGATCCTGCGTCTGACGCGCGCCGAATCGCGAGAGGTGTTCGCCGTCTGGCACGAGGTGACAGCGCGCGACCCCTGGAACCGTGAGGCCCATCTGCACATGCTGCGCTACCTGTCGCCGGAGGAGTGCGGCTCGCGCAGCAGTCAGCTGGACTTCGTGCACGCTGTTCGGGCCTCGGTGCCGGCCACCGCACCGGCCGTGGGCGTGGAACTGACCGCACTGGTCGACGAACACACCCGCATCGCCGCCCGGGGCGGCGTCGAGGCCCTGCTGGTCCGCCGCCAGTGGGAGAACAACCGGGCCGCCACCGCGTTGGAGACCGCTCTGGCGGGCTGGCCGCGTCCCGGCCACCTGCGGCACGCGGCCGCTCTGGCCGACCTCAACCTGCTCGCCTTCGCCATGGTCCAGGCCGGCCGCGTGCGCGAGTGTGCCGACGCCTTCGGCCTGATCGGCGACACGGTCACCGCCTGGCCGTGGACACTCGACGGTGACCCGCTCGACCGGTTCGGTTACTGGCGGTCCAGGGCGCTGACCTGACACCCTGCCGTCGACGGCCACCGGTCGGCACTCCGGCGGCTACGCGGGGCGACACAGGACTCCTGTCTGTGGCGGGGGGCGACGACGGGCGGCGAGTAGCGGGGGCCAGACCGGGCCACTATGGGAGGGGGCCTACGGGTTCACCGGTCGGCTCGAATGGGGTGATCGTGATGGGCGTACCGTGGCATCCGTCGCCAGGGCCCGGACACGAGGCCGCCGAGGCGTCGGCCGGGCAGGGCCTTGAGGCGATAGCGCAGATCCTGCGATCCGCGCCGGCCCGGCTCGATGCGCACATCGGAGGTCTCTACCTGCTGTCCGAGGACCGGCAGCTGCTCGAACTGGCTCTGACACTGGGGGCTGCCCGGCAGTTCACCAGGCCGTGGCAGCGCGTCGGCCTGACCGCACCGATACCGGTGGCGGAGGCGGTGCGCAGCGGCCGGGTCGTCTGGGTGGGCGGCGCGGAGGACATGGCGCGCAGGTATCCGAGGATCGCGGTCGCCATGCCGTACGCGTTCTGCCTCGCGGTCGCCCCACTCATCAGGCGGAGGACCGCGTACGGGGCCGTCTTCCTGCTCTGGCCCGCGGCACATCCCCCCGAGATGTCGCCCGGTGAACGGGACGCGTTCGGCGCGTTCGCCGCGCTCCTGACCGAGGCGCTGGCGGAGGCAGCCCAGGCAGGACGTCCGGTCCGGGCCGGCCCGCGCCCCGAGGTGGCGGAGCGCGGTTCCGTCGCCCAGCTCACCACGATGGCGGCACGGCTTCCCGAGGGCATCTGCGCCATCGATCTGAACGGCAGGCTGGCCGTGGTCACACCGGCCGCCGCCGAGCTGCTGGGCGAGCCGGTCGAGCGGCTGCTGGGCGCGAGGCCGTGGGAGGTCCTGCCGTGGCTGCGGGACCCGGTGTACGAGTACCACTACCGGGCCGCGGTGATCAGCGGGCAGTCCACCTCCTTCGTGGCGATGCGGCCGCCGGACCGGTGGCTGTCGTTCGAGCTCTTCCCGGGCCCGTCCGGACTGACCGCGCGGATCGTCACCGCCGACGCCGCCCACCGCGCCCGGCCCACCGGGGCGCCCCGGGCGGGGCACACCCGGCCCGGGGCGCTCTACCACCTCCTCCACCTCGCCGGTGCGCTGACCGAGGCCGTCAGCGTGCAGGACGTGGTGAGCATGGTCTCGGAGCAGATCGTGCCGGCGTTCGGCGGCCGAGCCGTGGCGGTGCTGATGGCGGAAGGAGGCCGACTGCGCATCGTGGGCCATCGCGGCTACCCGCCCGGCCTGGTCGACCAGTTCGACGGCACTCCGCTGACCGAGCCCACGCCCGGTGTCCGGGCGTCCACCAACCCCGTACCGGCGTACTTCGAGACCCGTGCGGAGTTGGAGCGGGTCTACCCGGGCCGCCCCGAGACGCAGGACGGGATGGCCGCCTGGGCCTATCTGCCGCTGGTGACCTCGCGCAGGCTGATCGGCACCTGCGTGCTGGCCTTCGCCGAGCCGCACCACTTCGATCTCGAGGAACGCGCCGTTCTCACCTCGCTCGGCGGACTGATCGCCCAGGCCCTGGACCGGGCCCGGCTGTACGACACCAAGCTCGGTCTCGCCCACGGCCTCCAGGAAAGCCTGCTGCCCCGTGCACTGCCGGACGTCCCGAGCCTGGAGATCAGTGCCCGCTACCTCCCGTGCACGGAGGGCATGGACATCGGAGGCGACTTCTACGACGTCATCCGGGTCGGGCCTGACAGCGTGGCCGTGGTGATCGGCGACGTCCAGGGCCACAACGTCAACGCCGCCGCGCTGATGGGCCAGGTCCGTACCGCTGTCCGTGCCTTCGCCGCGGCCGATGCCGATCCGAGCACCGTGCTCTCCCGCACCAACCGCCTGGTGGCCGACCTGGAGACCGCCTTGCTGGCCAGCTGCGTCTACCTTCGCGTCGACCTCGCCCGCCGTGAGGCCTGGCTGGCCGACGCCGGTCACCCCGTGCCCCTGCGATACCGCCCGGACGGCCGGGCGGACGCGCTGGAGCCGCCCGTCGGCCTGGTGCTGAACGTCGACCCCGCCGCCGACTACCCGCAGATCCGCATCGACCTGCCGATCGGCACCACTCTGGTCCTGTACACCGACGGCCTCATCGAGACGCCCGGTACGGATCTCGACCAGGCGTTGGCGGACCTCACCGCCACGCTGGCCCGCCACGGCGGCGAACCACTCGACCGGCTGGCCGACGCGCTCGTCGATCGGGCCGGACACGGAGAGCACCGCACCGACGACGTCGCGTTGCTGCTGATCCGCTCCGTCCCCCGCTGAGCCATGACGGAGCGGGGCCGCTTCCGCGGCCTGCGGGCGGGGCGTACCAGGGGGTGCTCGGGCGAGGTGCCCCGTGCGGCGTGTCCCGCGCTGTCCGGGGCGGGACCATGGGTGTATGGCGAGAGACACGGGCCCCGCGCCCCGGGTGCCGGGCCGAGCGGGTGGTCATGGCGGGCGGCGGCATCCGAGTCCGATTCCGGGGGAGCCGTCGGCGCGGCGGCTGCGGTCGGTGACGAGCATCCGCAGCGTCGCCGGTCAGATGTTCCTCCTCCAGGTGTTGATCGTGCTGCTGCTCGTGGTGGCGGCGGTCGTCGCACTTCTGATCGAGTCTCGCAGCGACCGGTTCGCCGCAGCGCGCGACCGTTCGCTCGCTGCGGCCGAGGCGTTCGCCCACGGCCCCGGTCTGGTGGCGACGATGCAGGGCCCCGATCCCAGCACGGTGCTCCAGCCCCTGACCGAAGCGGCCCGCAAGGACGCCAAGGTCGATTTCATCGTGGTGACCGACCGAAACGGCATCCGCTACACCCACCCCCAGCCGGAGCAGATCGGCAAGAAGTTCGTCGGCACCATCGGGCCGTCGCTGCAGGGCCGAGTCACCGTCGAGCAGGTGCACGGCCCGCTCGGCCTGGAGTACCAGGTGGTGGTTCCGGTGGAGGACACCCACGGTGCGGTCGTGGGCATCGTGTCCGCCGGGATGAAGGTCGCCAACGTGAGCAGCACGGTGAACCGCCAGCTGCCGGTCGTGCTGGGCGCCGGTGCCGTCGCGCTCGGCCTGGCCACGGCCGGTACTGCGCTGGTGGGCAGGCGTCTCCTGCGGCAGACCCACGGCTTGGGGCCGCAGGAGATGACCAGGATGTACGAGCACCACGACGCGGTGCTGCACGCGGTGCGCGAGGGCGTGGCCATCGTCAGCGGCGACGGCCGGGTCCTGCTCGCCAACGACGAGGCGCGCCGGCTGTTGGACCTGCCCTCCGACGCTGAGGGGCGAGCTGTCACCGACCTCGGCCTCGACCCCCGTACGACCGAACTGCTGCTCTCCGAGTGCGCGGTCACCGACGAGGTGCTCCCCGTGGGCGACCGCCTGCTGGCTGTCAACAACCGCCCCACCGACAGTGGGGGAGGCCCGCCCGGCAGCGTCACCACCCTGCGCGATTCCACCGAGTTGCGCGCCCTCGCGGGGAAGGCCGAGGTCGCCCGCGGTCGGCTCAGGCTGCTGTACGAGGCCGGCATGGCCATCGGCACCACCCTGGACGTCCGGCGTACCGCGGAGGAACTCGCCGGGACGGCCTCCCGGGAATTCTGCGACTACGCCACCGTCGACCTCGCCGAAGCGGTCCTGCGGGGCGAGGAGCCGCAGACCCTGACGGTCGGTGCCACGGTGGAGCTGCGGCGGGTGGCGCTCGCGGGCATCCGGGACGATTCGCCGCTGTACCCCCAGGGCACGCTGGTCCGATGGGTGGGGAGTACCCCGCAGGCGGCGGGCTTCGTCAGCGGGCGATCCGCGCTGGTCCCCGAACTGGCGGCCGATGCCGGGTGGCGCATGCAGGATGCCGAGCGTACCCAGGCGGTGCTGGAATTCGGCCTGGCGTCGCTGATCGCCGTTCCGCTGACGGCGCGGGGTGTGCTGATGGGCATCGCCTGCTTCTGGCGTGGCCGTGACAGAGGCCCGTTCGAGGATGACGACCTCTCCCTGGCCGAGGAGCTGGCCGCCCGGGCCGCCGTGTCCGTCGACAACGCCCGCCGCTTCACCCGCGAGCACACGATGGCCGTCACCCTGCAGCACAGCCTGTTGCCGCGCGCGTTGCCCGAGCAGAGTGCCCTCGACGTCGCCTACCGCTACCTGCCCGCCCAGGCAGGGGTCGGCGGCGACTGGTTCGACGTCATCCCGCTGCCGGGCGCCCGGGTCGCGCTCGTCGTCGGCGACGTGGTCGGCCACGGCATGCACGCGGCGGCGACCATGGGCCGCCTGCGTACCGCTGTCCAGAACTTCTCCACCCTCGACCTGCCGCCGGACGAGCTCCTCGGACACCTTGACGATCTGGTCGCCCACATCGACCAGGAGGCGGCCGCGGCCGGGGGTGAGCTCGCGATCACCGGCGCCACCTGCCTCTACGCGATCTACGACCCCAGCACGGCCACCTGTGCGCTGGCCCGGGCGGGCCATCCCCCGCCCGCCCTCGTCCACCCGGACGGCACGGTGGAGCTCCTCGGCCTCCCCGACGGCCCGCCGCTCGGCCTGGGCGGGATGCCCTTCGAAGCAACGGAGGTGCGGCTGCCACCGGGTAGCAGCCTGATCCTCTACACCGACGGCCTCGTCGAGGACCGCACCCGTGACATCGGCGTCGGCCTGGACATCCTGACGGCCGTCCTGGCCCGCCCCGACCGATCGCCCCAGGCGATCTGCGACGCCGTGCTCGACGCGCTGCTGCCTGACCGTCAGACCGACGACATCGCCCTCCTCGTCGCCCGCACCCGCGTGCTGGAGCCCGATCGGACCGCCGAGTGGGAGGTGGCCCCGGCTCCGGAGGCCGTGGCCCAGGCCCGCGCCGAGGCCACCCGACAGCTCGCCGAGTGGGGTCTCGACGAGGCCGCCTTCGTCACCGAACTGGTGCTCAGTGAACTGGTGACCAACGCCATCCGCTATGCGACCGGACCGATCAGGGTGCGGCTGCTGTACGACCGCGCGCTGATCTGTGAGGTCTCCGACAGCAGCAGCACCGCCCCGCACCTGCGCTACGCGGTCGAGGAGGACGAGGGCGGCCGCGGCCTGTTCCTCGTCGCCCAGCTCACCGAACGCTGGGGCGTCCGCTACACCCCCGAGGGCAAGATCATCTGGGCCGAGCAGTACCTGCCACCGGGCGTCCCGACATCCGGCCCGTGAGCGAGCAGCCGGCGAACGTCCCGTCGCAGAACAGCCGCCAGGCACCGTACGATGACACCCCGTTCGACGGGCCGAGGGCCACCACCGGCGCTTCGGCCTCGTCCACGTCGACTTCGCGACGCAGCGGCGCACCCCGAAGGCCTCGTACGCCTGGTACCGCGACCTGATCGCCGCCCACCGCGCCCGGTGCGGGAGGTGGGTCGAGTGAGGGAACTCGCCGTAGGCACCTTTTTTGACGTCGCGTCAGTATCGATGTGTGTGCCGTGGAGGCCCGGTGCGGCCGAACGCACTCGTGCACATCCCTTCGACAGCGCGAGCGTCACGTGACACCCTGGAATCAGCGTTGCTTCGGTACGGTAAGCCGGTCGTGCGCCTGTGCGCCGCCGACGCGAGCTGCTGCCACGGTGGTCGCGCGACGTTCGACAAGAGAAGGGGTCGCCGGTGGTGTCGGACCAGGCCGTGATCGGTTGCCCGGGGGTGTTGGTGATCGGCACCAGGGGAGCCGCCGGCCCTGGTGAGGTCCTGGTGAAGATCAGGGGCGGTTCGGAGTCCTTCCTCGCCTGGTCGGAGGAGCCCCTGCCGAAGGGGACGTCCGTCCTGGTGATCGAATCGCGTGGTACGCGCCAGGTCGACGTCATCGAGTGGACCGACCCGACCGACGACCCGTGGGCCGACCGTGCCGACGGCATTCGCTGAGGAGACAACCAGGATGTTCGGCTATCGTGTTCCCGCCCCCGACGAGGCGATGCTGATCTCAGGCGGACAGCGGGGCCTCGCGGGTGCGCCGTTCCGTGTGGTGACCGGACACGGCACGTTCGTGCTGCCGGTCTTCCGTAAGGTCCGCTTCCTGACTCTGGCGATGTGCGAGGCGGAGGTCGCGGAGACCTGCGTCACCAAGCAGGGCATCGCGCTGACGGTACGGGCGGTGATCGCGTTCAAGGTCGGCAACGACAGCGAGAGCATCGTCAACGCCGGCCAGCGCTTCCTGTCCGACCAGGATCAGATGTCCGTGCTGACCGGCCGGATCTTCGCCGGGCACCTGCGTGCCATCATCGGCTCGATGACGGTCGAAGAGATCGTCACCGAGCGGCAGAAGCTCGCCACCGAGGTCCTGGACACCTCGAAGGCTGAGATGGCGAAGATCGGACTGATCGTGGACTCGCTTCAGATCCAGTCGATCGATGACGGAGACACCGGTTACATCGTCGCGATGTCGGCCCCGCACCGGGCGGCCATCCAGCGGCAGGCCCAGATCGCCCAGGCGCAGGCCGCCCAGGCCGCAGCGGAGGCGGAGCAACAGTCCGCCCGGCAGCAGGCCGAGTACGCGCGGCAGACGGCGGTGGTGAAGGCGCAGTACAGCGCCGAGGTGGACCAGGCGCAGGCACAGGCCGCCCAGGCCGGCCCGCTGGCGCAGGCCCACGCGCAGCAGGAGGTGCTGGCGGCACAGACCGAGCTGGCCCAGCGGGCGGCGGAGCTACGCCAGCAGCAGCTGGTCGCCGAGATCGTGAAGCCGGCCGAGGCGGAGGCCGAGCGGATCCGGGTCGTGGCGCAGGCCGAGGCGGAGCGGATGAAGATCCAGGCCGAGGCGGCGGCCTCGTATGACCGGGTGGCGCTGGACCGGATGCTGATCGACCAGTTGCCGCAGATCGTCAAGGAGGCGGCGGGCGGGCTCGCGGGCGCCAACGTGAACGTCCTCAATGGCACCGACGGCTTGGGCGAGATCGCGGCGGGCCTGGTCAGCCAGGGCCTGACGATCCTGGACTCGGTCCGCAGCGGCCTGGGCACGCAGCAGGGCCGCGTTCGTCAGAACGGCGAGCGGGCCGGGCTCGAACCGGGACAGTAGGCGGAGATTGCCGGCCGCAGCTACCCGGCGGCCTCGCCCCGGGTGCGGTTCTCGGCGGTGAGTCGCTGAGCGTTGCCCGCCGTGGTGTTCAGGTGCCAGACATGGGTTCAGGGCAGGGCAGAGCAGGGCCGGGGCCCGGACAGGCCGGGCCCCGGCCCTGTGCCAGGGGGGTCAGACGGTGGGTCAGGCGGAGGGGCGGCGGCGGTCGACGACCGTGCGCAGTTTGCCGCTGGTGGGGGTGCGTTCGAAGGCGGCGGTGGGGGCCGTCTCGACCGTGCAGGTGAGCAGGCCTTCGGCGACGGCGGTGCCCAGTTCGGGGACGGCGGTCAGGAAGGCCTCCCGGGCGGCGGTGGCGGCCGCGGCGTCCGGGACGTAGCGCTCGTCGAGGCGGACGGTGACCAGTTCCCGGCCGTCGCCCGCGTCCAGGAGCAGCTGTAGTTCGCCGCGGTAGCCGAGGTCCTCGGCCGCCACCGCGATGAGGCGGCGGACGTTGAGGAAGTAGGTGCCGACCCGGACGACATCGCCGTAACGGCCGAGGAGTTCGATCCGCGGGGTGTGGCTGCCGCAGGGGCAGACGCCCTCGACGGCGCGGCCGAGGTCGCCGATCTGGTACCGCTCCAGGCGCTGCCCGGCCCGGGTGCGGGTGGTGAAGACCAGGCGGCCGGGTTCTTCGGGGAGTGCCGGGCGGTCGGCCTCGCGGTCCAGGACCTCCAGGGTGTGCAGGTCGGTCAGGACGTGGTGGACCGAGCCCTCGCTGTGGGTGCACTGGTAGCCGAGCGGCCCCAGGTCGGTGCTGCCGTACGCCGCCGAGCGGATCAGCTGGACGCCGAACTCCTCGGTGAGCACCCGGCGTTGCTCCGCCGTGAAGTGCTCGCCGCCGTAGAACACCTTGCGGATGCCGCCGTACCCGCGCAGCACTTCGCCCTGGTCGTGGAACAGCTGCCAGAGGTAGGAGGGCATGCCGAGGACGGTGTCCGCGCGGTGCGTCACCAGCGCCTCGGCGGTGGCGGCGTGGTCGGGGCCGGCCGCGAGGGGGAGCTGGGTGGCGTTGAGGCGCTCCAGGATGGAGAAGAAGCTGATGAAGCTCCCGTACATGCCGCCGCAGTAGAACAGGTTGGCGGCGCGGTCCCGGGCCGGGTCGAAGCCGGCGGCGAGCAGGCCGTCGGCGGCGGCCCGCATCTGGGTGTCGTAGTCGGCGTTGGTGAACACCGACAGGGCCGGGGCGCCGGTGCTGCCGCCGCTGCGGAAGTACAGGTGGGCGTGGTCCGGTGCCAGGGTGCGCAGCTGTTCCTGAACGCCGGCCTTGTCCAGCAGCGGGCCGACGGGGGCGGCCGGGACGGCGGCGGGGGCGGCCAGGTCGTCCAGGCAGGCGGTGGTGGCGAAGGCCTCGCCGGCCGCCCGGACGCTGACCCGGCGGCTGTAGCGCTGGAGGGCGTAGACGCCGTCGTGGGGCTCGCCGTGGTAGCTGTCGAGCATCCCGCCGACGGGGGTGACCCGCAGCGCGCCGGCGGCGAGGACTGCCCGGGAGAGCCGGGCGACGTCGGCGCGGCTGCCGCCGATCGCGGCGGTCTGCAGGTAGCGGCGCATCGGGCGCAGCACCGGTATGACGTCGGCGCGGGGCAGCGGCTTGACCCAGACGCTGCGGTTGAGCGGAGAGGCGGCCAGAGCGGGGCGGGTGTCGGCGAGGACGCGCCAGGAGCCGTCCTCGGCGGCGACCACCCGGGTCAGGCCCAGGTGTTCCTCGAGCCGGGCGATCAGTTCGGTGGTGGTGATCTCGGCGTGCTCGGCCGGTTCGAGTTCGGGCCGGGGCTGCGCGGCGGAGGCGGTGGCGAGGTGGGCGGCGAACCGTTCGGCGAAGGCGAAGACCTCGCCGTCGTCCTCGGTGTCGAGGTAGACGACCTGGGGGCTGGAGCAGGCCTGCTGCTCGAAGCGGCAGACGTCGGCGGCGAGCGCGTCCAGGGTCGAGCCGTCGGACCAGGCATCGCGGGTGAGGTAGGCGAAGGAGATCCGGTGGCCCCACTCGACCAGTCGGCAGCCGGCCGGGACGAGGTCGGCGATCGCGCGGACGGCGTCCTCGCCGCCCCAGACCGAGACGGCGTCGGCGGCCTCGCAGAGCAGCCGCAGCCACTCGGTGCGGGCGGAGGGGAAGCGCAGTACGACGATCCGGCGGGCGAGCGCGCCGGTCGGGTCGGCGGCGGCCAGCTCGGCGAGCAGGTGCTGGGCGAGCGGGGTGTCGCCGCTGCTGGTCTTGAGGACGTTGAGGTTCCCGGTGAGCAGGCCCTCGACGACGGTGAGCGGCGCGACGGCGGCGGCGTTGCCTGGCGCGATGTGGACCAGCAGGCCGACCGGCGCCCAGGCCTCGAAGACGGTTTCGCGGGCATCGGGCCGGGTGAGCCGTTCGGGGCGCAGCCCGCCGAGCTCGCGCCGGAGCTTGCGCTCCAGGGCCGGGCGGGTGATCGCCCCGGCGATCTCGTCGAGGGTCGCGGCCGCCTCGTCCGGGTCGGTGCCGCCGTCGGTCAGTACGGCGAGCAGCCGGGTGCGGACGGGGTGGGCCGCGGTGCCGGCGGCGTCGGCGGGGGTGGCGCAGAGGTCGTCCGCGAGGTCGTCGGCGGGGGCGGCGGAGAGCGCGTCGGCGAGCTGCTGGCAGGCGTTCAGCACCAGCTCGGTGGCCAGGGGTTCGGCGAGGACCCGGGCGGCGAGCTCCGGGAGCCCGGCGAGCCGGTCGGCGGCCTCCTGGTCGTCGATGAACGAGCCCTGCCAGAAGTGGGCTCCGGTGCTTGCGGACTCGGGGTTCACGACAGTCCCTTCAGGAGTTCGGCGGCGGCCGCCGCGCAGTTGCGGTTGCGGCTGACCCCGGCGCGGCCGTGCACGGTGAACCAGGGCGTGGGCAGGGGGCAGGGGCACTCCTGCGCGGGGTGCAGCGAGGCGAGGTCCCCCATGACGACGCTCTGCGCCGGCACCGAGGTGATGTACGGCGAGACCAGGTGGAGGAAGCCGCGCGCGCCGTACGGCAGCGGCTCCAGGGTGCGGGTGTCGCGCACGGCGGCCCGCGACCAGACCGGGACGTGCAGCCGGTGGTGCCCGCACTCGACGTACGGCACGCAGTGCTCGACGGAGCCGAAGGTGTCGCGGATCCGGTCCGAGGGGATGCCCAGCTGCTCCGTGACCTCGGCGTAGAACCGGTCCTTGCCGATCTGCCGGTCGGTGTGGCCCTTCCAGCCGCCGCCGAGCAGCACCAGGGAGCCGGCCGGCAGTTGGAGCGGGGGCAGCCCGAGGGCCCGCATCCGCTCCAGGGTGAAGTGCAGGAACGCGGGGAAGCCGAGGATGCGCACCGGCAGCCCGTCCTCGGCGTACCGCTGGAGCGCCGCGATGCAGCCGTGGACGTCGAACTCGTGGCCGACGCCGGTGTGCCGCAGCGCGTGGGTGGTGTGGTTCGCCGGCGCGAAGTCGCAGAGGTAGTTGTCGGTGAACGAGGTGCCGAGCTTCAACCGCGGGGCGGGCTCGTAGCTGTACAGCAGGTAGTTGACGGGCTGGTCGGGGGTGATCCAGCCGTAGTGGTCGAAGATCCGGGCCACCATCCGCTGCGCGGAGCGGATCGTCCAGGTGTCGAAGAACATCTGCGACTTCTGGCCGGTGGTGCCGGAGGAGGTGAGGTGGAGGAACACCTCCTCCCGGGGGATGGAGAGCACCTCGTGCCGCTTGAAGAAGTTGGCGTGCACCAGGGGTGTGCGGACGCCCTCGCCGACGGTCGGCGCCGCCGTCTCCGCCGGGCCGTCCAGCAGCGAGCGCAGGAACGGGGAGCGCCGGGCGTGCCAGGCGTTGGTCTCCGCCATCGCGGCGGCGAACAGTGCGTCGGCCTCGGGGCCGGCCGCGTACGGGGTGGTCAGGTCACAGAGTCGCTGCACGTGCGGGAGCGCGGCGGGGTCGGGGACGCCGACCGGCGCGAGGTGCGGGTTCACGGGACGCGCGTCCTCGGGATCGGTGGTCGCAGGGTCGGTGTTCACGGGATCTGTGGTCACGGGGCAACCTCGGGGAGGGGTAGGTAGGTCGAGGTCCAGGCGGTCAGGTAGGCCCGCAGGTACGGCTGGAGCGGGCCGCTGACGGCCGTGGTCCGGAAGTCGATCTGCCGGCTGGTCCGGGACAGCACCACGTAGTCGTGGAAGCGGTCGCCGGCCCGGCGCATCGCGGGGTAGACGGCGCTGGGGATGAACCCGGCGGCCAGGAAGGCACTCAGCCCGGCGGTGTCGGCCAGCGGCAGCAGCGTCTCGACGTAGTCCGCGCCGGCCCGGGTGACGGCCGCCATCAGCGGCTCCAGCGCGCCGGTGACGGCGGCCGGGGACGGGTGGACGGCGACCAGCGAGCAGCTCGCCGCGACCGGGTCCAGGTCGGCGTAGGCCTCGAAGGAGCCGTCCGGCGGGGTGAGGACGGCGTTCGGGACGTGCAGCGGGAAGAACCGCTCGGCCGGGTCGGGGAAGAGCTCGAGGAACCGGCGGCGGACGAAGCCGGGCGCGGTGATCAGCTCCATCGGCGCGGTCACCGGCGCGGTCACGGGGGCGGGTGCCGCCCCGGCTGCCGGAGCTGCCACCGGGGTGGGCCCCTCCGCCGGGCCCGACCGGCCGTACCCGATGCCGGTGCTGCGTCGGGCCGCCTCCAGCAGCGGCAGCACGGCGGCCGGTACCTCACCGACGCCCTCCCGCCGGGCGAGCACGCCGTCGGCGTGCCGGGCGAACAGCGCGAGGCTCTCGCACCCGGCCACCTCGACGGCGTTCGGCAGCAGGCCGAGGGCCTGGAAGCCGTTGCGGGTGAAGACCTGCTGCGGGCCGGGGGTGACCACCCGGACGGTCGCGTAGATCGAGTCCAGGGCGCCGTTCGCGAAGGCGTCCGCGCACACCTGGGCGGTCAGCCGTCCGGCCAGCCCGCCGCCCCGCTCCTCCGGGTGGACCGCCAGGCCCACCAGTTTGCCGATCCGGCTGCCCGGGTCGGTCTGCACCGCCACCGACCCGGCCAGCCGGCCGGCGCCCTGGTGGCGGGCGGTCAGCCAGTGGGTGTGCGGGTCGGCGATCAGGCGGCGCATCTCCTCGGGGTCGCTGCCGAGCGCGACCGGGTAGCCGTGGCCGTAGACGTCGAAGTAGAGCTGGCGCAGCTGCGCGACGTCCTGCGGGGCGGCGGGAGCGATCGTCACCGTGGTCGTGGTCGTGGTCGTGGTCGGGGTCGTCACCGTCGTCGTCATCGCACGTCCCCGATCGGTTGCGCGTCCGCCGGCGCGGGCGCGCTCGCCGGCTCAGGGGCCTGCGGCTCGCGCCGGCCGGTCCACCAGAGCGCGGCGGCGACCGGCAGCACGCCGACGGCCTGGACCAGGCACAGCGTCCGCGCCGGGAGGTGGTCGCCGAGCAGGCCGAAGAGCAGTGAGGACACCGGGAAGGTCGCCCCCAGCAGGGCCTGCATCACCGCGAAGAAGCCGGGCCGGTCCTCGGCCGGCACCATCCGCTGGAACAGCGCCACGAACCGGACGCCGATCACGCCCACGCACCAGCCGGCCACCGCCATCGACCCGAGCGCCGGGGTGGTGCCGGCGGCCAGCCCGGGCAGCCCGAGCGAGACGGCCATCAGGACCAGACAGCCCGCGCCGATCGCGGTGGGCGCGCCCGGGAGGCGGCCGGCGGTGAAGGAGCCCACGAGCGTGCCGGCGCCGAGCGCCGCCTCCAGCGCGGCGACGGTCGAGCCGTCGGCGTGCAGCACCGTCCGGGTGTACAGCGGCATCACCACGAACACCGCGGTGGTGAACAGGTTGGCCGCGGTGAAGCAGAGCAACACCCGCCGGATGAAAGGAAGTTCGGCCAGGATCCGGCGCAGCGGCCGGGGCGGGGCGGAGGTGTCGGTGGCGGGGATGGCCGGGGCGCCGCCGTCCGCCGGCTGCGCGTCCCCGGTCGGCGTGCCGGAGCCCGGGAACCGGGTCGCGCCGATCAGCGCGGCTGCCAGCAGGTAGGCGCCGGCGCACCCGGCGACGACACCGGCCGGGCCCGCGAGGTCGACCGTCAGCGGGCCGAGCAGCCCGCCGGCGAGTCCGGCCAGCGACTGGGTGCTGAGCTCGAACCCGGTCGCGGTCTCGATGTCGGCGTCCTCGACCAGCTCGGGGACGGACGTGGTCAGGCAGGGGTCGAAGACCGCCTGGCAGCCCGCCAGCACCAGTGCGGCGCCGTACGCGACGACCAGCGGCGGCGTCCCGGCGTACGTCCAGCCGGCCGTGCCGAGGGCGACCAGACCGGCGACGGCGGCCGAGACGCCCAGCACCGTCCGGTGCGGGCGGCGGGCGATCAGCCCGGCCACCAGCGGCGCCAGTGCCACCGCGGGCAGGGTGCTGACGGCGAGGAAGGCACCGGAGGCGAGGCCCCGGTCGGCCCCGGCGGCCCGGCTCACCAGCCACCACACCGTGCCGACCTGGAACATCCGCCCGGCGGCCTGGGTGAGCACCTGCGCGGCCCACACGGCGCAGAACCGCCGGTTGCGCAGGACGAGCGGCCGGCGGCGCGCGGCCGGGGCGGTTCCGGGGGCTGTCTCCGCAGCCGTTTTCGCGGCCGTCGGCGCGGCTGTCTCCGCAACCGTCTCCGCGGCCGTCCCCACCGCCGTCACGAGTGCGGCCGTTCGTCGAGGACCCGGATCAGCTTGCCGGTCCGCGGGTTGACGGCGAGCTCCTGCCGCCGCACCCACGCGACGGACAGCGGGTTCACGTACCCGGCGGCGACGGCCTCCGGGTACAGCGGCCGCGCCGCGTGGATCCCGGCCTCGACGGCGGCGGCCAGCTCGGGCAGCCCGGCGGGCTCCCCGTCGCAGGCCAGGCGCAGCACCAGCCCGTCCCGGCCGTCCCAGCGGCGCACCACGAGCTGCGCCCCGGTGACCCGGCCGGCGGGGTCGGCGGCCCGGACGAGGTCGAGCACGTCCTCGGTGTACAGCGACACCGGCCCGACCCGGACGCCCTCCTGGGCCCGGCCCAGGACGCGGAACCGTCCGGTGGAGACGTCGGTCCACTCGGCGCGGTCCCCGACGGGGTAACGCAGGACGGGCATCAGCCGGCGCCGCAGGTCGGTCACCACGACCCGGCCGGGCACGCCGTCGACGGTGATCGGCTCGTCGGTGTGGTCGTCGAGGATCTCCACGACGGTCTCCGGGGTGAACGCCCGGTGCTCCCGGGTGTCCGGGCCGGGGACGGGCCGGCCGAGCAGTCCGGCGTCGACGGCGGCGTAGCCGATCGAGGAGATCCGGGCGTGCGGGAAGGCCTTGGTGAGCAGCGGCTGCTGGTCCTGGTAGAGGCCCTCGCCGCCGAACAGCAGCAGCTCCACGTGCGGGAGTTCACGTCCGGAGGCGACCAGGTGGTCGGCGAGCGCGCACAGGGTGGTCGGCGTGCCGGCCACCACCTCGGCCGCGAACTGCTCCAGGGTGCGCGCGGTCGACTCCAGTGGCGCCGCGCCGCCGATCGGCAGCCGGACGTTGGCGACGGGGGAGCGGTGCAGCGAGTCGAGGACGAAGGTGTAACTGGCGTACAGGTCGCCCGCGTAGAAGAGGTCGGCGACCCGGTGTCCGGGGCGCAGTCCGGCGTCGACCAGTCCGGCGCCGAAGGAGGTGGTGAACTCCCGCCACTCCTCCCGGGTGTAGCAGGAGAACTTCGGCGAGCCGGTGGTGCCGCCGCTCTTGAAGACCACCGCCTCCTCCAGCGGCCCGGTCAGCACCCGGTTGTCGCGGGGCGTGTTCGCCTGCCAGAACGCGGCCTGCGGGACGACGGGTAGGTCGGTCAACTCCACCGAGCGGTCGGGCAGACCGGCGTACAGCTCCGCGTAGAACGGTGAACTGCGGCGTACGAAGCGGATGAGTTCGGATATCGGTTGGGCGGGCATCAATTCCTGCTCGGGGCATGCGAGGACCGGGCGTGAGGTCGCGTGTCGTGGCGACCCCGCCCGATCGGTCGAAGGTGAGGGGTGATCCGGGAACGCGGAAATCGAATTCCGCCGCTGGCCCCGCCGGGGCTCCGGACCATAGATCAACTTATGGGAAGTAAAGAGTTCTTTGCTGTTTGTCCGTCAGAAAGCAAGGCTAACACCAGGATGCACCTTCGGAATCCAGCCTGTAGGCCCATTGGGTCCCCTGGGCTAGGGCGAAGGGCGGATTTCGGCCGCGCGGTTTTTAGTTGAAGGAAAGACATTTCACGTGCGCCCGTCTGATTGCGGATCAGATGCCCGGAATCGCCACCCGCCGTCCGGGGGGTGTGCCCTCCGCCGAATGGCGGAGGGTTCGGCCACAATGCGCCAGGCCGCCGCCACGGACCGGGGATTCCGGTCGTGACGGCGGCCTGGTGGTCTCTCGGACGGGCCGGGCGCGCGCCTCGCGCGCTCAGCCGAGCGGCTTGTCCAGCACCGCCTTGAGGTGGCTGAACGTGTCGATGGAGTAGGCGCCGTGGTAGCGGCCCATGCCGCTCTCGCCGACGCCGCCGAACGGCAGCTCGGGGACGGCCAGGTGCGACACGGGCAGCCCGAAGACGAGCGCACCGGACGAGGTCTCCTCGGCGAGGCGCTGCTTGGTGCGCTCGGACTCGGTGAACGCGTACAGCGCGAGCGGCTTGTCGCGCTCGTTGACGAAGTCGATCGCCGCGTCCAGGTCGGGCACGGTGACGATCGGCAGGATCGGCCCGAAGATCTCCTCCTGCATCACCGGCGCCGTCGGCGGAACGTCAGCGAGCACGGTGGGCGCGAGGTAGCGGCCGGCGCGGTCGTGGTCGCCGCCGGTGACGGTCCGCCCCTCGCCGAGCAGGGCGGTGAGCCGGTCGAAGTGGCGCTCGTTGACGATCCGCCCGTACTCGGGGTCGCCGGCCGGGTCCTCGCCGTGGGCCGCGCGGACGGCGGCGGCCAGTTCGGCCGCCAGCGGGGCCGCGGTGTCGCCGACGGCCAGCACGTAGTCGGGGGCGACGCAGGTCTGCCCGGCGTTGAGGAACTTGCCCCGGACGATCCGCTGCGCGGTCACCGCGAGGTCGACGCCGGGCTCGACCACGACCGGGCTCTTGCCGCCGAGTTCGAGGGTGACGGGGGTGAGGTGCTTGGCGGCGGCCGCCATCACGATCCGCCCGACCGCGCCGTTGCCGGTGTAGAAGACGTGGTCGAAGCGCTGCTCCAGCAGTGCGGTGGTCTCCGGGACGGCTCCCTCGACCACGGCGACGGCGTGCCGGTCGAGGTAGCGGGGCAGCAGGCGGGCGAGGGCCGCCGAGGTCGCCGGGGCCAGCTCGCTGGGCTTGACCACGGCGGTGTTGCCGGCCGCCAGGGCGCCCACCAGCGGGGCGAGGGCCAGCTGCAGGGGGTAGTTCCAGGGGGCGATGACCAGCACCACGCCGAGCGGGTCGCGGACCACCCGGGCCTGGGCCGGGAGGAAGGCGTCGGGGACGGCGGCGGCCGCCGGGCGCAGCCACTCCTCCAGGTGCCGCACCGTGTGGTCGAGCTCGTTGAGGGTGAAGGCCACCTCGGTGCGGTAGGCCTCGACGGGGCCCTTGCCGAGGTCGGCGGCGAGTGCGGCGAGGAACGCGTCCGACTGCTCGGTGAGCAGCGCGCGCAGGGCCCGCAGCTGGCCGAGGCGCCAGTCGAGCGGCTTGGTGCGACCGGACCGGAAGGTCGCCCGCAGCCGCTTCACGACGGTGGCGGCGTCGGTGGCGAGGGCCTCGACCAGCTGGTGGGCCAGCGCGGTGGAGGAGGCCGGGTTCTGCCCGGTGTACAGGTTGCGGTCGACGACGGTGTGCGGGGCGAAGGGGGCGGCTTCGGCGAAGTCGGCGTCCAGCTCGACCAGGCGGTCCTGGAGCAGCCACGGGGCGCCGTCGGCCAGGCCGGCCGCGCTCTCCTCGGCGTTGGTGAAGGCGGTCATCCGGTAGCCGGCGAACGGCCAGCTGCCGTCCTCGCGCCGCGCGGCCAGCAGGGCGGCGGGCGCGTGGCAGACCACGCCCAGCGGCCGGCCCGCGTCGAGGGTGCGGGTGAGGATCCGGCCGGACGCCTCGTCGACCGCGAGGTCCTCCATCGGGCCGTGGCCGCCGGGGTAGAAGACCAGGTCGTAGGCGTCGGGGTCGACCTCCTCCAGCACGGCGGGGCCGTCGAGCGAGGCCCGGAGGGAGTCCAGGTACGCGGCGACGGCCTCGGCCCGTTCCTGGCTCCCGTTGGCCGCGGCGGTCAGGCTGGCGCGGTCGACGGTGGCCGGGACGCCGCCGGGCGTGGCGATGGTGATCTCGTAGCCGGCCTCACGGAAGACGCGGTGCGGCTCGGCGAGTTCCTCGGCCCAGTAGCCGGTCGGGTGGGTGGTGCCGTCGGCGAGGGTCCAGTGGGTGGCGCCGGTGACGACGAAGAGGGCGGCGGTCATGGTGCTGCTCCAGGATGAGTTGAGGGCATCGATGGTTGAAGTCCTCAAGTAGTACGGTCGACGGTAGGCCCGATGGTTGAGGATGTCAACCAATGGTGCCTACACTCGACCCATGACCAGCACCGACCCGCCCGCCGTGCCCACCTCCGTCGAGCTGATGGACCAGCTCGCCCGGGCCGCAGCCGGGTACTACCGGAGCTTCTCCACCGTGGCGGCCGCCCGCGGCCTCACCCTGATGCAGGGCAAGATGCTGAGCCTGCTCCGGCGCCCGATGCCCATGCGGACCCTCGCCGACCTGCTCGCCTGCGACGCCTCCAACGTCACCGGCATCGTCGACCGCCTGGAGGCCCAGGGTCTGGTCCGCCGCGAGGTCGACCCCGCCGACCGGCGGATCAAGCGGGTGACTCTGACCGGGGACGGCGAGCGCACCGTCCACGAGATCCGCGCCGAACTGCTGACCACCCTCAGCGGCCTCGACGAGCTCCCCGACCGCGACCGCCGCACCCTCCACCGCCTCCTCGGCCACCTCTACCCGGCCGGCCCCGGCGCCGCCGACGACTGATCCGAGTACCGGCGCGGCGGGTCAGGTGCTCCGGATGGCGTCCAGGATCTGGCGGGCCCAGTCGGTGGGGCGGGTGTGGCCGAGCAGGGTGGAGAGGCGGGTCATCCGGGTGCGGCGTTCGGCCGGGGGCAGGTCGAGGGCGCGAGCGAGCATGGTGGTGAGGTCCTCGGGGGAGCGGGGGTCGGTGAGCAGGGCGGCCTCGCCGAGTTCGGCCGCGGCGCCGGCATGGCGGGACAGGACGAGGACGCCCGGGTCGCAGGCGCAGGAGGCGTCGGCGGCATCGCCGGGGAGCGCGGCGCGGGCGGCGACGAACTCCTTGGCGGTGAGGTTCATGCCGTCCTGGAGGGAGGTGACCCAGAGGACCTCCGCGGCGAGGTACTGGTCGACCACCTCGGCGCTGGACAGGCGCTGCGGCAGGTAGTCGACCGGCTGCCAACCACCGCAGCGCCAGCGCGCGTTGGTCTCCTCGACGCGTCGTTCGAGCTCCCGGCGGGTGGTCTCGTACGCGGTGATGCCGGGTTCGGGCGGCGGGCAGACGAGGCGGAAGACGAGCCGGCCGTGCAGGTCGGGGCGGCGGGCGAGCAGGAGGTTGACGGCGTCGACCTTCTGGACCGGGGCCTTGGCGTAGTCGAGGCGCTCGACGGAGAGCACCACGCGCCGGCCGCCCGGCCGGCGGCGCGGAGCGCACAGCCGGGCGAGCCCCTCGACGGCCCGCCGGTCGATGCCGAGCGGGTGGACGCCGGTGCGCGGCACGCGGGGGAGGCCCGCCAGGGTCCGGCGGAAGCGCTCGGCGAAGGCCTCGGTGTGGAATCCGGCCCAGTCCAGGCGGGCGAGCGAGGAGCGCAGTTCGGCGGCCACGGGGAGGGCGGCGAAGGTCTCCGGGTCGGGGAACGGGGTGTGGTGGAACAGCCCGGTCCTGAGGTCGGGCCGGGTGCGGCGGAGCAGGCCGGGGACGAGCCAGAGGTTGTAGTCGTGCAGCCAGACGGTCGCTCCGGGAGCGGCCTGGGCGCTGATCCGCCGGGCGAAGCTTGCGTTGACGGCGCGGTAGTCGGCCCAGGCGCGCTCGTCGAAGACGGCCCGGTCCGGTTCGGACATCAGGACCGGCCAGAGCGTCTCCTTGCAGGCGCGGTGGAAGTAGCCGCTCCAGGTGGCCGGGTCGACGGGTACGGCGGCCATCGGCGGGGCGGAGACGGGGGGCGGGAGCGGGGCGTGCCGGTCGCGGCCGGTGCGGGCGGTGACCCAGACGCCGGGCAGGTCGTCGGCGAAGGCGCTGGTCAGGGTGGGCAGGATGCCGTTGGGGCTGCTGGGCGGCTGCCAGCTCTCGCCGTTCCAGTGCAGGGGAGGGCGGTGGTAGGCGACCACGAGCGAGTGCGAGCCGACGGGCGTGGGTGCGGCGGAGGCCTCCCCGGAGGTCCAGCCGAGCGTGCGCAGCGCCGCGTGGATGCCGGCGGCACCGGGCCGGTCGGGGCGCTGCACGAGGGGGCGGCCGGCGAGGGCGGTGAGCAGAGCCGGTTCGGCCCCGGCGACGACTACCGCGTGGGTGCCGACGCGGAACAGCGAGAGGTCGTTGAGGGAGTCCCCGGCGACCAGGATCTGCTCGGGCTGCCAGCCCAGTTTGGTGGCCAGGGCCCGTAGCGCGTTGCCCTTGGAGGCTCCGGGCGGCAGGACGTCGAAGTAGCGGTCCGCCGAGTACTCCCAGGCGCAGCCGAGGGCGCCGACGGCCGCGGTGAGCTCCGGGGTGAGCCCGTCCGGCGGGAGGTGGTAGGAGCACCGCCCGTCCTGGCGGACACCGTGCTGGTACACGAGCCCGGGGAACCCGCGCAGCGCGGTGCGGATCCGGTCCGGGCCCGGCCAGCCGGCCCGCAGCTGCTCCTGGACGGGGTCGACGGGGGTGAGGTCGGTGCCGTCGAGGACGGTGGCGCCGACATCGGCGATGATCCACCGGGGGCGGGGGACGAGCGGGTCGCGGAGCACCTCGCGGATCGAGGCGATTCCGCGTCCGGTGGCGAAGACGGTGGTCACCTCGGGGTGGCGGGCCAGCGAGTCCCGTAATCGGCTCCGGTCCTCCCGGGTGCCGCCGAGCAGGGTGCCGTCCAGATCGGTGACCAGAATCCTCGACATCCGACGGACGCTAACACGGTCACCGCGGTCGGTGAAGTGTTCATGTCGGCCTGCCAGGAGCGCAGTTCGGCCGATCGGTGACCTCGCGCGGACCGGTCGGGGCGGAGAGCGAGAAGGCGCTCCAGGTCCCCGGCGTGCTGCCTGCGGCGCGGCCCGGCGCCCGGTGGCGGGATCGGTCGATCCCCCCGCCGGACGCCGGACGCCGGACGCCGGACGCCGGGCGGCGCCGGCGCCGGTCAGCTCAGGGTGCGGACGGCGGCGGCGTCGTACGGGCGCAGCTCGGCGACGCGGTCGGCGAGGACCTTGGCGGCCCACTCCGGGTCCTGGAGCAGGGCGCGGCCGACGGCGACCAGGTCGAACTCGTCGCGCTCCAGGCGGTCGAGCAGGTTGTCGATGCCGGCGGTGTCGGAGCCCTGCCCGGCGAAGGCGGCGGTGACGTCGCCGGCCAGGCCGACCGAGCCGACGGTGATGGTGGGCCGGCCGGTGAGCTTCTTGGTCCAGCCCGCCAGGTTGAGGTCGGAACCGTCGAACTCGGGCACCCAGTAGCGGCGGGTCGAGGCGTGGAAGGCGTCGACCCCGGCCTCGGCGAGCGGGGTGAGGATCGCCTCCAGCTCCTGCGGGGTCTCGGCGAGGCGGGCCTCGTAGTTCTCCGCCTTCCACTGCGAGTAGCGGAAGATCACCGGGAACTCGGGGGAGACGGCGGCGCGGACGGCGGCGACCAGCTCGGCGGTGAACTTCGTCCGGGCGACCGGGTCGCCGCCGTAGGCGTCGGTGCGGCGGTTGGTGCGGGCCCAGAGGAACTGGTCGAGCAGGTAGCCGTGGGCGCCGTGCAGCTCGACGCCGTCGAAGCCGATCCGCTCGGCGGCCGCGGCGGCCTCGGCGAAGGCGCCGATGACGGCATCCAGGTCGGCCGGGGTCATCGCCCGGCCGGCGCCCTCGGTGCCGTCGAGCCGGATGCCGGAGGGGCCGATGGCCGGGGCGTCGGCGATCGGCGGGTCGCCCTGCTTGCGGACCATGCCGATGTGCCACAGCTGCGGGACGATGGTGCCGCCCGCCGCGTGGACGGACTCGGCGACCTCGGCCCACCCGGCGAGCTGCTCCTCGCCGTGGAAGCGCGGGATGGAGTCGCTCTGGCCGGCGGACTCGTGGCCGACGTACGTTCCCTCGGTGACGATCAGGCCGACGCCCGCGGCGGCGCGGCGGGCGTAGTACGCGCGCACGTCCTCGCCGGGCACGCCGCCCGGGGAGAACTGGCGCGTCATCGGCGCCATGACGATGCGGTTGGGGACGGTCAGCCCGTTGATGGTGGTGGGCCGGGAGAGGAGTGCGGCCGCGCGGGAGGCGACGGGCTCGGTGACGGTCATGGGTTCCTCGCGGGTAGCGGTGGTGCGCCGGGACTTCCTGATCGCCGGTGCCAACCACCGCGAGGGCTCCCGCATTTCGTCCTCCGCCCGGAACCCGCCGTGATCCACGCCACTCCACGCCACTTCGTACTGCTTCGTACTGCTTCGTGCTGCTTCGCGTGGTCGGGCGGACGGGTGAGCGAGTCGGGTCGGGTGCGTCAGGCGGACGGGCGCGGGTGGCCGACCAGGAACTCGGCCAGGGTGCGGACGCCGAAGCCGCTGGCGCCGGCGACCCATTCGGCCTCCGTCCCGTCGGAGAGGGCGGTGCCCTGGATGTCGAGGTGGGCCCAGGGGATGCCGGGCGGCACGAACGCACGGAGGAAGTGGCCGGCGAGCAGTGCGGTGCCGTGCCGGGTGCCGAGGGTGTAGTTGACCAGGTCGGCGACCCGGGAGCGGAGCTGGGGCCGGTACGCCTCGGGGAGCGGCAGCGGCCAGAGCGGCTCGCCGGCCCGGGCGCCGGCCGCGCGCAGGCGCTCCACCAGGGCGTCGTCGGTGCCCATCAGTGCGGCGACCTTGCGGCCCAGGGCGATCGCGGCGGCGTCGGTGAGGGTGGCGATGTCGACGATCGCCTGCGGTTCGGTCTCGCCGGCCAGGACCAGCGCGTCGGCCATGATCAGCCGTCCCTCGGCGTCCGCGTGGCAGATCTCGACGGTGGTGCCGTTGCGCATCACCAGGACGTCGCCGACCCGGATCGGGTCGGCGTTGGGCATGTTCTCGGTGAGCGGCAGCCAGGCGTCCACCGCGACGGGGCAGTTCAGCGCGTCCAGCACGGACATCGCCCCGAGGACGGCGGCCGCTCCGGCCATGTCGGCCTTCATCCCGGCCAGGTGCGCGTTGGGCTTGAGGGAGAGGCCGCCGGCGTCGAAGGTGACGCCCTTGCCGACCAGCGCGATCCGTGCGGGCGCCGCCGTCCCCGCCGTCCCCGCCGTTCCTTCGGCCCGCTCCGTCCAGCCGGGCGGCCGGTAGCCCAGCTTGACCAGCCTGGGCGGCAGCAGGGAGCCCCGGCTGACCCCGAGCAGGCCGCCCAGCCGCTCCTCGGCGATCCGCGGGCCCTCCCAGACCTCGCACGACAGCCCGGTCGCCGCGGCGACCTCGGCCGCGGCTGCGGCGAACGCGGGCGGGGTGAGGGCCTCACCCGGTTCGTTGACCAGGTCCCTGGCCAGGAGGACGGCTTCGCCCAGCCGACGGCCCTCGAACAGGCCGCGGGTGGCGTCCGGAGTCTCGGGAGTGAGCACCTCGACGAGCTGGTCGGCCGGCGCGGCCGCACCGCTGCGGTACCGGGTGAACCGGTAGCCGCCGAGCAGGTAGCCCTCGACCAGCGGCCGCAGGTCCGGGCCCGGCGGGTGGACGGCCAGCCGCCGGTAGGCGCAGACGGCCCGGGCCAGCCCGGCGGCCGCCGCCCGGACGGCGCCCCGGTCCGGGCTCCGGTCCGCTTCCCGGTCCGCTTCCCGGTCCGCCGCACGGTCCGGCCGGGCCCGCGGCCCGACGCCGAGCAGCACGGTCACCGGAGTGCCGGGCAGCTGCAGCACCTCGCCCACCTGGCCGCTGAACCCGGTACCGGCGAGGAACGCGGCGGGCAGCTCGGCGGGCAGCTCGCCGACCCGCACCGGCCGTACGACGGCCTCGACCTCGGGGCCGGGCTCGGGGCGCAGCACCCAGGTGACGCTCACGCGCGCTCCCGCCGGGCGGCGCGCCGGGCCGCTCCCCACGCCTCCAGGTCGGCGAGGTACCTGCGGGCCAGCTCGGCCGTGCCGCCGGCCGTGCCGACGGCGGCCCACCCGCGTGCCGCGGAGATCGCGTACGGGTCCAGCCGGAGGGCCTGGAGGTAGCAGTCCTCGGCCAGGACCGGCTGGCCGGCCCGCCGGAAGCACTCGGCCGCGGAGGCGTAGCCGAGCGCGGTGGAGACCGGCCCGAGCCGGGCGGTCCGCAGGAAGCTGTCGGCCGCCTCCCGGGGGAGGCCGCGCCGCAGCAGGCCCTCCGCCACCTCGATGTGGGTCTTGGGCTCGTACGGGTCCAGGGCCAGCGCCTCCGCGACCAGGATGTCGCCGCGGTCGTCCTCGCCGAACGCGTAGCACTCCTTGGAGCGGCTCTCCACGCAGGCCCGCAGGTTCTCCCGCTTGAGGAACTCCTGGTAGGCGCCCTCGGCGGGCACCGACCGGGCCAGCTCCTCGGCGCGGTCCATGTCGCGGGCCAGCCACGTGCGGTCCCGGGCCAGGAACGGCACGAAGCTGACGCTGCGGTAGAACCGGCTCTCCAGCATCGACTTCTCGAACGCGGAGCGGTCCGGCTCCGCCAGCAGCTCCGCGAGCGCGGCGGCACCGATCTCCCGCCAGCGCGCGGCCTCCTCCAGCGACCGCGTCTCGCGGGCGTGGAACACCACCGCCACCACGGCGATGACGAACCGCAGGTGGGTCGGGCAGGCCGGGTGTTCCGCGACGGCGAAGGAGGTGTCCGGCGTGGCCACCCTGCCGGTGCCGATCGAGGCGACGTAGCGCACCAGGTCGCGCCAGTGGTGCAGGCGCAGCTCGGCCGGGGTCCGGAGCCGTTCGACCGGCACGGCCGGGATCAGCTCCAGGACCAGCTTGGTGAATCCGAGCCGGTACAGCACCAGGGCGATCTGCTGCTGCCGCTCGGGCCCGCAGTCGGCGAAGTCGTCCAGCCACGCGCAGAGCCGGTTCCAGCGCGGGGTGCGCAGGTGCTCGGGCAGTTCGGCCGGGTGGTCGACGGTGAACTCGGTCAGCCCGGACTCGCGGATCAGGTTGCGCCGGAACGCCGGCGGCATGAGGCGCTGCCAGTTGACCTCGGCCCGCTCGCTCCCGCGCTCGGCGGACTCGGCGAACTCGTAGGCCAGGCTGGGCAGTCGGGCATACAGGCCGGGGGACTCGGACTCGCCCAGGTTGAAGTACGAGGCGTACATCCGGTAGTGCCAGTTGTTGGCGTACGGCCGCTCCCGGTCGAGGGTGGCGGCGCGTTCGGTCAGTTCGGCGAGTGGCTGGTCGCCGTCGTCCCGGCAGGCGGCCAGCAGGGCGTCCCGGGTGGCGCCGGCGCGCGGTGCGGCGCGGAAGGCCCGTTCGACGAGCACCCGGGCGAACTCGGTGTGCCCGAGTTCGCGGGCGCGGTCGGCGGCCCGCAGCAGTGCGAAGCCGGTGCCGAACGGGCCGAGCCGGGCGGCGTGCAGGTAGCCGGCCAGCGCCTGCTCGTGCTCGCCGGCGCGCTCGTGGGCCTGGGCCGCCTGCATCCGGATCTTCACGTCCCACGGGTCGAGGGCCAGGCCCTCCTCGACGGCGGCGCGTTCGGCCTCGGTGTCGCCCATCCGCACCGCGATCTCCAGGTGCCGGTCGAGCAGCCGTCGGCGGGTCTCCAGCAGGACCAGCTCGTCGTCCCGGTCGGGTGCGGTCAGCTCGGCGACGCCCGCTCGGACGTCGGCCAGCAGCGCCCGGGCGCTGCCGAAGTCCCGCCGCCGCTCGGCGTACATCACCTCGCGCAGCGCCAGCCGGGCGGTCAGCACGGTGTGGGTGAAGGGCGTGAGCTCGCCCGCGACCGCCTTGAGCAGGTCCCGGGCGCGGCCGAGGAGGAGCGGCGCGGCGGAGTCGTCCCCGGCGTGCCGGGCGAGGAGGTAGCCCCAGGCGGCCACCGCCTGGACGTGGGCGACCGTGGGCGCGGGGTGGTCGGCCAGCACCCGGTAGGCCGCGGTGGTCCGCTCCGAGAGGCCCTCGGAGCCGAACAGGGCCGCCGCGCGGGCGGTCTGCAGGCCCGCCGTCACCTGGTCCCGGCAGGCCGCCGGGTCGAGGTCCGCCGGGACGACCTCCAGCACCGCCGTGGGGAGGCAGACCGCGACCAGCCAGTGCGCGAGCCCGGACCGCTCCAGCTGGTCCAGCTCGGCGTGCCGCCGGTACGCCTCGGTCATCCGCCGCCAGGCGGGGGAGGCCAGCTCATCGGGCAGGTCGGTCGGGAGCACCGCCCGGTAGGCGGTCAGCCGGGACTCCTGCACCAGCAGCCGGCGGTAGCTCGCGGGCATCGTCATGCCGAACCGCAGCGAGCCCGGAACGGGGTTCTCGAAACGCCGGGCGGCCAGGACCGCGGACCGCGCCTGGATGGCCGTGGCCGGTGATTCGGCACCGTCGAAGTACGGGCGGTGCACCTCGAAGGTGAGCCAACTCGGCGCGTTGACCCCGACGATTCCGTGACTGAATTCCCACCGGTTCACGCGGTAATTCCTTTACTGATCGGGAGTCGGGCGCCGGGCGATCGGCGACATGCCCCGCGACGTAATCCGGGCGGACCGGAATTCCGTCACGGGGCATGCGCGGAGCGCCGGAATCAGACGCCGGCGTCGTCGACCAGACAGGTCCAGCAGTCCGCCGCACCAGTGCTGATCTCGACCTCGTCCTCCAGGGACTCCCAGGTCTCGTAAGCCATATCGCAACCCCTCTCTTTTCACGGGCCGGCCCGGATATCCGGTCCGGCGAAGTGGTTGAGCGATATTCTTCGGGAACCGGAACAGTGCCGTCAAGGCTTCTGCACGGCAAGCTCCGAGAGGATCTCCGCGACTTCTCCGTCGGTCGTCCAGAAATGCGGGGAAACCCGGACCAGGCCGTCCGGAACGGAAACGTGTATTCCGGCCGACGCCAATCTCCGGACGATCTCCACGCCTTCCGTGCGGCGGCCGGTGAAACTCACCACGCCCGAGTGCCCGGTGCCGTCCGGGGGGAGCACCAGGTGGTAGCCGAGCTCGGCGATCCCGCTGCGCAGCCGGTCGGCCAGGGCGCGCACCCGCTCGGCGACCGCAGTGGTCCCGGCCTCCTCCAGCTCGGCCAGCGCGGCGGCCAGCCCGGCCATGCCGACCAGGTCGTACATCCCGCCCTCGACCCGGGCGGCGGCGGCCCGCTCGGGCAGGTCGTACCGCAGGTGCCCCGGCCCCTTGGACACCTCCGCGGCGCCCTCGTGGCCGAACCAGCCGGTAGGCGTGGTGCGCAGCAGTTCCAGCCGGTCGGCCCGGCAGTAGAACACCCCGGTGCCCGGTGGCCCGCACAGCCACTTGTGCGCGCCCGCGGCCAGGAAGTCCACCGGGGTGTCGGCCACCGACAACGGCAGCGCGCCGAAGCTCTGCACGGCGTCCACGCAGACCAGCGCCCCGGCCTCGGCGGCCAGCGCGCAGATCCGGTCGAGGTCGCAGCGGAAGCCGGTGGCGAAGTTGACGTGGCTCACCGCGACGAGCCGGGTGGCCGGCCCGACGGCCGCCGCCACGTCCTCGATCCGGTAGCCGCCGTCCCGCATCGGCACCCAGACCGGCTCGACCCCGAAGCGGCGCAGCCGCAGCCACGGCCGGACATTGGCCGGGAAGTCCCGGTCGAACAGCACCACCTGGTCGCCCGGGTGCCAGTCCAGCCCGTCGGCCACCAAGTGGATGCCGGCGGAGGTGTTGGGGACGAAGGCGACCTCCTCGGGCGTGCAGCCGAGCAGCCGGGCGACGGACCGCCGGGCGGCGGCCCGCGCGCCGAACAGCGGGCCGACCCTGGCGCTGCCGTGCGGGAGCACCTCGTCCACGGCGGTGCGCATCGCGGCGACGGCGGCGGGGCGCAGCCGGCCGAGCCCGGCGTAGTCGAGGTAGGCCCGGTCGGTGGCCGTGCCGACCGGCCTGCCGGGCCCGCTCACGGGATGCCCGCTCCCAGGACGCCCGCTCACGAGACCGCCTCGACCGAGCGGGCGGCCCGGGTCGCGGTGACCGCCGTCCAGCCGGCCACCAGCAGCGGCACGCCGTGCAGCAGCAGCACCCACTGCGCCACCCAGGAGGGCTGCAGGACCAGGCTGGTGACGAGCAGGCCGGACATGAAGCCCGCGTTGACGGTGATCTGGGACAGTCCGAACGCCCTTCCCCGCCGCCCGTCGGGCAGTTGCTGGAGCGACTGCTTGTAGGTGATCTCGCTCAGCGCGTCGCCCAGACCGGCCCCGGCCGCCGCCAGCAGGCGCGGCCACCAGCCGTCCAGCCAGAAGACGCCGATGAAGCCCACCGACATCACCATGGTGGCCACGCAGTAGACCGGCGCCGGCGCGCGTTCGACGATGCGCTTGGCCAGCGGCCGCAGCACGAAGCTGGCCAGCAGCAGGCCGGCCGCCCAACTGCCCCACACCGCACCGGAGACCACGGCGGGCTCACTCGGGTTCAGTTCGGTGCCCAGCAGCGGCAGCCCCACGTGCTGGGAGGCGCTGCCGAAGGCGTCCAGCCCGCGCAGCACGACCAGCCCGGCCAGCCCGGCGGCCACCAGCAGGGGCCAGGCTCCGGAGCGCTCCCGGCTCCCGGCGGCCGGGCCGTCCGGCTCCCGCATCCGCAGCCGCAGCGCGAGCAGCACCACCGCGGAGAGCGCGTAGCTGGACGCGTCCAGCCCGAACACCCAGCGGTACCCGGCGACGGGGACCAGGACGGCGGCGAGGCCCATGCCGACCATGAAGGCCACGCCCTTGAGCCCGGCCAGCGCGCTGTTCACCGACGGGGTGCGCGGCCCGGCCAGCACGGGAGTGGCGGCGGACAGCGTGGCCTCGAAGACCGACCGCCCGGTGCCGATCACCATCACCGCCGGGTAGAGCCACCAGTTCTGCACGCCCGTCGGCAGGGCCGCCAGCAGGGCCAGCATCAGCGCCCGGGCGAGGTCGGCGCCGATCATCACCCGCCGGCGGTCCCAGCGGTCCCCGTAACGGTGCCCGAGCCGCCCGCCCGCGATCGCGCCCGCGTACAGCGCCACGCTGACCAGCCCGGTGTGCAGGGCCGAGCGGCTGTGCTCCCAGACGAAGACGGACAGGCAGATGAAGTCGAGCGCGTAGCCGACGTCCGAGATCGTCTTGGCGGTCAGCAGGACCGCCAGCTGACGGCGACTCGCCGAGGCCGCCTGCCGTGCCACTTCGGTCCCGGCCACCACGGCGCCCATGAGGTCTCAGCTCCCCTGTCGTGTGGAGGCGGTTGTGTGAGGGCTGACATGATTCCCTCACCAACCCCCCACTTACAAGAGCTCGTTCGATGAGAACGTCGGCCTCTCGCGGCGGACCGCGCCGTCGGTGTCGTCGTGGTGCACGAACCGGCCTCCCGGGAGACGATGCCCCCGTGGACACCGAGACGCTCGTACGGACCCGTCGCTCCCTGCACGCGGTGGCCGAGCTGGTGCTCGCCGGGCCGCAGTACCGGGCGAGCGGGACGATCCGGTTGCGCGCCTGCCCGGGAGGCTTCGGGACGGTGGCCGAACCGTGGCTGCGGGTGGTGGGCGCGGAGCTGGTGGGGCGCGGGCGGGCGATCCCGCTCGTACGCACCAGCTGCGGCGCGCTCGGCGCGGCCCTCGGGCTGGATGCGGGTGCGCCCGCCGGGCTGTACGGGGACGGGCCGGGGATCGACGCCCGGCATCCGATCGAGGTGGACCCGGAGGCGGCCCGCCGGCTGGCGCACTGCTTCGCGCTCGGCGATGCGGCGCTGGTCGGGCTGTTCCCGGGGGAGCGGCCGGTGATCTGGCCCGAGCACTTCGACCTCGGGGTCTCCCTCAGCGCGGTGAACTACGGCGTCTCGCCCGGGGACGCGTTCCTCGCGGAGCCGTACGCGTACGTGGGGCCGCACGCCGACGGCCCGCGGCAGGGGGAGTTCTGGAACGCGCCGTTCGGCGCGGCCCGCCCGCTGCGCGAACTCGGCGGCGCGGGCGGCCTGATGGACTTCCTGGCCCGGGGCCGCCGGATGACGGGCGACGACGCCTGACCGGCGACGACCGACGGGCGACGACTGACGGGCGACGCCTGCCGGGGCACGGCCGTCAGGCGTCCCCGGGCGGAGCGGTCAGCTGTGGTGCCAGGTCACCGAGAAGTCGGCGCCGTCGGTGATCCCTGAGGTGGTGGCCTTGGTGACCTTGTTCGTGGCCATGTCGATGACCGAAGGGTTCGAGGCGCCGAGCTCCTTCCCGTTGACCGAGGCGTTGGTGAAGCCGACCGTGCCGAAATCGGCCAGCGGAAGGACGCCGAAGATGGTGGAGGGAGCCTCGGCGATCACCTCGGCGGAGGCCAGGGCGGCGTCCTTCAAGGACTTGGCGATGCTCCGGCTCCAGCCCGCGGTGGTGTTGCGGAGTGTGAGGGTGAAGGAACCGCTGCCGTTGGTGGTCACGCTCGCGACGAAGTGGTCACCGGCGTTCACGGGGTTCCGGAAGTTGACCGGGTAGGCCGGGTACATCTCGTACCAGGACGAGTAGGACGGGGTGCCGCCCGAGCAGTCGGCCTCGGTGCCGATCTGCTCGACCGTCTTGCTGCCGTCGCCGTCGAGGCCCACCCAGAAGGCGGCGTAGGTGTCGGTGGCGGTGCAGGTGACGGCCGGCTGGTCCCACTCCGCGCTGACGCTGGTGAACGTGCCACCGGTGGCCGCGTAGCCGGACCAGTTGCTGCTGGTGCCGTACGTCAGCGAGCTGTCGTGGTGGTGCTCGGCGATCGGGGCCAGGAAGGTGCCCTGGGCGGGGAGGGCCGGCGAGGCGCTGCCGAGCAGCGCCAGCAGAGAGGTGGCGGCGACGAAGGCGCGCCGAAGGGCTTTGGACATGGCTGGTCCCTGGGGTGTCTGGGAGGAGTTGACCAAGCGTCGACAAAGCTAGCGGCCGAGACCCCGGGCGACGGGCCAGCAAGAGACGGTGATCCCCGGAATCCCCTGGTCGGCCCAGCGAAGCCCACCGGGGCCTGCCCGCCGGCAGGCCCCCTCCAGGGCGCTAGGCGGAAAGCGGCCCGGCGTCGATGCCCGAGATACGGCCCGCAGCGTCGAAGGAGACCACCGCGGTGCCCCCACCGGGCAGAGAAGCGGCGATCCGCGCGCTCGCCGCGGCTGGTGATCGACGGCTGGTTCGCCCTGCACGGCGTCCTGGTGCAGGAGGCGGCCGACCGTCCGGCGTGCGCTGACGAGCAGAAGTTGCCCCGGGCCCGGGACGGGGGTACTGTCTCCCAGTCGCTCGGCAGGGAGCACCGGACACGCATCGGCGCGGACGGTCCCGGGGCGGCCAATCCCTTGAAACACCATGTCAGGCTCGCGCCTGCCGTTTCGCCTTTCGCGTCCCGGCCCGGTGCTTGTTTGCCATGTTCGTTTTATCGGATTGCAGCTGGATTCGCTTTTCGGAGCGGTGGTCGGCTAGTGTTTGAAACGTCGGACAGGGCGTCAAGCCCCGGAAGACACCGGCGAGTTGGATGAACGAAGCCCCGGAAACGGAGCGGAAAACATCTGATAAGCTGGGAACACGAAAGAACGAAGCGCCCGGAGGGCCCGCTGGAAGGCGGCTCGAAGGAAGTGTCCGTTCCTTGAGAACTCAACAGCGTGCCAAAAGTCAACGCCAGATATGTTGACATCCCCGGCCTTGATCGTCTGATCGGGGTTGGAGATTCCTTTTGAAACAAACACTAGCGAGGACGCAGTGCGCGGGACCGCCCTATTCCGGTGGTTGCCGTGCCGCTCAACGCGGGTGTGCACCGGCCCTGCTTGATTGTGGGGCCGAGTA